>DAOMOD010000047.1:0-22700 GCA_035444205.1 Lysobacteraceae bacterium
AAGGCCGCAATGGTGGTGAAGTGCGGCTTGGCATCCCCGGTGATGGCGATGAACAGGACGTTGTCCCGACAAGCCCGCTCGATGGCCCGCGAACTGACCAGCCCCTGCGAGTAGCCAAGCAGAACGGCCCTCAGCAGCATCGCCGGATCATGCGCGGTGGCGCCGGTCTCGTTGTTGCAGTAGTGGGCATCGAAGGCCGAGAGGCCAAGTTCTGGCTTGAACCCAACGTCGAGCTGGCGCAGAATTTCGGCCTGAGTGCGCAGCAGCTGCGCGCGGTGGTGGGCAAGGTTGAGGCACACGCAGATGAAATCCGCAACGCGTGGCTCCGACATTTCGGGGCCTGAGGTCACCAACGTCTCAGGGCATGGCTTCTGGCTGCTGCTCGGCGCGGAGGAGCTGTTCGTGTCCTTCAAGGAATTCCCTTGGTTTCGAGACGCCACCATTCGCGCAATCACCAAGGTAGAACAGCCGGCCTCTCACCATCTCTACTGGCCGGAGCTGGACGTTGATATTGCCGTCGAGTCGATCCGTGACCCCAGCCGCTTCCCACTGGTTTCACGCAGTGGCATCTAACACGTCGTTGCGGCGGATGTCCCTGTCGGGCCGCCGTTGAACTCAAGCGTTGGGCGTCACTGACCGGCATCGCAGGCTGATACCATGGAGAGTATCATCATGCTCCATGCGCAAGACCGAGAAGCTACTCGCGAAGTAGCGGGCCAATCCTCAAGATTGGCGCATCGATGATCTTGAATCGGTAGCGCACGTGCCAAACAGGAAGGGGTGAGTATGAATGCACTCGTATCCTCGTTCCTGGCTGAAAGCTTGGGTCGCCGGAAGGGCATGAAGCGGTGAGGCCCAACCAGTCGTTGCAGCGGACGTTTGACCCGTCCGCACTTCTTCACGACCTTGGGGCTGCCGAGCCTTGCGCCACGGTAGGAACTCAACTCATCGAACCGCCGGATACGTGGTCCGTATGTCCGGTGGTGTGGGAGGGAGGGGCCGCGAGGCTCCTTCCTATCCCGATTGAGCGGACAAAGCGCATATCCGCCTCCAATTGAGCGGGCTTTGAGTCTACGGTTGAGGTGGCATCAAGATGAGCAAGCAAAACCACCACCATCATCACGAACACCACCGAGCGCCCCGCGCAGGCGGTGCATCGGAACGCGCAGGCCACGACCAGCACGCAGGCCATAGCCCGAAGATGTTCCGTGACAAGTTCTGGCTCTCCCTGGTCCTGACCGTCCCCGTTGTCTTCTGGGCGGCTCACATCCAGATGATCTTCGGTTACACAGCGCCTGAGTTCCCCGGGTCGGCATGGATATCGCCTGTCTTCGGCACTGCCGTATTTCTCTACGGTGGTTTGGTCTTCCTGCAAGGAGCATGGCGAGAACTGAGGGCGCGACTACCAGGGATGATGACCCTGATCTCCCTCGCCATCTCGGTGGCTTTCGTTTTCTCGTGGGTGGTCCAGCTCGGGCTCATTCAGGCGGATGCCATCTGGTGGGAACTGGCCACCCTGGTGACCATCATGCTGCTGGGTCACTGGATCGAGATGCGTTCGATCTCGCAGGCGCAGGGTGCGCTCCAGGAACTCGCGAAACTGCTTCCGGACACCGCGACTCGGGTATCCGAGCAGGGCGAGGAAACGGTCCCGGTCAGCGAACTGCGGGAGGGCGACATCGTGCTGGTCCGCCCCGGTGAGAGCGTGCCAGTGGACGGCGTTGTCCAGAAGGGCGCGAGCGATCTCAACGAAGCCATGATTACCGGCGAGTCCAGGCCCGTAAAGAAGGTGGAAGGCGATGAGGTCATCGCTGCGACGATCAATGGTGGGGGTTCCCTTCGCATCCAGGTCACTGGCACAGGTGAAAAGACCAAGCTCTCAGGAATCATGCGGCTTGTGGCCGCCGCGCAAACGTCCAAATCCCGGGCGCAGCATCTGGCTGACCGGGCGGCCCGGATCCTGACTGGAGTCGCGATAGTCGCCGGCGTTGTCACGCTGGTGGTGTGGCAACTGCTTGGCGCATCCATCGACTTCTCCATGATTCGTATGGTCACGGTTCTGGTCATCGCCTGCCCGCATGCCCTCGGCTTGGCGGTGCCGCTGGTGGTCGCCATATCGACGACCTTGGGTGCGCGCAACGGCTTGCTGGTGCGGGATCGCCGTGGGCTGGAGGAAGCCAGGAACCTCGATACCGTGATCTTCGACAAGACCGGGACACTCACATTGGGAGAGTTTCGGGTGGTGGAGTTGTCGGTCGCCGAAGGGGAAGACGAAGCGAACTTGCTCCGGATTGCGGCCGGAGTGCAAGCTGAGTCCGAACATCCGATTGCACGTGGCATTGTGAAAACGGCGTTGGAGCGCAATCTTGAGGTGCCATCGGCGGATGGTTTTCGAGCGCTTACCGGAATGGGGATCGCGGCATCGGTGGCCGGTAACGAGTACCGAATGGGTGGTCCCTTGCTTCTGCAAGTTGATGGTGCGCAGGTGTCCGACACGCTGCGCATCGCAGCTGAGGCAGCCGCTCATCGTGGCCAGGCCGCTATCTACCTGTTCAGGAACAGCAAAGCCCTGGCGGTCTTCGCGGTGGCCGATGCCATCCGCGAGGAGAGCAGGGAGGCCATCCGTGCGCTACACGCCCGAGGCATTGAAGTGGCCATGCTCACCGGCGACGCGCAGGCGGTCGCGGATGCCGTCGCCGCCGAACTGGACATCGACACCGTGTTCGCGCAGGTGCTGCCGGAGGACAAGGCCGCCAAGGTCCGCGAGCTGCAAGCGCAGGGCAAGAAGGTCGCAATGGTCGGCGACGGTGTGAACGATGCGCCGGCTCTGGCCACCGCTGACATCGGAATCGCGATCGGCGCTGGTACCGATGTGGCAGTGGAGGCCGGTCATATCGTGCTGGTGCGGTCCGACCCGAGAGACATACCGAAGATCGTCGCATTATCTCGCGCAACGTACCGGAAGATGGTCGAGAACCTCTGGTGGGCGGCGGGTTACAACATCTTTGCCATTCCCTTGGCCGCTGGGGCACTTGCCGCGTGGGGTATCCTGCTTACACCAGCCTTAGGTGCGGTACTGATGTCTGCGAGCACCGTGGTCGTGGCAATCAATGCTCAGCTGCTCAAGCGCGTGCAACTGTGACCATGTCCGCATGGAGCCCAACAACCGCTTGCAGCGGACGAACCGCTTCGCGGCTCGCAGCTGAACCGGAGAGTTATGCGTCAACGGCCAGGGCTCGCTGATATGCTTGGTGCATGACAGTAGCGGAGGGGCCTCGGATGCTGCTCAGGGATGGCTGGGTCCAGGTAGCCTGCCGCAGCAGTCACCGGCAGTATGCATCCTTCGAAGCCTGGTCGCGTTACCGTGCCTGGTTGGGCGAGCGATGATCTGGCGCCTAGCACGCTCAACAGCGTACTCAAGCAAGCCGCACTCAACAGGTGATTCCAATGCGTTTCGCTGTCGTCGTGGCGTACGTCGAGGTTGCCGCATGACCATGCGCTCAAGCCGACCGTCCGGGAGTCCTTGCGTTTCAACCTGCTGCTGTCGGCCGGCGGCGGCTCGCGGCAAGCCGTCCAATCCGTCGGAGTTCACCTGGCAAGGCTATGCCTCTTTCTGGAGAATGGCCTCAGTGCAGAAGAGGCCAATGCCGCAATGCTGCGCGTCGGTAGATTCAAGGCAAACATGGTCCAACTGCAACCTCCTGGGTATCTCGGTTCGATCACGGTGGCCGACGTCCTCGCGGCTCAAGGCGACGAGCAGCATGCCGAAGTCGTGCGCCGCTGGGCGCTTTGTGCCTGGCGGGCCTCGCTCAATCCGACGCGCTACGGCTGTCGCCGCTTGGCCGCTTCAGGCCACGACGGCAATGGTCCTTACGCGGCCAGTCGGCGTCTGCTGCAGCGTGCGGCTCGGCTCCATCGTTAGGCGCTTCTTCCTTCCCCAAAATGCTTCCCCAAACTGGAATTTGCCATGTGGCACTCTGAAAGGCACAGGACAGAACGGATTGGCTGGCTCCGCGCTGCGGTTCTGGGCGCAAACGACGGAATTGTATCCACCGCCAGTCTGGTCCTGGGAGTGGCAGCAGCAGGCGCGGACTCCAAGGCTGTGATGGTTGCCGGCGTTGCCGGTCTGGTTGCAGGCGCCATGTCGATGGCAGCGGGTGAGTATGTGTCAGTCAGCTCCCAATCAGATACGGAGCGGGCGGATCTTGCGAGAGAGAGGAAAGAGCTGGCCAACGCGCCCCAACAGGAACAAGCGGAACTGGCTGAGATATACGTCAGGCGGGGGTTGAGCCCAGAGCTTGCAAGCACGGTAGCCATTCAACTCATGAAGCAAGATGCGCTTGGGGCGCACGCACGCGATGAGCTTGGTATTTCAGAAGTATCGACCGCTCGCCCGATCCAGGCCGCGTTTGCGTCCGCAGGTACATTCTCGGTTGGCGCGGCGCTTCCGCTCCTTGTCGTCTTGTTGTTGCCAACAGACCTGCTCATGTGGGCAGTTCCGGGCAGCTCACTCCTGTTCCTTGCGTTGCTTGGCTCACTTGCAGCAAGAACGGGTGGTGCCCCCGTCATGGTCGCTGCCTCCCGGGTAACTTTCTGGGGCGCCCTGGCAATGGCCCTGACCGCGGGGGTCGGTGCACTGTTTGGGGTAGCTATCTGAATAGCCGGCCGTGCATGGTCTCGCCTTGCAGGGATGTGCTGTCGGACAGATCTTCGGCCGCGCTACACATGCCACAACTTCGGCCGGGATACGACCAGGCCGGCTTGCAGCAGCAGATCGACCTGGCGCACGATTTCGAGACCTTCTTTGCCCAGGCACCCGCCATGCACCCGAACTGCTCGCTGATCAAGGGAGTGGTGTGCGGGATCCGAGTGGAGGAAGTAGCGGATCCGCTGATGAAGAAGATCCGCTACCTGGACAAGCTGGTCGACGAGCTTGCAAAGGGAAAGGCAATGGAGAAGATCCTGCGACAATGAGCGCTTTCGGCATGAAGATTTCCGGCCATCCACGTTCTGCCTCACGCACTTCGGCAAAGGTCGTTGCGCATCACTCTCCGCGAAGAAGTTGCACCATGCCAGCCGTCATCGAGCATCACACAGGACTCGACCGGGAGCACACGCCATGTTGACCGCAAGTTGCCACTGTGGGGCAGTCCACGTGGAGGTTCCGCGCAAGCCACGCAGGCTGACCAGCTGCAACTGCTCCATCTGCCATCGGTACGGCGCGCTGTGGGCGTACTACCGTGTCTCCGAAGTGCGTATCAGGGCCGCGGCCGGAGCCACGGACACATACGCATGGGGGGAGGAGAATCTGACTTTCGCAAGGTGCCGCCACTGTGGCTGTGTCACACACTGGTCGCCACTCAGGCCGGGGTCACCTGACAGGATGGGCGTGAATGCCCGCAACTTCGAACCCGGTGCGGTCGCGGCAGTCCGCATACGACGACTTGATGGCGCATCCACCTGGAAGTTTCTCGACTAGGCACTTCACCACGAGCAGACAAACGTCGGGCCAGGTTGCGCTGCCGAACCCCCGCAGAGATGGGCGACGCACCAGCGTCGAAGACGTGCGGTTCAACCCAGGCATCAGGCACCACACACGAACATGCGAATCCGCCTCCTCGATTGGGCCCCATCGCCGTTCTGCATGAAGGTTCGCGCGATCCTGCACTACAAGGGGATCGAGTATGAGCGCGTTGGGGTGCTTGGCCCCTCGCTCATGGAGCTGCTACGGCGCAGCAAGGTGGGAAAAGTCCCCGCCCTGGATGTGGATGGCCGCCTGATCATCGACTCGACCGACATCGCGCACGAGATCGAACGGCTGTTCCCCAGCCCCGCAATTCTGCCGGAAGACCGATACCTCAGAGGCTTGTGCCATGCACTGGAGGACTGGGCAGATGAGGCCCTGTACTTTCCGGGCCTGTACTTGCAGTGGATCGATCCGCGCGGAAGGCCGATGGTGCGCAAGGCATTCGGGTTGAACCCGCTTGGGATCGCGGCGCGCCTGTTCTATCAGCGCCGTGTTGCCGCGCAACTGCGCGGCCAGGGCACCGGCCGCAAGTCGGTCGCCCAGATCGGCACGGACCTCAAGCGCGCATTCAACGCGCTCACCGACATCCTTGCAGCAAGGCCATACCTGCTCGGTCAGATACCCTACCTGTGCGACTTCGCGGTGAACGCCCAGTTGGTGTACATGTCGCGTCCACCCGCCAGTGCTGAGATACTGCAGGAGTACCCGGCGCTTGCAGCGTACATGGAGCGGATGAAGTCCCTGCGTTCAAGTCGCACGGAACCGTGATGCTTCATCGGACGCTCCGGCTGCCGCGAGGCACAGCTTGGACAGCAGGCAGGCACGGCACATGACGACCTCCACACAGTGGCAACTGGCCCTTGACGCTGCTGCGCGATACGAAGAGGTGCTCGTTCCGTCCATTCTCGGACCCGCTGCCCTGGCGCTCGTGGATCGGGCAGGCCTTCGCGAGGGAGAATCCGTTCTCGACGTCGGGTGCGGAACGGGCGCAGCGACAAGGTTCGCCGCCGAAAGAACGGGCCCATCCGGCCGCGTGGTCGGCGTGGACGTGAACGAAGGCATGATCGATGTCGCCCGGTCCATGCCACCCGTTGCCGGCCCGACGATCGAATGGGTTGCGAAGAGTGCCTATGAACTGCCCTTTGCGGCGGAGCAGTTCGATGTCGTGCTTTGCGCCCAGACGCTGCAATTTCTGCAGGATCGGCCGCGCGCCTTGGCGGAGATGCGACGCGTCCTCAAGCCCGGCGGCCGCGTAGCCGTGAGCCTTTGGAGCGACATTCGAGAAAGCCCTTACTTCCACGCCCTTGTCCAGGCAGTGAGCCGACATATCGGCGCGGAAACGGCCGCGGGGCTGGAAGCGGCATTCAGTCTTTCCGACGGCAATGCCAGTGGTGCAATGATTTCAGCAGCGGGATTTGAGGCGGTGAACGTATCCGTTGCGCAACTCGAGCTCAGGTTGCCTGCGCCTGCCATGTTCGTGCCGAGACATGTCAGCGCAACGCCCATGTCTGCCGGATTCGATGCTGCTTCGGCGACCGCGCGACAGCTTGTCATCGACGACACGGCAAGGGAATTGGCGCAGTACGCCACTTCCTGTGGAATGACCGTGCCGTTTCGGACACAGCTTGTACTGGCGTCCAGGTGAACTGACACATGCGACTCTGGTCGGTACATCCGAAGTACCTCGACTCCCGCGGCCTGGTCGCGCTGTGGCGCGAGGCGCTGTTGGCCCAGGCGGTACTGCGTGGCCGCACGCGCGGCTATCTGCATCATCCGCAACTGCAACGATTCCGCGCCCAGGCCTCTCCGATCGGTGCGATCGGGGGCTATCTCCGTGCCGTTCTTGCAGAGGCTGACCGTCGCGGCTATGCCTTTGCAGGACAGAAGATCACCCGCAGGCACGGCACCGGCGTCATTCCAGTCACCCGCGGGCAGATGAAGTTCGAGTGGAGCCACCTGATGTCGAAGCTTGCGATCCGTGATCCCGAGCAGCACCACCGCCTCGCTTCGGTGAGCCGCCCGCAACCACATCCGTCGTTTCGCGTCGTGTCCGGTGACGTGGAGCCATGGGAGAAGCAGCCCGCGATGCCGGCCCGGAAAGAGAAGGCCGCTGCATCCCGATGACATCCCGGCCTCAAAGGCTCCTCGCCACGAACGGATCGACTCAGCCTATCCTGCCGGGCAAGTGAAAGACTCTCGAAGGCGCCGTGATGCGAATCGGAATCGTGGGTGCGGGTCTGTCGGGGCGGCTGCTTGCCCTGAACCTGCTGCGACATGCCTCGCCTCCTCGCCGGGTCGACATCGTGATGTTCGATCGGGGCGCCGAGCCGTACATGGGGCCGGCCTACTCCAACGAAACCGACCGGCATCTCCTGAATGTCCCCGCGTGCCGCATGGGCGCGTACCCGGAAGATCCCGAGCACTTCCTGCGCTGGCTCCAGGGCCGCGATGCGCGCGTGGGGCCATGGGACTTTGTTCCGCGCGTGAAGTATCGGGAATACCTGCTGACCCTGGTCCAGGAAGCTATGAAGTCGGCGGCAGGGGCGGCAACGCTGGAACACGTGCGCGGGGAGGTGATCGACATGGCGGCGGACGACGGCGGCGTCGCCATCCATCTTGACCACCAGGGCGTGCTCGAAGTCGACAAGGCGGTGCTTGCGCTGGGCAACTTCCCGCCACGGCACCCGAAGATCGAAACCCTGCCGAGCCTGACAAGCACGCGGTACGTGCGCGACCCATGGGATGCCGGCGCCATCGAGGGGCTGAACGAGCACGACACGGTATTCCTCATCGGCACCGGCCAGACCACGGTGGATCTCGCGGTGGCGCTCCATCGGCGCGGACACCGTGGACAGATCGTGGCGATCTCCAGGCGGGGATACCTGCCACTGGGCCATCGGGGCTTCGAGTCCTACCCATCGTTCCTTGCAGAGATCCAGGCGGTGCGCGGTGTGCGGGCGCTTGTCCGGATCGTACGCGAGCATCTGCAACGTGCGGACGCGGCGGGCATCGACCGGCGGGCGGTGATCGATTCGCTGCGCCCACACACGCAGGAAATCTGGAGCGCGCTTGCCGAGGATGAGAAGCGGCGCTTCCTGCGCCATGCGTTCCGTTTCTGGGAGATCATCCGCAGCCGGCTTCCTGCCGAGAGCGAAGCGCACATCCGCACATTGCGCGACTGCGGGCAGCTCAGGATCGTGGCGGGTCGAATCCAGGACCTTGTCGAAACCGGACCGGGCATGGCGGTGCGATATGTCGCGCGGGGGGGCACCGCCATCGAAGTCGAGTCGGCGGCCCGCGTGATCAACTGCATCGGCCCGGAGTCGGACTACGAGCGGGTCGAGCACCCACTCGTCCGCAACCTGTTGCGGAGTCGACGGATCCGTTCAGGTCCGGCAGGTCTTGGTGTCGACGCTTCGCCCGACGGCGCGATCATCGACGCGGCGGGCATCGGCTCGGAGGTTCTGTTCACCCTGGGATCGACGATGAAGGGCGTGCTGTGGGAAGTGGTGGCGGTTCCGGAAATACGCGTCCAGGCGGAACGGCTCGCGCGGCTCCTGCTGGACGGCACTTCGCGCCCGACACCCGATTCGACCGGGTCACGTCAGCCATGAGCGCCTTCGCACGAACGTGTTCCATCGACGGAGCGGTGGGACGGGATCGCGGCGCTACAACCAGCGCCTTGCCATGTAGCCGATGGTTTCGGGGAACCAGTTGAACCAGCGCCGCCGGCGCCATGGGCGCAGGCGCACTTCTCGCGACTGGTCGAGGTCAGCCAGGAAACGCGCCGCCAATACCGTGTTCACCGCCGCGTCCTCGAACACTGCGTTGACTTCGTCATTGATGAAGAAACTGCGGTAGTCGAGGTTGGCGGTGCCCACCGTGCTCCAGTCGCTGTCGATCAGCGCGGTCTTGGCATGCAGAACGCGCGGGCGGTACTCGAAGATGCGCACGCCGGCTGACAGCAGGCGCGAGTAGGCGGCGCGACCGGCCCATTGGGTGATGCGGATGTCGCTTTTCCCCGGTACCAGCAGGCGCACGTCAACACCACGCGATGCTGCGCGGCAGAGTTCGCGCTGGGTGCGGCTGTCCGGGACGAAGTACGGCGTGGTCAGCCAGACGCGATGCCGTGCACGCGCGAACGCGCGGTGGAAGACGCGGTGCAGCAGGGCGCGCGATCGGCGCGTCCTGCTCGGAATCAGAAAACAGCCGCGGCGCGCTCGTGAGCGCCAGCGCGTGGGCATCCTGCCGTCGTGATCGAACAGCAGCGCGGCATCGCCCACGACCGGGCCGGTCAGGCGTACGTGCAGGTCCATCCAGCGATCCTCGCCGTAATGCTCGTGCGACGATTCGCGGTGGATGTTGAAGCCGCCGAGATAGACGCAGCGGCGGTCCACCACCAGAAGCTTGCGGTGATTGCGTCGGTGGATGGTGAACGGCTGGCGCCAGCTCCACCTACGCCAGCGCCGGAAGCGAACGCCGGCATCGCGCAGGCGCCTGGCGACGCTGCGCGGTATCAGTCCGAAGGAGCCGGCGGCATCGACCCGGAAGTACACGCATACGCCAGCCTTAGCGCGCTCGATGAGTGCATCGACGAAGCGGCTGCCGATCTCGTCGCAGGCGAAGATATAGGTTTCCAGGCGCAACGTGTGCTGCGCGGCGCCGATGTCTTCGAGCATGGCCGCATACAACGCATCGCCTTCGGTGTGCAGCACGACGTGGGTCATGCGCCTATTGTGCTTGCAGCCGCGCACCCATGGGCCGTTTCGCGCTGCATCCGGCATGCGCGAAGTGTCAGCGCAGGAAATAGAGTCCGACGACGATCACGCCGAGTACGAGCCGGTAGGCAACGAAGGGTGCCGTACCGAAGCGACGCAGCACGCCAAGCAGGAGGTGGATGCATCCCATGCCGAACAGGGCCGACACGCCGATGCCGAGCAGGAAATGAATGGGCTTGAGCTCATGGCCGTCCTGAACGGCCTGCATGCCGCCATGGAGACAGGCGGCTACGGTGATCGGTACCGCCAGAAGAAAGGCATAACGCGCGGCGCACTCGCGATTCAGACCAAGCAACAGGCCGGCGGTGATGCAGATGCCCGAACGCGACACGCCCGGAATCAGTGCCAGCGCCTGCGCCGCCCCGATCAGCAGGGCGTCCTTGAAGTCGATGCTGGCAAGGCCACGCTGCTTCTCGCCGAAACGGTCGGCGGCACCGAGCACGAGGCCGAACGCCATCAACATCGCCGCGATCAGCAGCGGGTGGCGCAACTGTGCGGCATCGGTGCCGAGCATCACCCCGACCACCACCGCCGGAACCGTTGCCACAAGAATTCCGAGCGCCAGTCGCTGGCCGGGATCCAGCGGGCGGCCCGGGCGCACGGCGAAGCCGGCGCGAAGCAGTTCGCCCAGGTCGCGGCGGAAGTACACCAGCACCGCGATCAGCGTCCCGAAATGCAGCATCAGATCGACCAGCACACCCTGGTATTCCCAGCCGAAGAAAAAACCGGCGAGTCCGAGGTGACCGGAGCTCGACACCGGCAGGAACTCGGTGAGCGCCTGCACGATGGCGAGAATGACCAGCTGGATCAGATCCATGAGTGGTCGATCATGGTCTGGCGCGAACACGGCCACCGGGCCGCCGCAGGGCAGCAGCGGCCGAACGCGTGGCAGAACAAGGGCACCCGCGGTATCACGCCCGGATGGGGCTTCCCGAATACAGGCTGTAGGTGCCGGTGATGGCGGCCTCGGCCAGTACATGGCCCTTCATGGCCTGGCGCACCTGGTCCACGGTGAAGGCCCCGGACAATCCCAGCGTGTCGGTGTCGAGCGCGTACAGGCGGAAATGGTAGTGGTGCAGGCGTGGGTCGTTCCACGGCGGGCAGGGGCCGTCGTAGCCGTACCAGTCGCCGGCCATGTCGGCATCGCCGGCAAACCACGCGGTGTAGTCGTTGATGCCCTGGCGGCTGCCGGCGGGCCCCGGCGGGTTGCGCTTGCCGCGCGCGGTGACGCCCTCCGAACAGGCGCCCTCCGCCAGTTCGCGACAGTCGGGAGGAATGTCCACCATCAGCCAATGCACGAAGTCGGTGCGCGGCAGGTCAACCGGAACGTCGCGACCCTCCTGGTTGACGTCGTCGGCCCGGCTGGGCACATCGCTGTCGATGCACATCAGCACCAACGAGCGCGCGTTCGGCGGTACCCCATCCCAGGCAAGATGCGGACTGCGGTTGTCGCTGAGGACGCAGGGGCTGTCGGCACCGCGCTTGCCGAAGGCGCAGCGCGTCGGGATGGCGCTCATGTGGGTGAAGGTCTGGCTGGTCAATTTCATGGATAGGTCCTCCGCCTGGAGGTCAGCTTGCGGGAGTTTGCACGGCCTGGAACGGCGCAGCCAGCGGCTCGCTGTAGTGTTGCCAGACGCCGGCCTCGAAATCGAGCGGTAGGCCACCACCGGCGGCGCGTGGCGCTGCGCTGTGCAGATGCGTCCGCGGCGGCTCGTCCGTGCAACCTGCCAGCGCCAGCAACGCGGGCGGCAATGCATCGCCGGCGACGATGGCGTCGATGTCCAGACGCACGGCGCCGGGCGCGGCGGCGGCATGCTCGGCGTGATCGAAGGCCGCCGATAGCCACAGCGCGCTGTCGTACACGTTCACCAGCGGTGTCGGGTGGAAGCTGCCTGTGGCGAGCCAGTGCATCAGTGCATCGCGGCGATCGCGCAGGGCGACCACCAGGCGTGCGCCAGGGAAAGCGCGCATCAGGGTGGGCAGCCATACGCTGTCGAAGCCGGGCAGCCAGTCGACGTAGCGGCGTCCACCATCGACACCGGCCCTGGCCATGGCCTGTCGGTAGCATGCGGCAAAGGCTTCGACCTGGTCCGCGTCAGGATCCGGATGCCAGGCGCCCGATTCGTACTCGACGAAACCGTGGCGGCGTTGGAGCGGGGCGAAAAAGCGGTCGCTGAGCAGGGGCAGGCCGAGATCCTGCAACACGCCGGCGGCCTGTTCGCCGCCGCAGCCGGGTGGTGCGATCAGGAACACCGGTTGCAATTCGCCGGGCGCCGCCTCGCCTGCAGCTTCGACGTGAGCCGGCAACTTTTCGACGCGGCTCAGCACCGGTAGCGGCAGGGCGCCGCCGGACAGGCGATGCACGCGCTGCCAATGCTCCACCGCCTGATCGTAGCGCCCCCGCCGGTGGCACACCGCGCCCAGGGTGCCGTGCAGCACGCCCTGGACGCTGGTCATGGAAGCTGCCGCCAGCGATTGCTCCAGCGCGGCGCCGGCGGCATCGAGTTCACCCCGACGCACCTGGGCGCGGGTCTTGAGCAGGCGCGCCGCCACTGCCAGCGGCTGCGCCTTCAGCACCTGATCGGCGAGCGCTTCCGCTTCCGCCGGACGTGCTTCTTCATCAAGCAGGGCCAGGGTCTCGAGCGCCGCCGGGTCCTGCGGCAGGGCCTCGCACCAGCGCGTGCCGATCGCGCGCAGGGCGCTGGTGTCTGCGGCCAGCCGTTCCACCTGTGCACGCGCCTGCCAGGCCGGCGCCGCCTGTGGATTCACCGACAGCAGGGCGTCGAGCCGCTGGCGTGCTTCCTCGAAGCGGCCGGTGTGCGCCAGCGCATCGGCATGGGCGGCGACGAACTCGGGGTGTGTCGCCAGCGCGTCGGCAAGCGGCGCATAGGCCTGCGCGGCGGCGACGAAGTCGCCCAACGCGCGGCAGACATCGCCCAGGCGCACGCGTGCGCCGTGGTTGTCGGGATCGTCTCGGGTAGCCTTGTCGAGCAGATCGCGCGCCTCCTTGAACTGGTCCTGGCGCATCAGTGCCTCGGCCAGGGCGACGCGGGCGAATACCGCATCAGGGGCCATCTCCACGGCATTGCGCAGGCACTTCTCGGCAAAGGCCAGCATGCCGCCAGAGAGGAAGGCCTGGCCGAGGCTGGCCTGGATGGCGGGATCCTTCGGATACTTCTGCGCCAGCGGGCTGAGCAGACGGAGCGCTTCCTCGTGTTCGCCGCGCTCGAGTGCCAGGTTGCCGGCCAGCAGCAAGGCCTCGGGGGCCTCGGGACTGGCGCGCAGGGCCAGC
Organism: Lysobacteraceae bacterium; assembly: GCA_035444205.1. GTDB lineage: Bacteria > Pseudomonadota > Gammaproteobacteria > Xanthomonadales > BPKI01 > DAOMOD01. Next base: position 13,598 of record DAOMOD010000047.1, read on the forward strand.
TTGAGCTGCCGCGCCGCCTCATCGAGCCGGCCTTCGCGCCAGGCCAGCCGCGCCAGCATGAGATAGGCGGGGCCGGCGTTGGGATTGAGCTTGATGGCGGCGGCGAGGCTGGCCTGGGCGGCGGCGAAGTGACCACTCGTGACCTGGATCTGGCCCAGCGCCACCAGATACTCGGCCTGGTCGGGAGCCAGCGATACTGCGCTGTTGAGCAGGCCAAGCGCTTCGTCGCGTTGGCCGCGCGCATCGAGCAGCATGGCCAGCAGGAACTGGGCACGGTGGTCCTCGGGCAGAGTCTTCAGGTGCTTGCGATAGCCGGCCTCGGCCTGGTCGAGCTGGCCCTGGCGATGCAGTTGGATGATGTTGTCGAGCATAAGGGGATGATCGGGGCGGAAGGCGTTCCGCGAAGACGCGGCAACCGCAGTCGGACGCACGCGCGCCCGGCCGAAGTCGCACCGGAATGCCGCGCAGGGTAGCCGCTGGCGCGGCGGCATGCAAAGGGCAGGCATGGCCGGTCGCATTTCCACCGGCGACCGCCTGGCCCGCATTTCTCGCAACCGTCCGCGGTTGGAGGGCTGTCAGAAATGCGTGCTGGCAGCCTGTCGCACTTGGGACTGATCTTCTGCGGCAAAGCGGATATCGGTCCCGATCCGCCATCCTTCTCGTCAAACAGCCCTGCCATTTTTCTCGAACGATGACGAGTCTGTCCTCGATCCCGCTTTCCCTCGCGACGATCGCCCAAGTCCGACGGCTGCTGGCATCGACAGCGGGCCATGGAGCGGAGTCGACTCGGCTCCATGGACCTTCCGCCGCCCGGCTACTCCTTCGGCGGCAGGCGCTTTTCGGGTGGCGGGCCGCGCCGCTGCTCGGGCGGCTGCGGGGGTGCCGGGCGCGGCGTCTCGGCGCGTGGTGGCTGCGCCGTGGGCGGTTCGGGTGCGGTATCCGGGAGTACCAGGCCGCTCAGGTCGGCAAGGTCGCCAAGGCCCACTTCCTTCAGCAGGGCATCGACCATCGGCCGTTGCGCGCGGTAGCGCAGGGCGTGATCGACCACCGAGCGCGCCAGGTTGCCGTCGCCTCCGGAACCGGAGGCTCCGTTTCCGCCCTCGCCGGCCACCTGGCCCATGCCGCGGATGTCGACAATCTTGATGCCGTCGATCTTCTCCATCGGCTTGACCGACTGCTGGATGATGATCGGCAGTTGGCGCAGCAGTTCCAGCTTGGTCTCCAGTCCGATCTGCTGGTCGTTGAGGGCGTTGCGGGCCTCGTTGATGGCGCGCTTGCCCTCGGCCTCGACGCGGTAGCGTTCCTCGTCGGCCTGGGCGCGGATGCGCACCGCGTCGGCCTCGCCGGTGGCGGAGATGCGGGCGGCGGCGGCGCGGTCCTCGGAGGCGCGCTTTTCGGCTTCCGCAGCCACGGTGATGGCGATGGCGTCCTGCTCGGCCTGCTCGCGCGCCTGCACCAGGCGCACTGCCTTGGCACGATCGGCAATCGCCGTCTCGCGCACCTTCTTCACTTCTTCCTCGGCGGCGACCGCCTTGGCCAGCGCGGCGTCGGCCTCTGCCTTGGCCGCAGACTCCTCCTTGGACTTCTCGGAAATGGCGATTTCGCGCTCCTGCTCGGCGATGCGAACCATGCGCTCGCGCTCGATCTCGCGCTGTTCAATGTGGCGCTTCTTCTCGATCTCGGACTCGGCGATGGCGCGGTCGGAGGCGATGCGCGCCTGTTCGGCCTCGCGCCGCCGTTCGGCTTCCTGCTGGGTGATGGTGGCGCTCGCCTCGGCGGCGCGCACCTTGATCTCCTGGTCCTGCATCAGTCGTGCGTATTCCTGGTCGCGGGCAATCTCCAGCGACTGGCGCTCGGTCTCCAGATCCTTCATCTCGATGGCGATCTTGGTGTCGCGTTCGATGTCGTTGCGCTCCTTGCGGCGCCGCTCGATTTCCTGGGTCAGTTTGGTAAGACCCTGGGCGTCGAAGGCGTTCTGCGGGTTGAAGAAGTCGGCAGCGGTCTGGTCGAGACCGGTGAGCGACACCGATTCGAGCTCCAGGCCGTTCTTGTGCAGGTCTTCGGCCACCGCCACCTGCACCTTCTGCGCGAAGTCGACGCGGTTCTCGTGCAGGCCCTCCATGGTCATGCCGGCGGCCACGGCGCGCAGGGCGTCGACGAACTTGCCTTCCACCAGTTCCTTGAGCGCGGCCGGTTCCATGGTGCGGCGGCCGAGCGTTTGCGCGGCGGTGGAAATGGCACTGGCATCGGGCTTCACGCGCACGTAGAACTCGGCCTGCACGTCGACGCGCATGCGGTCATGGGTGATCAACGCCGCCTCGCGGGCGCGCAGCACCTCGAGCTTGAGCGTGTTCATGTTGACCGGGATGATCTCGTGCAGTACCGGCAGCACGATGGCGCCGCCGTCGCGCACCACCTTCTCCCCGCGCAGACCGGTGCGCACGAAGGCGATCTCCTTGCTCGACCTATGGTAAAGACGAGCGAAAATCAGGCCGATTGCGAACAGCGCGATCAGGACGACCGCCGCCGGCACGATCAGATTCATCATTGGAATGTTCATGTCCATGGTCTCCCCGGAAAATGATGGGCGCGAATGGCCCTGCTACAGATATCGCAAAAGCATGCCGGAACGGGCCTTGCCGGACTACTCGTCCAGCAGGGTGGGATTTGGATTGGCGATCGCACTGAAGCGCCCGCCGCCCAGATTGCGTACCAGCAGCACCGTGCTGCCGGCCTCGAACACGTCGCTGCCGTCCTCCGGCTCCACCATCACATAGTGATGGGTACCGAAGGTGTCGACCAGACGCGCCTGGCAGGGCATGCCGGCGCGCGCGCTGCCCGGCCCGACGATCAGTGCGGTGCGGCCGATGAAGGTATCGGGGCTGACCGCGCTGCTCTCGTCGCGCGGCATGATGCGCGCCAGTCCGCCGGTGCACGCGCGCACCAGCGGCAGGCACCCGAACAATACCAGCGGCGCGGCGGCCACGGCGGGCAGCGCATACCCGGTGAGGTCGCGCAGCACGCCCTGCATGATCAGACCGGTGAGACCGAACACGGTGAGGAACACGATCAGCACGATCAGCACCGGCACCTTTCCCACGTACAGCCAGGCCAGGAAGCGGCCGACCGTGCTGATGGCCTCCAACTTGCTGGTGGCTTCCATGCCGGTGGGCGCATCGCCAATGGTCTCGATGCCGGTGTGCGAGACCACGAACTCGTCGACGATATCGCTGACCGTGAAGCCGGTCAGCATCGCGATCAGCTCCACCGCGGCCAGGCCAACCATGACCAGCAGCGCCACCGTGAAGGGAGCGCTGCCGGCCGCGGTGAAGTACTCGATCACGCGTCGCCCGCCTTGAGCTTGGCGAGGCGCTCGGCCACGCGGTTCTTGCGCGACAGTTCTTCCAGTTCGGCGAGCTTGGCGGCATCGCCGCCGCCGCTGGTGCCCTTGAGCCCGGTCTGGCGCTGAAAGATGCGGTCGAAGGCGTCGCTGGCGCGCTCGGCGCGCGCCTCTACCGACTCGCCGCCGGCCGCCGCGGCACCCGCGGTCTTGGTGGCGGACGCCTGCTGCTGGCGCGCCTTGACATAGTCGGCCAGCGCATCGCGCATTTCACGCTTCTTCGCCTGCAGGGCGGTGATATAGCCTTCGAGGCGCGCCTTGTCCTCGGCCAGTTCGGCGAGGCGCGATTCCAGCACCGGAATCTGCGCCTCGATATCGATCTGCCGTTCGACCGCGGCGGTGGCCAGGTCCTCGCGGCCCTGGTCAAGCGCCAGCTTCGCCTGTTCGGCGAGTTGGTCGTGACGACTGCTCTCCTCGGCCAGGCGCTTGGCGGTGAGGTGCCGTTGTGCCTCGACGTTGCCGAGATCGGCGCGGACATCGGCGATGGCGTTGTCGATCTCGCGCACCGCCTGCTCCATGGTGGATTCGGGCGCGGCATTTTCCACCGCATCGACGATGGCATGGAAGCTGCCGGCGATCAGACGGCCGACGCGACTGGTCAGGGACTCGCTCATGACTTGGTTCTCCCTCGTGGGTTGCGATTCTCGCCGCTGGCGGCGGCCGTGTTCAATGCCGATTGCGCGCGGGCGGACAGGACCTTGGGTGCATAACACCCCGGAAAGCCCGCCTGCGCAAGCTGCAGTACGGAATCGACCAGGCCCAGGCTGCGTTCGCCAAGACCCTGCTCGAAGCGTTTCAGACCCTCGCGGCTGTCGTCGGCGCAGGCGCCCGAGAGCACGAAGGCGGTGGTCTCCGGCAGCCAGGAAAGTACCCGGGCGATCAGTTCGGAGCGCACCTGCTCGCGCACCTCGGCGTCGCGGATGCAGCGCTCGGGCTGGCCGAACAGGCGGCGGCTGAAGTCGTAGGCGGCGCCGAAGTCGCCCAGCCCCTCGCGCTGCGCGCGCGCCTCGGCGAGCAGACCACGCAGTTTCTCGCTCAGGTTGCTGGCGCCCGGTACTTCGACCTGGGACAGATAGGTGAGGTCATCTTCGTCGAGGCGCAGGGTGATGGTTTGCTTGGCCATGGGTTCACGCGGGTCAGCTGCGATGGAGTGCATCTTACTGCATACGAACGCCAAACGCAATACATACGTATTACGTTCGTATCGCGAGGTACCGAAACACGCCGAACCGGACTACGATCCGGCGACCTTTGCCCGCGTCGGGAACGTCGGGGGCGCCAGAAGGCCTACTTGAATGAAGAGGGGAATGCCTTCAATGGCGATATGCAGGCCGATCAGGTCAACCGTGACGCTGGCTCCATTACGCCGATCATCCGCTGGCTCCATTACGGCGATCCCGGAATGGCTCCATTGGGGCGATCAGTGACACTGGCAAAACGATTCGCTCGCACTTCGTGGGCGGCGAGGTGTTCTGCCACGGTGGGTGGTCGGTTACCTCTATGACGGTACATTGATGTCGATGTTGCGCGATGACCGGGAACAGATTGGACCGGAATGGGAACGTACCTTCGACCAGTTCGACGCGAAATCGCGCACCCACTGAAGTACATGCTCAAGACCTGAATGTGACTTGCGGGATCCGTTCTCGGGGAGAAAAGTTCAGTGGCGCGCGCAGCCAAGCCGTGTACACAGATATTGCAGATATTGCTACGGGGCTCTCGTAGAGCCGAACCTGCTCCACTGACACGCGTCAATGTGCCGCAAGGTCTGGAGCGGAGCAAGCTCCGCACTACAAAAGCGTTGCGTCCCGCGGGTGCACTGGGCTCACCCCATCCGATTACGCCGCTGATTGCCAATGACCTGATTCGGCTACACTTTCGCCCCGGGCAACGGTCTCGCCGGAGCCGTCCCGGCAAGTGCTCGCTGAATCGCCATCAAGGGAATCGAACTCACCATGCACGTCCAGACAATACAAGCGACCTGCCAAGCCTGCACAGTGACCGTCGACAAGCGCGCGCACCGTGCCGCGCATCGGCGCAGCCGAGGGAAAATTACCATCCTCGTGGCCTTGCTGGTCCTGTGCACCGGTGCCGACGCGGCGAGAATTCACAAGGATCGCGTTCTCGAACCCGAGGACATCGAAAAGCTGCCTGCGCTTCGTGCGGTGACCTTCATGCCGCAGCAGGGATTGGCGGTGCTCGGTCGCGGATTCGGTGGGATGAGCACCCTCAGCGCCCCCGGAAAAGTTGCCCTCAGCGAGCCGCGAGGTCCTTCCGAGGGGGAGGTGCTGGCGATCGGGTTGGGGGGAATGACTGGCGGAATGCTGGTCGTGGCCAACATGGAGCGAAAGGCACGAGCATTTCGCTTGCAGGCGGGAAGCTTGCTCATGATCCTCGAAGATTCCGGAGAATGGAAAGCGCTGCAGGCGGACTGGCAGGAGCGGATCGCCGAGACCCTACTCGAGAGTGGCCTTGTTGCCGGCGCGCCGGAGAGGGTCGATCCCGGCAATGGCGAATATGACCCGCGCAGGGCCGCATGCGAACGAAGACAGTCCTGTCTTATCGTGGCGACGATGTGGGGGTTTTCAGATGACGGGCGTCGAGTCGAGGCGCAGACACGGGTACGAATCTGGTCGCCGCGTTTGCGCGGCGCGCGGCAGTTCACATCCGTCCGCTCCGACTTCAGCAATGTACTGCGCTACAGATCCGCCCCACTTCCGGAGATCGAAAGGGACAAGAACGACGATGATCGACGCTGGCTGCAAGCGTTGGCGGACGAGCAGTACGCAGCGCTGAACCTTGGCCCTCTGATATCACAGGCCAATGCACTTGGCGATGACGGTTCGCGTCAGGCCCGTGCCGCTGTCGTGCGATACCAGCGGGACCATGGATACCGCACGCAACGTGCCCGAAAGCGGAAGTGGGGCGAAGATGACCTGGCTCTGGTCACAGCACGTCAGTGGATCGAGGATGGCGGCGTGCAGCTTCGCGCCGTCTTGCAGGAGGCGCTCGCGGAATCGGTTGAAATGCTCCGCCTTGAACTTTCCGCCGACGCGCAGTCGACGAAGAATCGGGGCAAATTCCACAGTCAGGCTGCGCGGGCGACCGCATCCGTCCTTCGTGATGGAGACCGTGAGATCGTTTACCTCAACGACGGCACCATGCTGTCGCGTCTCAAAGGTGACACCAGCGATATCGGTGAGGCATGGGACGCATACTTCGACGAAGGATCCGCACGTGCTCCGGCCTCATACTGAGACGTGACGGTTCTCCGATGGATCGGGCGCGATCGTTCTGCGATCGACTTGATTCCTGTCGATGATGGAGCCCACCGGTGGGTGACAACCGTATCGCCCTGACCGCGGCGTCGGGTCGCGCACGGGTGCGCTTCTACATGGGCTCGGAAACCGCGATGGGAAGGACGGGGGCCGTGTAGGTTGGGGTAAGCGCAGCGCACCCCAACATCATCGCCGGTCCGGGCGCACATCGTTGGGGTGCGCTGCGCTTACCCCAACCTACGGTTCTGGAGCCGAGCAAGCTCCGCTCTGCGAGAGCACGGACAAGTGCTTCTCCGCGCTCTCCGCGTGCTCTGCGGTTGATCGCTTGCTGCTTCACGCCCGGCCGAGAAACTTCGCCGCCATATAGTCCTCGATCCAGCTGCGCAGGCGAAAGTCGCGGATGAAGCCGCCGTAGGGGGTGATCTCGAGTTCGGCCAGCGGCGACAGTTCCAGCGCCTGGAAATCGCTCACCGGAATGACCGGGTCGTCGGCTGCGGTGAGTACGGTGGCGGGCACGGCGAGGTGCTTCAAGCGGTCGCCGGCGATGGAGTAGCCGTCGAGGTAGTTCTCCAGGCTGCCGAAGTCGGTGTAGCGCTCCACCAGCCAGCGCGACAGGCCGCGCAGGTCGGCTTTCAGTTCAGCGTCGCTGAACGTGAAGTCCTCGGGAAACAGGGCGCGCTTGCGCTTCAGGCTCTTGCGCCACTTCATCAGGAAGTACTGTTCGTAGAACCACGGCGCGCGCTCCAGCGCTTCCAGCCCGTGCGCGGGACTGATCACTGGACATACCGCCAGCGCATAGTCGAGCGGAATGCCGGCAGCGGGCGCGCGCAGGGCCACACGCAGGCTGAAATTGCCGCCCAGCGCGAAGCCGGTGATGAACAGCGGGCGCAGCGGGATCGCCTCGCTGACCGCCTTCACCGCGCCGACCACTTCGTCGATGCGGCAGGAGTGGAACAGCTCGCGGTTGAGATGATGGGAATCGCCGTGATCGCGGAAGTTCAGGCGGAACACGTCGAAGCCTTCGGCGAGCATGCGGCTGCCGGTGTGCAGCAGGTAACTCGACTGCGCGCAGCCTTCCCAGCCGTGCAGCATGATCACCAGGCCGCGCGCCACAGGTTGTGCCTGTTGCCGAGTGTGGAAGCCCTGCAGGCGCACGCCGTCGCCGGCGTCGAGCAGCATTGCTTCGGCGCCGGAATCGAGCATGCGCCGGCGATGCAGGTACAGCAGGCGGCGCACGGCGCTCGATGCCAGTACCGACTGCAGGTGCCGGTTGCGCAACAGGCGTGGCGGGCTGAACTCAGCGGCGCGCAAGGGCCACCCCCAGGGCCTGGGCGATGGCGGCGCGCGAGCGCTCGGCCAGATCGCGGCGGCCGCCGCCGTCAGGCATCAGTGGTTCCAGGAAATGCACCTCGGCGTCCTGCGTGGGGCCGCCCAGTACGCGCAGGAAGTTGGCAACGAAATTCTCGCCGGGAAGGAACGGCAGGCCGTGGTCGGCCTCGCCGTCGCGCCCGTAGCGCAGCGCCACCGGCTGCACCGGCACGCCGGCATCCACCGCGGTCTGGAAGATGCGCGCATGGAAGGTGCGCACGCGATCGGAAGGGCCGGTCGAGCCTTCCGGGAACACGCCGGCAGACCGGCCCTCGCGCAAGCCGGCACTGACCCGGTCCATCACCGAGGCCAGCGAATGGCCGCTGCCGCGCGCATGAAAGATGGTGCCGGCGCGTCCGGCCAGCCACCCCACCAGCGGCCAGCGCGCGATCTCCGCCTTGGCCACGAAATGCATCATGCGGCAGCCATGCAGCACCTCGATGTCGAGCCAGGAATGGTGATTGGCAACAAACAGCGCCGCACCCGGCACGGGCTGGCCGACAATGCGCAGGCGCAGGCCGAACACCCGCACCAGACCGCGCGACCAGGCGCGGATGGTGGCGTGATCGAAGCGCTCGCCGCGGACACGCAGGCGTGCGCCCAGTGGATTGATCACCAGCAGCGCCAGCGGCAGCGCGATCGCCAGGTGCAGCAGCAGCAGCGGCGTACGCAGCAGGTAGCGCAAGGGGCGAAGCGCGTCGCGGGCGGGCTTGATCTCGGACATCTCCATCGGCGCGACACTGTAAAGCAGCGGCGGGGATAAATGTAGGCGCGAAGCGGCCGAGCCCACCGTGTGCGCGACCTGGGTGAAGCATCGGTGCCACGGGAGGGTCGCGCACAGGGTGCGCTCCTACAGGGCATGCCTTTCGTAGGAGACCACCTTGTGGGCGACCTGGGTGCGACATCGATGCGACGGGAGGGTCGCGCACAGGGTGCGCTCCTACAGGGCATGCCTTTCGTAGGAGACCACCTTGTGGGCGACCTGGGTGCGACATCGATGCGACGGGAGGGTCGCGCACAGGGTGCGCTCCTACAGGGCATGCCTTTCGTAGGAGAC
>DAOMOD010000048.1:0-22435 GCA_035444205.1 Lysobacteraceae bacterium
ACCCTGTGCGCGACACACGCCTCGCTGCGTAGTCAGCGCTGGTCGCGCACAGGGTGCGCTCCTACGGATGGGCCGAGGCACGATGCCCACCGCCCCTCCTGTGCCCTGTGCCCTCCCGACTCCCGACTCTCGACTCCCCACTCATCTCCCATCTCCCATCTCCCATCTCCCATCTCCCAACTCCGAGCTCCGAACTCCGAACTCCCCACTCGCCATGTTCCCCTGGGATGACCTCCGCTACCTGCTCGCCATTGCCCGCGAGGGCTCGCTCGCGGGTGCCGCGCGCAGCCTTGGGGTGAATCATTCCACCGCGTTCCGCCGCCTCCACGCGCTGGAGGCGCAGCTTGGCGTGCGCCTGTTCGAGCGCCTGCCCGAAGGCTACGTGACCACGCCGGAAGGCGAGACGATTCGCCGCCATGCCGAGCAGGTGGAGGACGCGGTGCTTGCGCTGGAACGAACCGTTGCCGGCGCCGATTACCGCCTGTCCGGGCGCGTGCGCCTGACCACGCCCGCCGGGCTTGCCCAGGATTACGTCGCACCGCTGCTGCCCACCTTCCGCGTCCAGCACCCGGACATCGAAGTGGAGATCGCGGTATCGGACACCGACTTCGACCTGGCGCGCCGCGAAGCCGATCTCGCCTTGCGTGCCACCTCGCAGCCACCGGAGTTCCTGGTCGGACGCAAGGTGGCCGACCTCGACTGGTGCTTCATGGCGTCGCCCGACTACATCGCCAAGCGGGGAAGGCCACAGGGCGTCGATGCGTTGCACGATCACGACCTGATCGGTGCCAGCGACAGCTTCCGCCGTGTCAGTGCCTTCGCATGGCTGGAACGTCAGTGCGGCGCGCGCATCGTGGCCCGTGCCGACCACCTGCTGACCATGGCGGCCATGGCCTGCGCCGGACTTGGCATCGCCATGCTGCCATCCGATCTGCACCGCGCGAACCTCGAACGCCTGTTTGTCGCCGACACCGGCGCGCCCGGTCAGCTTTGGCTGCTGACCCACCCCGACCTGCGCCGCGTCGCCCGTATCCGCGCCTTCAGCGATTTCCTCTACAGCACGCTGCGCGAGGATCCGCGGCTGTCAGGTGTTCCGTTGGAAGGACAGAAACGTGCACGCTGATGAGGGCGGGCGGGGTGCCTCCTCTGTGTGAACGACGAGTCGATCACTTCTGGCGATAATGCGCCACGCCCATCACCACGAATCCCAGGCAAGCCACATGATCCAGGCACTCAAGGGACTGTTCGGCCTCGGGCGGCGCGCATCAACCACCGCCGGCGCCATCATCGCGCGCGAGGCGCCGGAGTTCGTTGCCGTCGACGGGAGCCGCCTCGACTTTCGCGATCCGATCGACATGGAGGACGGACTGCCGCATGTCGACTGGGAGGCCGTGCGCGCCTGGTGCGACGGTTTCGACGATGACGAACGCGGCGGCATGGCCTGGCTCGCCTGCGAACACGCCTGGCTGCTGCACCTGCGCGATGCGCTGGGTTCCGGATACCGGTTGTTCGAGTCGAACGTGGCGCTGCTGCTGACCCGCCAGAACGACCGGGCCGCCGATCTCACCCTGGCCTTCGTCGCCCGAACCGGTCGCCGCGTGCAGCGACTGCTTGGACGGCTGGCCCATGTCGAACCCTGGGGGCGCGACATCCTGATCCTGTTCGACGATGCCGATACCTATTACCGCTATGTCGGCGCCTTCCATCCCGAGGACGAGGATTTCGCCGCCAGCAGTGGCATGTTCATCAGTGCCGGCTGCGCCCATTTCGTGTCGGTGGACCAGGATCTGCACGCCGTGGAGCCGGTGATCGTGCACGAGATGTCGCACGCCATGGTGACGCACCTGCCGCTACCGACCTGGCTCAACGAGGGCATCGCGGTGAACGCCGAGCATCGTCTTGCCGGCGACGGCGCCACGGTCTGGGATCGCCGCGAACTGGTGCGCCGGCACCGTGCCTTCTGGACGCCGCCGCTGATCCAGGGCTTCTGGTCGGGCCAGTCCTATCTGCGGCCCGACGAGGGCAACGAGTTGTCCTACGACCTTGGCCGAATCATCGTCGATGCCATGAGCAGCGACTGGACGCGTTTCGAGGATTTCGCGCTGGCCGCGCAGCGCAGCGATGGGGGCAAGGCCGCCGCACGCGAAGTGCTGGGCGTGGATCTCGGCGCATTCGTGGCTTCGTTCCTCGGTGCTGGCGACGCCGACGCCTGGCGACCCCGCCCCGAATGCTGGACGCAGCCGCCGGAGAAGGGCGGGTTCTGAGCAGTCCACGATCCGCGGCCGACCCGGCGAACAAGGATGAGATCGTCCATGCGATGCCGCCCGGCGACTACCCGATCTGTCACCGCAAGCGTTGCGACGTGGCCAGTCCGGTGCTGCTGGCGGCGCTTGGCGGCCACCTGGCGTCCTCCCGTGTGCAGCAGAATCTGCGCTGGCAGGCGACCCTTCTGGTCCGGACGAGGCCCCGTACGTCGTTTCATGGGTCTGTTCGCGCATGGATCGCCATCCCGATCAGGTGCCGCGACAAGGCGGGCCGGAACCCGGACAGGGAAGTTCATGAACCTGAACGAATACCCCCCTTGCCACCGTTTGGCCACGGTGCGCCGTTAAAATAGCGTTACTTTGCGAGTATGATCGGGACCTCCGGGACTTGTACCCGGTTCTCGGGCGTGGCAACCGCTGCGCCCGATCCAACCAAGAAAAAGGAGTCCAACATGATCCGCAATCGCCTTGCAGCACTCCTCGCGCTGGGGCTTGTGGCTTCCGGCGCCTTCGCCAGCGACGATTTCGACGACCGTTGGTACGTTTCCGGAACGCTTGGCAATGTCTGGGCCGACAACGACCGCGGGATCAAGGACCACGCCCTGTACGCGGTGGGCCTTGGAAAATACTTCAGCCGCGACTGGTCCCTGGAGCTGTCCTTCAATCACGACGAGGGCCATTTTCACGGAGCGCCGCAGCAGTGGCGCAACCAGGAACTCAGGCTCACCAGCCGCCACTTCTTCACCGACAACGCGGTGTGGCGCCCATACCTGAGCTGGGGCGTGGGCGCGTTGCGTCACCGCACGCCGCTCGCCACAGGACGCATCAGCGGCACCAATGCCGCCGCCCACGTCGGTGGCGGCCTGCAGGCCAAGATCAGCGACCGCGTCAACCTGCGCACCGAAATCGGCTATCGCTTCGACATGAACGATCGCACGATCCCTGGCGAGGACTACTTCTCCGATTTCATCGCCTCGCTGGGCGTGACCGTGGCGCTCGGCCGTGGCGCGCCGCCTCCGCCCCCGCCGCCCCCGCCGCCCCCGCCGCCGCCCCCGGAAGTGGTACCGGAGGTGACTCCGGAGCCGCCGTGCCCGCCGGCCCGGCCTGGCCAGATCGTCGGTCCCGATGGCTGTCCGATCGATGTGGTCATCGACCTGCGTGGCGTCAACTTCGATTTCGACAAGTCGACGTTGCGGCCGGAGTCGATCGACACCCTGAACGAGGCGGTGAAGATCCTCAAGCAGTACGAGCCGATCCGCGTCGAAGTGGCCGGCCATACCTGCAACATCGGCAGCGCCGAGTACAACCAGGGCCTGTCCGAGCGCCGCGCCCGGGTGGTCTTCGATTACCTGGTGAACAACGGCATCGCCGCCGACCGCCTCAACTGGGTGGGCTACGGCCTGACCCAGCCGATCGCCTCCAACGCGACCCGCGAGGGCCGTGAGGAGAACCGTCGGACCGAACTGCGCGTTCGCAACGACTGATCGGCGGCACCCAGGCGTCAACCCGGAAAGCCCCGCCTTGGCGGGGCTTTCCTTTTGCAGGATGCGGGAAGCGGGAAAGCTGAACAGAACCTTGCTACAGGCTGGGACGGGGCGTAGTCTTGAGCGCCCCGGTTCCCGAGTCACACGCCGTGAAGCCGTACGCCGCCCTCGCTCTTCCCGTCCTGCTGCTTGCGTTCGCGCCGCTTCAGGCCAAATCGACCACCATCGAAGACGGGGTGGCCGGCATGGACACCGTGGTGTCCACCAACGGTTTCGAAGCCGGTACGATGCAGGTCGAGGTTGGGCCGCGTCCGCCGGTGCGAATCCCGCGTACGCCGTTCGACACGGCGCATCGATTCAACATGGACAGTGGCAAGAAGCTCACTGCGGCCGAATTCGACGCCTGGCTGGCCAGCATGGGTGCACGGGTAGTGATGGCCGAGCCGGTGGTGGCGGATGATCCCGAGACCGAGGACCTGATCGACGCAGTCGCGCTGGCCGAGGCGTCGCCGATGCCGGACGAGGCCGTGATCGAAGCGCCGGTGGTCCCTCAGACCGTCAAGTACCAGGTCGCCGAGTAGGTCCGCATTCGCTCCGGTGCTCAGGTGACGGGCTTGACGAAGCGGTAGTGGCCCACCAGCCACTCGTGGCCGTCCCGATAGCCGAACAGCTCCGCGCAAGCCACCCAGAACATGCGCCAGCGCTGCTGCCATAGCCGCGCCTGCGCCTTGCCGTAGGCCTCGCCCAGTACCTGGAGCACTTCGTCGCGGTGGCGGTCCTGGTTGGCCAGCCAGGCATTGGCGGTCTTCTGGTAGTGCTGCCCGGACAGACGCCATTGGCGCTCGATGCGCAGGCCGTTCTGGAACCACAACAGGGTGTCCGCCGAGGGCATCAGGCCGCCGGTGAAGAAGTGGCGCCCCATCCAGTTGTCGTCGCCCTCGGTTTCGAAGGGGTACATCAGCTCGCGGTGGCAGAAGATGTGCACGAACAGCCTGCCGCCCGGCCGCAGCCAGTGGGCGATGCGGCCCATCAGCGTCTCGTAGTTGCGCATGTGCTCGAACATCTCGATCGATACGCAGCGGTCGAAGCTCGCCGCGTCCAGCTCCAGCCGGTTGGCGTCGCAGGTGATGACACGGACGTTGCCGATGCCGCGCTCGCGGCAGCGCGCCTCGATGAACGCGCGTTGCGGGCGCGAGTTGGATACCGCGGTGATGCGCGCATGCCGGAAGCGTTCGGCCATCCACAGGGTCAGCGAACCCCAGCCGCAGCCGAGTTCGAGGATGTCCTGGCCGTCGGCCAGTTCGGCGCGCTCGCCGTACAGCGCCAGCATCGCCTCCTCGGCGCGGTCGAGACTGTCGATGCCGGCTGGAAAGTAGCAGCTCGAATACTTCAGGCGTCGGCCCAGGCACAGCTCGAAGAAGCGCGGCGGCACCTCGTAGTGCTGTGCGTTGGCGGCGTCGGTGTGGATGGCCACGGGGCTGTGCCGCAGCTCATCGATCAGGCGGGTGTAGCGCTCCCAGGCGCGCTCGGCATCGTCCGCACGTTCTTCGCGCAGGCGTTGCGCACACAGACGGCGGATGCCGAAGCGCAACAGGGCGTCGGGGATCCAGCCGGATTCGGCGAGACGGACGGGCAGGGATTCGCGCGTCATGGGGAGCAGGGCGTAGGGAGCAGGGAGCAGGGGAAAGCAGGCATCGTCACTCTCGCGCAGTGCGGCGAACGTGGTGAGTTTCCATGCAAGCGTCATGAGGCCGACGAGGCGATTTCGGGCGGCGGCAGTGGGATGTCACGAATTCTTCTTCCCCGCTCCCGGCTCCCCACTCCCCGCTCCCTCCCTGGGAAACCAGGGAAAGAACGCGTTGGTCTCGCGTTGGTAACGTCGATAGTCGTCGCCGCGCGAGCGCAGGGACTGGGCCTCGGTGAACGGGATGCCGGTGATGAAGCGCAGCGCCACCAGCATCAGCACCGGGCCGAGCCATGCCAGCCATGCCATGGGGGCGCCGATGGCGAGCAGCGGGTAGGCGAACCAGTGCACCCACTCGAAGAAGTAGTTGGGATGGCGGCTGTAGCGCCACAGGCCGCTGCGGCAGGTCTGGCCGCGGTTGCCGGGCCGTTCGCGGAACGCAGCCAGCTGATGGTCGGCCAGTGCTTCGCCGCCGAGGCCAATCACCCAGATCGCCAGCGCCGCGAGCAGCCATGGCGTGAAGCCCTGCACCGGGTTCTGCGCCGCCACCCAGAACGGCAGCGAAAACAGCACTACCAGGAGGGCCTGACCCTGGAACAACAGAAACTGCTTCGGTTGGCTGTCCTGCCAATGTTCGCGCAACTGCCGGTAGCGGCCGTCCTCGGGCTCGCGCAGCACCCTCGCCAGGAGGTGCAGGGCCAGGCGCGAACCCCAGATGCCGCCAAGCAGGGCCAACAGCAGACGCGGCACCAGTGCGCCGTCGCCGGTGGCGCTGTACCAGACCGCGGCAGCGGCCATCAGCGCCGACCAGGCTACGTCGACGTAGCCGCTGTTGCGCGTGCGCCGCTGCAGTTCCCACATGACGGCCATGACCACCACGCTCGCCAGCAGCACGACCACGATTTCGTAAGGCATGCTCACCTCAGGCGTGCACCGGCGCGGCGCCGCCATCATTTGGGCGTTTGAACGCGGCATAGGAGCCGGCGAACCGGGCGCGAGACGAAGAAGCAAGGGAATCAGTGCGCCCCAGGCGAGGCCCAATGCGAGCAACGCCTGCCACAGAGGCCAGTGGAACTGCGCCGCGCCCCAGGCCGAAACCGCAATCCAGTAGGCCAGCGGTCCGCCGATGAGACCCAGTGCCGCGGCCCAGGCCGGATGGCGCCTGAGTACCCTCAGCGAGTGGTTCAGGGTCAGCGCGAAACCGCACCAAAGCACCAGTATCCACACCGGCGCCAGGCCGTCCCAGGGCAGCGGCGTGGCGAAGCTCAGCATGCCGCTCTGCACCCAGAGCGTATCCACCAGCAGACCGATGCCGAGGGCCCAGGCAAGCAGCCTGAGGTCGGCCCCGCGCGTGGCCGGAGCGCGCAGTTCGAAGGCGGCGAGCACGGCCAGCACCACAAGGCCCGGCCACCACAGGCCATGCCCGGCGCCGGCGACCGCGGCGATCCAGGTGAGCTGGAAAAGCACGGCATTGAGCGCCAGTCTCATGTCGGCAGGACGATGCTGGCGCGGCGACAGCGCGGGCGGGTGAGCAGCATGTGCACGTTACCGATGGAGCGCTCGTGGAAGCCGCCCTCGCAGTA
Source organism: Lysobacteraceae bacterium (assembly GCA_035444205.1). Taxonomy (GTDB): domain Bacteria; phylum Pseudomonadota; class Gammaproteobacteria; order Xanthomonadales; family BPKI01; genus DAOMOD01. The sequence continues at coordinate 7,016 of DAOMOD010000048.1, forward strand.
GGCGAGGTAGAAATCCCACATGCGGATGAAGCGCTCGCGAAAGCCGAGGGCGCGTACCTCGTCGAGGCGCGCCAGGAATCGTCGTCGCCATTCGCGCAGGGTCAGCGCGTAGCTGGGACCGATGTCCTCCAGATGGAACAGGCGCAGATCGCTGGACCTCGCCATGGCCGCTGTCATGGCGCTGACCGAGGGAATGAAGCTGCCCGGAAAGATGTGGCGCTTGATGAAGTCCACTTCGCGCAGCGCCTTGCGGTAGCGGTGGTCCTCGATGGTGATGGCCTGGATCAGCGCCATGCCCTCGGGTTTCAGCAGGCCCTGCAGTTTGGCGAAGTAGGTATCGAGGTACTGGTGGCCGATGGCTTCGATCATCTCGATCGACACCAGCTTGTCGTATTGGCCGTCGAGGTCGCGATAGTCGGACAGCAGCACGGTGACGCGATCGGCGAGTCCCGCCTCGCGCACCCTGGCCGAGGCCAGTTCGAACTGCTCGCGCGAGATGGTGGTGGTGGTCACACGGCAGCCGTAGCGGCCGGCGGCGTGCAGGGCGAAGCCACCCCAGCCGGTGCCGAGTTCCACCACGTGGTCGTCCGGGCCGAGCTCGAGCTTGCGGCAGATCATGTCGAGGCGGCGCGTCTGCGCCTGCTCCAACGTTTCCGCCGGGGCGACGAATACGGCTGAGGAGTACATCAGATTGTCGTCGAGGAACAGGCGGAACAGTGCGTTGCCGAGATCGTAGTGCTCGGCGATGTTGCGCCGCGATCCGCGACGCGTATTGCGACGCAACGCGTGCCAGCCCTTGAGCAGGGTGGTGGCGAATCGTGCCGTGCCGGTTTCCATGGCGTCGAGCAGGTCGCGGTTGCGCACCAGCATGCGCACCAGCGCCACCGGGTCGTCCACACCCCAGTGACCGTCCATGTAGGCCTCGCCGGCACCGACGCTGCCGCCCAGAGCCACCTGGCGCCAGAACGCCGGATGGCGGACGGTCACGGTGGCGTGCAGGGTGTCGCCTGCGTGATTGGCGGCCTGGCCCAGCTTGAAGCGTTCATGACCATCGATCAGGGTAAGCCGGCTGTCGCGCAGGGCCCCCATCAGGTTCAGCAGGCGCCGTCTGAGCAGGCGGTCCATGCCACGCACGGCCAGGGTGCCCGGATCGGGCAGATCGGCCGGGAGCGGGGCGACGTCTTGTCGATGGGTCTGGCTCATCTCAGGGGATTCCGCGATTTTCCAGGGTGATCGTAGACCGGATTGTGTCTGCACCAGATCAAGAAGGCCTGCCAATGGATCGCCGAGACGACCTTGAGGGTCATCGGCAGGAAACGCCACAGGCAGCGATTCAGGCCGGCGCGATCGAGCGCCCGGCGGCGCATGACCAGGGTGGCATCGAACTGGCGGGCGTCGCCATCTAGGACCTCCATGTGGACGCGCAGGTGTTCGCCAGGAGTCTGCAGGCGCCAGTGATAGCGGCGCTCCATGGGCAGGAACGGCGACACATGGAAGCGCTTGTCGAAGGAAAAATGCAGGGCGCTGCCGTGAGGCTCGCCCTCGGCAACCGGCAGCACGTAGGCATGGCGTTCCTTCCACGGTGTGTTGGTGATCTCGGCGACGATGGTGTCGAGCGTCTCGCCATCGACCGCGTAGCAGTAGTAGAAGGCGACCGGATTGAAGCAATGGCCGAAGTAGCGCAAGTGGGCGAGCAGACGGATCGGGCCGGCGGGTTGCGATCCGGTGTGCTCGGCGACGCGCGCACGTACCGCCTCGGCCAATGGCTGGTCGGCATTCCCCAGGTAGTCGCTGCGGCGGAATACGCCGAGGTTGCCGCGTTCGCGCGAGAACCAGCGGTTGCTCGCCAGCGCCTGGTCGATCTCGTCGAGATCGAGAAACGGTTGCGCCAGCCGGTAGCGGAACGCGTGCGGAAACGGCGCATGGCGCCGGTGCCGCACCCAGCCCTCGTAGACCGCGCTGTTCACCATGGACGGGCCTCGGTTCCTCTGTAGGAGCGGCGAAAGCCGCGATCAGCGCCTCGATCGGAGCGTCTATCGCCGCTCCTACAGTTCATTGCGCGACGATGGCCTGCTTGCGCGGCGCATCGCGGATGTCCCGAGCTGACAATCGGGTGATGGGGGTGGCACACGGTCACGGCCATTCAACTCCCAGCGCCCGCGCCACTTCGACGCCGCTGCGCAGTCCATCTTCGTGGAAACCAAATCCCCAATAGGCACCGCAGTACCAGGTGCGCCAGACCCCACTGATCTCATGGCGGCGGCGCTGCGCGGCCACGGCAGCATGGCTGTACACGGGGTGATGGTAGACCATGCGCGCCAGTACCTTGTCCGGATCGATCGCCTCGCTGCGGTTGAGCGTCACGTTGAACGTGACCGGTGCGTCCAGCGATTGCAGCAGGTTCATGCAGTAGGTGACGGTACACTGCGCGCTTTCGTCAACCGGCACCAGCGCGTTCCAGGCCGCCCAGGCGCGGCGCCGGCGCGGCAGCAGGCTTTCGTCGGTGTGCAGCACGGTCTCGTTGCGCTGGTAGGAGATCGCGCCGAGCACTTCGCGTTCGGCGTCCTTGGGATCGGCGAGCATGGCCAGCGCCTGGTCGCTGTGGCAGGCCAGCACCACCTGGTCGAAGCGCTCGCTGTGGTTCATCGTTGCCACCTCGACGTCGTCGCCATGGCGTGTCACGCGCAGCACCGGCGCCGACAGCCGGACCTGCACCGGCCAGTCCCGACTCAGCGCACGCACGTAGCAGGAGGAGCCGCCACGCACGACCTGCCACTCGGGGCGCCCGCGGATCTGCAGCATCTGGTGGTTGGCCATGAAGGCGACCAGGTACTTCATCGGGAAGTCGAGGATGGCTTGGGAAGGCGACGACCACAACGCCGATGCCATCGGCACCAGGTGATCGTCGCGAAAGGCATCGGGATAGCGACCCTGGTCGAGGAACTCGGTCACGGTCGGGCCGGGGCCAGGGTGATCCAGCAGGGCAGGCGCCTCGGCGTAGAAACGCGCGATCCCGCGCAGCATGCTCCAGAAGCGCGGCGACACCAGGTTGCGCCGCTGCACGAACAGTTGCGGCAGGCTGGTGGCGTTGTACTCCAGTCCGCTGCGGTCGTTGCGCAGCGCAAAGCTCATGGTGGTCGCTTGCGAGGCCACTCCGAGCTGCGCGAACAGGCGGCTCAGCAGCGGGTAATGATCGCGGTTGAAGACGATGAAGCCGGAATCGACCGCGTAGCGGCCGGACGGAAGTTCAATATCGTGGGTGTGGGTGTGTCCACCGAGTCTGTCCTCGGCCTCGAACAGCACCACCTCGTGCTGCCGCGACAGCAGCCAGGCGGCGCCAAGGCCCGCAATGCCCGATCCGACGACGGCGATGCGCATGAGTGACTAGGACTTGTGCCTGACCAGGCCGACCGGCACCGGTTTCAGGTCCCAGACGATGCCGAACAGGGCCAGCAGGCGCAGCAGGTACCAGGTCAGGTCGATCTCCCACCAGCGGAAACCCTGGCGCGCCGATCCCGGGAAGTGATGGTGGTTGTTGTGCCAGCCCTCGCCGAAGGTGATCAGCGCCAGCAGCCAGTGATTGCGGCTGTCGTCGCGGGTGTCGAAGCGGCGCGAGCCATAGCGGTGCGCCAGCGAGTTGATGGTCACCGTGGCATGGAACAGCGCCACCGTGGAGACGAAGAAGCCCCACACCAGGAGCTGCGGGCCGTCGGTACCCATATGCGGCGCCGTTTGCGCGAGGTGGGCACCGAGCAGGTACAGGCCCGTCGCCAGCAGCACCGGTACGACGATGTCGAAGCGATCGAGCAGGCGCAATTCCGGATATCGGCAGAGATCGCGCACCGCACGCTCGTCGGTGGCGAAGCTCGCGCGGCTGAGGAACCAGCCCATATGGCTGCGCAGGAAGCCGTGACGTGGCGAATGCGGATCGAGATCGGTATCGGAATGACGGTGATGGTGGCGATGGTGCGCCGCCCACCACAGCGGCCCGCGCTGGACCGCCGCCGCGCCCAGTACTGCGAAGACGAACTGCGCCACCCGTGAAGTCCTGAAACTCCTGTGCGAGAAGTAGCGGTGATAGAAGCCGGTGATGGCGAACATGCGAAGGGCGTACAGCGCCAGCGCTGTCCACAGGGCGAACCAGGAAAAGCCCACCCAGATCACGCCGAAACAGGCCACGTGCATGCCGATGAAGGGCAGCACGCGTGGCCAGTCGATGCCTTCGCTGCGCGTCGTACCGACCTCGCCGCCGGCGCCGGCGTCGAACCAGCGCAGCACGGCGACGCCGAGGCGTTTCAAGTATCCCGGTGGTTGCGAACTCACGCGATGCCCATCGTTGGCGGGGTGAGCAGGCCGCTCACCCGAACTGCGCTCCATTGTCACCTGCCCGGGTGAGCTTGCAGTGAAGCATGTGCATGCGCCTGCCTCACGCCCCGGATCAATCCGTGGCGACGGTCACCTCGGTGCGCACCGAGTTGGCAATGAAGCAGCCGCGGTGCGCACTCTCGTGCATGCGCTGGATCTCGTCGCCGGATGGCGTTCGGTCGCCGCCGAAAGTGATGCGCGGGCGCAAGGTGACGCGGGTCACCGCCAGGCGCCCTTCGGTGTTCTTTTCCAGGACGCCGACGGCCTCGTCGTGGTAGTCGTCGACCACGAAGCCCTTCTTCGAGGCGATGGCGAGAAAGGTCAGCATGTGGCAGGACGACAGTGCCGCCACCAGGGCCTTCTCCGGGTCGCAGCGCTCGGCGCTGCCGAAGAAGTCCGGCGCCGCCGAGGCCGGCACGGTCAGTCCGTGGCCGAAGTCCCAGGCATGGTCGCGGGAATAGGATTCGTAGTCGAAAGCGGCCTCGCCGCGTTGCCAGTGCACGGTGGCGCGATGTTCGGACATGGACGGCTCCTCCAGGTTTTTCGGCTCAGCTTCGCAGCAGGGCGGGGGTAAGGGCGGGTTCGATGGCCTTGTACAGGGCGTCGCAGAGCTTGACGTTGGCGGCGATGATGTTGCCGGAGGCCATGTAGTTCTCGCCGTTGCGGAAGTCGGCGCAGCGCCCACCGGCCTCGCGCACCAGCAGCGCACCGGCGGCGATGTCCCAGGGTGCAAGGCCGATCTCGAAAAAGCCGTCGAGGCGCCCGCAGGCGACCCAGGCGAGGTCGAGCGCGGCGGAACCTGCGCGGCGGATGTCCTCGGCCTCGCCCAGCACGTTGCCGACCATGGCGAGATGCGCGGGCAGGTGTTCGGGCTGGCGGAACGGAAAACCGGTGGCGATCACGGTGTTCTCCAGCGACAGTCGCTCGCCGACGCGCAACTTGCGGCCGTTGAGCTGGGCGCCGCTGCCGCGGCTGGCGGTGAACAGCTCGTTGCGCAGCGGATCGAAAATGACCCCATGCTGGATCTCGCCGCCCTCGATCATGGCGATTGACACCGCGAAGTGCGGAATGCCGCGCAGGAAATTGCTGGTGCCGTCCAGCGGGTCGATGACCCAGGTCTGGCGCGCATCCTTGGCACCGCTGGCACCGCCTTCCTCGCCGAGGATGGCGCAGCGCGGCCAGGCATGGCGCAGTTCGCGCACGATGACCTGCTCGGCCTGGCGATCGACATCGCTGGCGTAGTCGTGACGGCGCTTGGTCGTCACGTCCAGGCTGTGGACGCGGTCGAGGTTGCGTACGATGACGTTTCCGGCCGCACGAGCGGCCTTCACGGCCACATTGACCGCAGGCTTGAGCATGGGGGCATCCCACCTTGAGAAAGAACGGTGCCGCGCCGGGCGACGGCGGCGAAGGTTAGCAGATCGACGCAACGCCATCAGCCACCCATGAACCTGAACTCCCAGTTTCGCTTGGTGCTGGTCGGCACCTCGCACCCCGGCAATGTCGGCGCCGCCGCGCGCGCCATGAAGACCATGGGCCTGTCGCGCCTGGTCCTGGTGAACCCGCAGGCTTTCCCTCACGAGGAGGCCACCGCGCTCGCCTCCGGTGCCGACGACCTGCTGGAAACGGCGCGCGTGCACACCGATCTCGATGCCGCGCTTGCCGATTGCCGCTTCGCACTCGGCAGCACCGCGCGTCGCCGTGGCGTGTCGTTGCCCGAGTTCGATCCGCGCCAGGCGGCCGGCGAGCTGCTGCGCCGTGCCGAGGACGGCGAGCAGGTGGCGCTGGTGTTCGGCAGCGAACGCGTCGGACTGACCAATATCGAACTGGAACGCTGTCACGGCGCCGTGTGCATACCGTCGGTGACGGGCTTCAGCTCGCTCAATCTGGCGCAGGCAGTGCAGGTGCTGTGCTACGAACTGCGCATGGCGGTGCTGGCGCGCGGCGATGAACCGACCGCCGCCTTCAGCGAGCGACCACGTGCCACGGCCAGCCTGGCGGAGCTTGAGGGCATGTTCGGGCATCTGACGGACATGCTTGAGGACATCGATTTCCACAAGGGCCGATCCCCGGACATCGTCCTGCGCCGCCTGCGGCGGCTGTTCCAGCGCGCCGAGCTGGACGCGCGCGAGATACGCATCCTGCGCGGGATCTTCGCCGAGGCGCAGCGCGTGGCGAAGCGCTAGAGCGACCCGGGCGCAACACCTGTAGGAGCCCACCTTGTGGGCGACCCGGGCGCGCCGCCGATGCGAAGGGACGGTCGCGCACAGGGTGCGCTCCTACAGGGCTCGGTTGTTGTAGGAGTCCACCCTGTGGGCGACCTGGGTACGGCAGCGATCGAGGGGACGGTCGCGCACGAGGTGCGCTCTACAGGGCGCCGCTGTTGTAGGAGCCCACCCTGTGGGCGACGAGGGCGCGACATCGGTGCGACGGGACGGTCGCGCACAGGGTGCGCTCCTACAGGGCGTGGCTTCTGGACGCGTCCTCCCCTGCTTCGAGTCCGGGACCGGTTGCATTGCGCACGTCGCCCAGCGCCGCCCGCGAACGCACCACGTGCCCCAGCACCAGCACGGCGCTGAGCACGATCACTGCACCGCCCTGATGCAGGGTGCCCAGCCACACCGGCACGTACAGCAGCAGGGTGGCGATGCCGAGCGCGACCTGCATCAGGGTGATGGCCAGGAGGGCATGCAGGGCGAATCGGGCCGGGCCGGGTGCGAGGCGTCGCCATCCGACCAGCCAGGCGGCGAGCACCGCCAGCAGGGTGCCGATGGCGAGACAGCGGTGCATGAACTGCACGGTGGCCGGATTCTCGAAGAAGTTGCGCCAGGCCGGCTCCAGGTACAGTACCCCGGTCGGTACCAGGCGGCCGTCCATCAGCGGGAAAGTGTTGTAGACGTAGCCGGCCTTGAGGCCGGCGACGAAGGCGCCGGAAAGGATGGTGAAGGCCACCAGGGTCAGCAGGGCGGGGAAAGCACGGCTGCGTGTCCCTGCCTGCGCCTGCGGCCACAGCAGCTTCAGCGCCAGCCAGAACATGCCGGCATAGATGACCAGGGCCAGACTGAGGTGCGCGGCGAGGCGGTAGGGGCTGACGCGCGGGATGTCGACCAGCCCGCTCTGCACCATGAACCAGCCCATCCAGCCCTGCGCCGCACCGAGCGCAAGCAGCCCGAGCAGCGGCCAGCGCAGGTGGCGCGGTATGCGCCCGCGCAGCCAGAACCAGGCCAGCGGCAGGGCGAAAACCAGTCCCAGCAGGCGCGCCAGCACGCGATGCCAGTACTCGTAATAGAAGATCGTCTTGAACTCGTCGAGCGACATGCCGCGGTTGACCTTCTGGTACTCCGGGCTCTGCCGGTACTTGTCGAACTCGACCAGCCAGGCGGTTTCGTTCATGGGCGGCAGCACGCCGGTGACCGGGCGCCAGTCGACGATGGACAGGCCCGAGCCGGTCAGGCGGGTGGCCCCGCCCAGCATCACCAGGGCCAGCAGGACGGCACAGCAGGCGAGCAGCCAGTAGCCGATCGCCCTCTCGTTGCGGGTGGCGTTCAAGTCCTTCATCTCCTGCGCGGCAGCACCAGGGTGCCACGCACCAGGCGCACACCCTTGGCTTGGGTCTTCAAGTCGGCGCGGTCGAGCGCGTTGCCCGGATTGTAGGCCCAAGCGCTCTGCGGGTAGAGGCGGAAAGTGGTGGCGGTCCACACCTCCCCGCCCTTCGCATCGGGAAACAGACGCGGGTGCATGCCCAGCGCGGCCTCGCCGTGGCGCTTGCCGAGCATGATCGCTTCCTCGTGGGTGGGCAACCGCCAGTCGTGATGGCCACAGAGGCCGGCCGCATTCACCGCGGCCAGCAACCCGTGCGTGTCGCAGCGCTCCAGTGCGCAGTCACCGCCACCCGCGACGCCGGGTTCGCCGAGATGCTGCGCACGATCCTCGCTGAACCAGGTGTAGCGGTGCGCGGCATCGTGCAGCGCATCGCCGGCACGCGGGACCGCCCAGGTAAGCTGGGTAGCGCTGTCGAACACGCAGTGATGGTCATTGCCATTGGCCCGCGGTTGCCCTTGCGCATCGAGCAGCACGAAGCGGTGTGGATCCTCGGGCGGCGGCGCCGGCATGCAACCGACCAGCAGGGCCGCCAGCAGCAAGGTGGAAAGGGTCGCTCTCATCGGTACATCCGTGGTGCAGGTTGCGTGCAAGCCTAAGGGTGGGCGCGGCGGTTGGCCTTGATCGGGATCAAGCTTGAGAGCCGGGACTCGGGACCCGTATAGAGCCGGGACCACGGGACCCGGGACCCGGGACCCGGAACAGCTCGCAAGTGGCAAGCGCTTCGTGAGTTCCGGCGTTTGCTTGTTTCGGTAAGCGACAAAGCGCGGTGAAGGCCCGCTCAAGAGAATGCGTCAGCGCCGCGATGCTTCTCCCCGGGTCCCGGGTCCCGTGGTCCCGGTCTTCCTCGGCTTTCCTCTTGACCTGGATCAGTTACAGCCCCGCGCCGTCGGCAGCAAGCTTTCCGCAGGCATGCCAACCCACGAAAAGGGGACCTGCGATGAGCGATATCGATACCACCGATCCCGGGCACGAGCTGCCCGAACACGAGCCGATCCCGGCCATGCAGCGGGTGCTGGACAACCCGTTCCTGCTGCTGTTTCTGGGCGTCACGATTCCCACGGTGTTCTACATCCTGTGGGGCGTGATGGAGATCGTTTCCATTCCCTTGAGTCCCTGACGCCGGGAGGAGAACACCATGAGTTCCTTGCTACCCCCCGCCGAGAAGGTCTGGTGGAAACAGCCGATCGACCGCGTCGAGACGGTATGGATCGTCATCGCCCTGGTGTGGTGCCTGATCATGTTCTTCATGATGCCGTACTGGCACGTGTACGGAGAACAGAACTACTCCGGCGAAGCCTACCGCACCACGCCGCAGGCCTTCACCGCCAAGGTCGGCGAGATGGTCGAACAGCACACGGTGCGCCACGAGACCGACCGCATGATTCCGGTGGTGCGTCCGCCCGCCGGCAGCGATATCTACCTGCTCGCCCGCCTGTGGGAGTGGTACCCGGTCCTGGAACTGCAAAAGGGCGAGACCTATCGCCTGCATGTGTCTTCCGCCGACTGGCAGCACGGGCTGTCGATCCAGCCGATCAACGTCAATGTCCAGATCCTGCCGGGCTACGACATGGTGCTGACCATCACGCCCACGATCAGCGGCGAGTACGCACTGGTGTGCAACGAGTACTGCGGAATCCTGCACCACGCCATGCTCGGCAAGCTGTACGTGGTCGACAACTGAGTCCGGGGAACGAACGATGAAACCACTATTTCGAACCTGCCCCGAGACGGGGCTTGTCTGGCACAAGTCCGCGGAATCGCTGATCAAGGCCAATGCCATCGCCGCCGTGGTGTTTCTGGCGGTGGGTGGATTTCTTGGCCTGCTGGTGGCGCTGACGCGCTGGCCGGCCCTGCAGATCCTCGATGCCGCTCGCTTCTATCAGGTGCTGACCGGCCATGGCATCGTCACGCTGCTGGTCTGGATCATCTTTTTCGAGATCGCCCTGCTGTATTTCTGTTCGGCGGTGCTGCTGAGATGCCGCCTGGCGATGCCCAGGGTGGCCTGGGTCGGCTTCGGGCTGATGCTGGGCGGCGCCGCGATCGCCGCGGTGGCCATCCTGCAGGGAGGCTCGTCGGTGATGATGACCTCCTACGTGCCGATGCCGGCCGCGCCGCACTTCTATCTCGGACTGATCCTGTTCGCGGTGGGGGCGCTGATCGGCACCTTCATCTTCTTCGGTACCCTGGTCATCGCCCGCGACGAGCGCACCTATGAAGGCTCGATTCCGCTGGTGACCTTCGGGGCTCTGACCGCCGCCATCATCGCGGTGTTCACCATCGCCTCCGGCGCCATCATCCTGATCCCCACCTTCCTGTGGTCGGTCGGCTACATCAGCGAGATCGACCCGCTGATGTACCGCCTGGTGTGGTGGGGCATGGGCCACTCCTCGCAGCAGATCAATGTGGCCGCCCAGGTGGCGGTGTGGTACGCCATCGCCGCGATCGTGTTCGGCGCGCGGCCGATGTCGGAGAAGGTCAGCCGCGGCGCCTTCCTGCTCTACATCATGTTCATCTCCATCGCCTCGGCCCACCACCTGCTGGTGGATCCGGGCGTCGGCACCGAGTGGAAGATCTTCAACACCAGCTACGCCATGTACCTGGCCGTGTTGGCGAGCCTGATCCATGGCCTGACCGTACCGGGATCGATCGAGGTGGCGCAGCGCAGGAAGGGCCTGAACCGCGGGCTGTTCGAATGGTTGCGCAAGGCGCCCTGGGGCAATCCGGCCTTCTCCGGCATGTTCCTGTCGCTGGTCGGCTTCGGCTTCATCGGCGGCATCTCCGGGGTGGTGATGGGTGTGGAACAGATCAACTTCCTCATCCACAACACCATCTACGTGCCCGGCCACTTCCACGGCACGGTGGCGCTGGGCACCACGCTGGCCTTCATGGCGTTGAGCTTCTGGCTGGTACCGGTGCTGTTCCGTCGCGAGCTGATCTGGCCGAAGCTGGCCAGTTGGCAGCCCTGGTTGTTCGGCATCGGAACGGCGCTGCAGGCCTTCTTCATGATGGGCGCCGGCACGCTCGGCGTGTCGCGTCGCCATTGGGACATGGCCTTCACCGGCTCGGCCTTCGAATGGGCGTACCCGGGCATGGCCTACACCATGATGGGCCTGAACGGCATCAGCGCGATCATGGCGGTGACGGGTGGCGCGGCCTTCGTGCTGATCATGGTCGGCACCATCTTCTTCGGCAAGCGCAAGGACATTCCCGCCGACTACAGCACACGCCGTCCCGGTCTCCTGAAGCGCGGTCCGGCCGAGGCGCTGGGCAGTCACGGCAGCATCGGCATGAAGGGACTGGCGACACCGGGCACCTTCGTGCTGGCGATGTTCCTGATGCTGGTGTTCGTCGTGTACTACGTCATCAACTACGCGTACCTCGCGACGCTGTGGAAGATCGCGTAATGGAGCGCGGCGGCCAGGCCACCGCAGGGCGGGCGGTGCCGGTGATGCCGGCATCGCTGCCCTCGATCCTCAAGCTGGGGATGGCCCTGTTCAAGCTGAGGATCGGGCTGGCGATCGCGTTCTCGGCGCTCGCCGGCGCCCTGGTTGCGGCCGGGGGCTGGCCGGCGGCGGGCGACAGCCTGCTGCTTCTGGTTGCGGTACTGATCGCCGCTGGCGGCGCCGGCGGCTGCAACCACTACTTCGAGCGCGACATCGACGCGCGCATGGTCCGCACCCGCGAGCGTCCCTTCGTCGCTGGCGAGATCGAGCACGCGCCACGCTGGCTGGCGCTGTTCGCCGCCATGATGCTGGGCGGCAGTGGGCTCGCGGGTTTTCACTTCGGCGCGCTGGCTGGCGCGATGACGCTGGCCGGAGCGCTGACCTACTCGGTGGTCTATACCCTGTGGCTCAAGCGTCGTACCGAGTGGAACATCGTCATTGGTGGCGCATCCGGCAGTTTCGCCGTGCTGGCCGGCGCCGCGGCCGTCGGCAATGTGCTGGAGCCTGCCGTGCTGTGGCTGGCGGCGGTGCTGTTCCTGTGGACACCCTCGCATTTCTGGGCGCTGGCGATCGCCATCGTCGAGGATTACCGGCGTGCCGGTGTGCCGATGCTGCCGGTCACCCGCGGTCGCGCCGTCGCCGCGCGCTGGGCGTTGGTCAATACCCTGTTGCTGGTGCTTTGCAGCTTCGGTCTGGCGGCGAGTCTTGGGCACCCGCTGGTGTGGTTCGGTACCCTGCTGGGCAGCGGCTGGATGCTGCTGAGCGGCCTGCGCATGGTGCGCGAGCCTTCGGCAAAGGCTGCCATGGGTGCCTTCCGCGCCTCGCTCATTCAACTTGGACTGCTGCTGATTGCGCTGTTCCTGGCATCCGGTGGGTCATGAACGCGCTCGCGCGCGGGCGGCTGAACGCCTCCGTCGTAGGTCGGGGTGAGGAACGAACCCCGACGTGTGCGCTTGGTTGGTGCCGTGCGTGTCGGGGTGCGCTGCGCTTACCTCGACCTACGGGGAAGGGTGCGCCATGAGTGCGCTGCGCGCCACGATGGCCTGCCTGTGGTTCGCGACCGTGTCGGTCGCCGGTCCGGCGGCTGCCCTGCACCCCGACATCCAGCAGCAGGCGATCGAGCTGAGCCAGGCAGCGCTCGGCAATCGCATCTCTGACATGGCCTTTGTCGACAGCCGCGGGCAGTCGCACCGGCTGTCGGAGTTCGAGGGCAGGCCGGTTGCCATCAGTCTGGTGTTCACCGCCTGCGTGCACGCGTGCAGCGTCACCACGCGCCATATCGACCGGGTGGCACAGATCGCCCGCGCCGCACTCGGCGCGGAAAGCTTCACCTTGCTGACCATCGGCTTCGACACGCCGGTGGACACGCCCGAGGCCTTGCGCGCCTACGCCAACCGCCACGGCATCTCCGACCCGAACTGGCACTTCCTCGCCAGCGACGACGCCGAGGCGATGGCGCGGCTGATGGAGGAACTCGGCTTCGTCAGCGTGGCCTCGCCGCGCGGTTTCGACCACACCGTGCAGTTGAGCTTGCTCGACCGCGACGGCATCCTCTACCGCCAGGTGTACGGCGAACTGTTCAACACACCGCTGCTGGTGGAGCCGCTCAAGGACCTGGTGCTGGGGCGCCCGGCCAGCGACGACGGCCTGTTCACGCGGGTTTCGAATCGTGTGCGTCTGTTCTGCACCGTGTACGATCCCAAGTCCGGCCGCTACTATTTCGACTATTCGTTGTTCGCTGGCATGTTCATCGGCGTGGTCTTCATCGGTGGTGTCGCCCTGTGGCTGCTGCTGGAGGTCCGCGGCGCACGTCGCAGACGCACGGCATGAGGGCACTGGCCTGGATCGAGGCGCGGATCTCGGCCGTATTCCGCTCCGAACACAATCCCTTCCACCATCTCGGCGCGTTGTGCGTCTATTTCTTCTGGATCGCCCTGGTCAGCGGCATCTACCTGTTCGTCTTCTACGAAACCAGCCTGTCCGGCGCCTTCGCCAGCGTCGAACGCATGACCCACGCCCAGTGGTGGCTGGGCGGCATCATGCGCAGCCTGCACCGTTACGCCTCCGATGCCGCGGTGCTGGCCATGGGCGGGCACCTGCTGCGCGAGTGGCTGCGTGGGCGGCACACCGGCGTGCGCTGGTTCTCCTGGTTCACCGGAGTGCCGCTGATCTGGATCGTGATCGTGCTCGGCATCACCGGCTACTGGATGGTCTGGGACCAGATGGCGCAGTACGTGGCGGTGTCCACTGCGCGCCTGTTCGATGTGCTGCCGGTGTTCACCGATCCGATGAGCCGCAACTTCCTCGACAACGAAAGCGTGAGCGAGCGCTTCTTCACCCTGATCGCCTTCATCCACCTGATCGGTCTGCCGATCATCCTGGTGATGGCGCTGTGGTTCCACCTGCTGCGCATCCGCCTGCCCAACATCAACCCGCCGCGCGTGCTGATGGCGGGAAGCCTGGGCGCGCTGCTGGTGCTGTCGTTCATCGCCCCGGCCGTAAGCCATCCGCCGGCCGACCTCGACATGGTGCCGGCTTCGCTCCGGCTCGACTGGCTGTACCTCGGCGTCTATCCGCTGCTCGACGTCACCTCGGCCTGGGCCACCTGGGGCCTGTTGACGGGCGTCACCGTGCTGCTCGCGGCGCTGCCGTGGCTGTGGGCGCCGCAGCGGCCGGCGGTGGCAGTCGTGCACCTGCCCGACTGCACCGGCTGCGGCTACTGCGCCGAGGACTGCCCCTACGGCGCCATCGACATGGTGCCGCGCACGGACGGACGGCGGCTGGAGCTGGAGGCGAAGGTGGACCCGGCGCTGTGCGTGGGCTGTGGCATCTGCACCGGCTCCTGCCCCTCGTCCTCGCCGTTCCGCAAGCAGGAACCCTTGCGCAGCGGTATCGAACTGCCCGAGCCCTCGATGGCGGCGATCAAGGCCGGACTGGAATTTCCTGCGGCAGCCACTCCCGGCGCCATCCTGCTGGTCGCCTGCGACCACGGCGCGGAAGCGTCGCGGCTGGACCAGCACGGCCTCGCGCGCATGGACCTGCCCTGTGCCGGCATGTTGCCGCCCTCGGCCATCGACTACGCACTCAGGGTCTCCGGCTTCGCAGGTGTGGTGATCGCCGGCTGCGCCAAGCGCGACTGCATGCACCGCTTCGGTGACCGCTGGACCGAGGCCCGCATCGCCCGCGAGCGCCCGCCCATGCTGCGCGAGCGGGTGCCGCGCGAGCGCCTGCTGGTGGCCTGGCGCAAGACCGGCGAGCACCAGGCGCTGGCCGCCGACATCGAGGCCTTCCGCGAGCGCCTGCGCGCCCTGCGCGAGGCCGATGACGAGCGGGTGGCCTGATGGACGCGCGGCGCCTGTTCGGCCAGGCACTCGTTTGGGCGGCGCTGATCGTGCCGGTCGGCCTGCTCGCGCAGTGGCCGAGCTATGCGCCGGTGCCGCACGGCCACGGCGAGCTCAAGCTCAGCATGGCCCATCTGACCCAGCGCATGGCGCCCTGCCGGGTGCTGAGCGAGGAGGAGCGCATGGCGCTGCCGCCCAACATGCGCGTGCGCGAGGTCTGCGAGCGGGCCCGCGCGCCGGCGGTGCTGGAGATCGTCCTCGACGGCGCGGTGCTGGTGACAGAGACGGTGCGCCCGGCCGGCCTGCACCGCGACGGCCGCGCCTACCTGCACCGCGTGGTGACCCTGCCGGCCGGCCGCCATGCGCTCGAACTGCGCCTGCGCGACAGCCCCCGCGAGGACGGCTGGGACCGCGAACAGACCTTCGCCCTTGATCTCAAGCCCGGCATGTCGGCCCTGCTGCGCATCGGCGACGGCGAGGCGACGCTGCGGGCGGGACGGTGACGTCGCGGGACTCGGGACTCGGGAAGAGCTTTCAGTCCGCAAAGGACGCAAAGTACGCAAAGAAGTGCGCTTTTCCTTTGCGGTCATTGGCGTCCGTGAACCACGCCCGAGTCGCCCACGGGTGGGTTCGGCCGCTTCGCGTCTGCGCCGGGCTTCCCCCGGACC
>DAOMOD010000049.1:0-22055 GCA_035444205.1 Lysobacteraceae bacterium
GACAGCTCGCGCCAGGATTCGCGCCTCCCGATGCCGCGGGTGGTGGGCGCACTGCGCGCCTACAGCCGCCAGGTGAGCACGCTGCGCCTGCTGGTACGCGGCGTCGATCCGGCGCTCGGCGAGGCGGTGGTGCCGGGGCGGCGCGACCTGTCCACGCCGGAGGCGCGGCGCGGCATGGCGCTGGCCTTCCTGCCCTACCTGCTGATCCTGTCGGCGTTCCTCGGCGGCGCCTACCTGGTGATCGACGTCACCGCCGGCGAACGCGAACGGCAGTCGCTGGAGCCGCTGCTGGCCACGCCGTCCAGCCGTGAGGCGCTGATGAGCGGCAAGATCGCTGCCGCCTGCGCGTTCGGCATGCTCAGCCTGCTGCTGATCCTGCTGAGCTTCAAGCTGAGTTTCCAGTTCGCCGGTTCCGGCCCGTTCCGCGGCGTCGACGTGTCCTTCCTGGCCATGTTCAAGCTGCTGATGATCCTTCTGCCGATGGTGTTGATCGGCACCACCCTTCTGACCCTGATCGCCGCCAGCGTGAAGTCGGTGAAAGAGGCGCAGAGCTACATGAGCGTGCTGATGCTGCTGCCGATCATTCCCACCATCGTGCTGCTGATCAACCCGGTCAGGAACCAGTTGTGGATGTTCACCGTGCCCTTCCTGGCACAGAACCAGACCATCCTCATGGTGCTGCGCGCGGAGACCATCTCGTTCGAGCAGTGGGCGGCCTATCTCGGCGCCGGCTTCGGCCTCGGATTGCTGTTGTGGCTGGTGGCTGCGCGCCTGTACCACCGCGAGAAGCTCGCCATCAGCGCCTGAGGCCCGAGGATCCTGCTTCTCCTCGGCTTTCGTAGTGCCGAGCCTGCTCGGCACCATCCCTTCGCAACACATCGACGCGCTCCACGAGCAAAGTCGCATCGCAACCACGTGTGGCCGCTTTCGGCACCCTGCTGCGATACCTGGCCATGCGGGTCCTGTCCGGCCATTTCGATGGCATCGGCCTCGCGCTCGTTGGGGGCACCCAGCCTGCGCTTCGTCGGTGTCATCGGCGCCGCCCAGTACTCACCACCGACACCTGAAGGAACAACGCGATGAGCGCCACCTCCGAACATTTCCTGACCCCCGCTGCCGGGCCGACGCCGCGCCCCGATCGCTTCAATATGATCGAGATGGATCTGTTGCGCACCCTCTCCGGGCGCATGCGGTGGGTGGGGGTCATCATGCTTGTGTTCGGTGTCCTGACGGCCCTGCTCCCTCTGCTTGGCCACATCACCGCCGCGGCGCTGATCGTCGGACTGATCCAGGGCGCCCTGATGGTGCTTCTGGGGGAGATGACGCGCAGGGTCGGGATTGCCTTTGTGCCGCCCGCGGGCGGTCAAGGCCGCAGTGCTGATGTACTGCTGCCCGGCCTGAAGCGCCTTTCGGGCCTGTACGGGGTATACCTCACGCTCTGCATTCTTGGCATCGGCATCGTGGTGCTGACGGTGCTGTACGTGATCGGAATCATCCTGTCCCGTTGAAGGTACTGGATCCCGGTTCTTGCCGGGCTGACCGCATCCGCTGCGCGGATGGGGTTACTTGCCGATGCAGAAGCTTGCGAAGATCTCCCCGAGGAGTTGATCGGCGCTGAACGCTCCGGTGATCTCCCCGAGCGCACACTGGGCCAGACGCAGTTCCTCGGCGAGCAGTTCGCCCTGGGCTTCCGCGGCATGGCTCGCGGCAAGGTCGAGATGGGCGGCCACGCGCGCCAGCGCATCGAGATGCCGTGCGCGCGCCGAGAAGGTGCCTTCGCTGCCCTCTCCAAGCCCGGCCATGGTGCGCAGCCGATCACGCAGGAGGTCCAGTCCTTCTCCGGTTCTGGCGGATACGCCAAGCGCCTGCCTGGTGACCGCGGCCGCGTTTTCCGGGTCGAGCAGGTCGATCTTGTTGTGCACGGTGATCGCCGGTACGCCTGCAGGCACTTCCCCGCGCAGGCTGTCGGCTTCATCGCCGCGCTTCGCATCGAGCACGAGCAGGGCGAGGTCGGCGCGCGAGGCTTCGGCGCGGGCCCGTCGCATGCCTTCCACTTCGACGAGGTCGCCGGCTTCGCGCAGGCCGGCGGTATCGACCACGGTGATGGCGACGCCACCGATGTCGATCGGCTCGCGCAGCAGGTCGCGTGTGGTGCCGGGAATCTCGGTGACGATGGCTCGGTCTTCGCCGGCGAGTGCATTCAGCAGGCTCGACTTGCCGGCGTTGGGACGGCCGAGCAGCACCACGTGCAGGCCATCGCGAAGGCGCGCGCCACGCGCCGCTTCGGCACGAAGCGTGGCCACGTCTTCGACCAGTGTCGCAACGCGATTGCCGACCTGGCCTTCGCTCAAAAAATCGATCTCCTCCTCCGGAAAGTCGAGCGCCGCCTCGACGTAGACCCGCAGTTTCACCAGCACCTTCAGCAAGGCGTCGACGCGCGCGGAGAACGCGCCACTCAGGCTGCGCATGGCCGCGCGCGCGGCGGCCTCGGAACCGGCGGCGATGAGATCGGCGATGGCCTCGGCCTGGGCGAGATCGATCTTGCCGTTGAGGAAGGCGCGTTCGGAAAACTCGCCGGGACGCGCGGGACGCGCGCCAAGGCCCAGACAACGCCGCAACAGGGCGGCAAGCACCAGCGGCGAGCCGTGCGCATGCAGCTCGACCACGTCCTCGCCGGTGAAGGAAGCCGGACCGGTAAACGCAAGCAGCAGTCCGCGGTCGATGGCTGCGCCGGCTTCGTCGCGAAAGGTGGCGAGCACCGGCTGGCGGGCAGGCGGCCTCAGGCCGCCGACGCGTTCGGCGATGGTGAAGGCCTCGGGCCCGGACAGACGCAGCACGCCGATGCCGCCGCGCCCGGGTGGGGTGGCGACGGCAGCGATGGTGTCGGTGGGGCCGGTCACCTGCGGGCCTTTCGCCTCAGCGCTTGTCCTGCGTCCCCTGCATGTCGATCTTGCGCGTGATGTACCACTGCTGCGCCAGACTGAGGACGCCATTGACCGTCCAGTACAGCACCAGCCCCGCCTGGAAAAAGGCGAACAGCACGGCGAACACCAGCGGCAGGGTCTGCATGATCTTCTGCTGCATCGGATCCATGCCCGGTGCGGGACTGAGCTTCTGCGTGGCCCACATGGCCAGCCCGTTCAGTACCGGCAGGATGAAATAGGGATCGGGCGCGGACAGATCCTGGATCCAGCCGAAGAACGGCGCCTGCCTGAGTTCCACCGACTCCAGCAGCACCCAGTACAGGGCGATGAAGATCGGGATCTGCACCAGGATCGGCAGGCAGCCGCCGAGCGGATTGATCTTCTCCTTCTTGTACAGCTCCATCATCGCCTGGTTCATCTTCTGGCGGTCGTCGCCGTAGCGCTCCTTGAGCGCCATCAGGCGTGGCTGCACCTTGCGCATCTTCGCCATCGAGCGGAACTGCGCCTCGGTCAGCTTGAAGAAGGCGAGCTTGATCAGCACCGTCAGCAGCACGATGGCGAGGCCCCAGTTGCCGACCAGGCCGTGGATCCAGTTGAGCAGCCAGAACAATGGCTTGGCGAAGATGGTGAAGATGCCGTAGTCGACGGTGAGGTCGAGGCCGGTAGCCACCTCGGGAAGCAGGTTCTGCAGCTTGGGGCCGATGAACAGGCGCGCCTCCACTGCGGCCTCGGCGCCGGGCTCGACGCGGAACCCCGGGTCGACCAGGCGCAAACGGTAGCGGCCCGCGGTCGGCACCGAGGTCTCGTAACGCACCGACTGCCTGGCGTCGGGAATCCACGCGGCGACGAAGTAGTGCTGCAGCAGCGCACCCCAACCGCCCTCGATGTCGAGGCCGAGGTTGGCCTTGCTGAAGTCGTCGAGCGTCTTCTTGCTGAACTTGTCCTGCGGGCTCCACCAGCCGGCACCGACGAAACTGTACATTTCAGGATTGGTGAAGGACCAGCCGCTCGGCCGCACCGGCGGCGTGCGCTCGAGGTCGCGATAGGGGCGGCCGACCCAGGCCTCCCCGCCCCGGTTGCGCACCACGTCCCGGTGCACGATCTGGTAGCTGCCGCGGCGGAACGTGTAGGTTCGCTGCACCTCGATGTGGCGCGCGGCGTCTTCCCAGTTCAGGGTGACGATCAGTTCCTCGTCGCCTTCGCGCAATGCGTAGCTGCGTCGGGAGGAGGAGAAGCGCGCCAGGTGGGTCGGGCCTCCACGCTCGAGGTCGGCGATGCCGACACGGGCGACGAACAGGCGCTGCGGCTCGCTGTTCAGCAAACGCACCGGCTGGTCCGGCGTGCGCGGTGCAACCGGGTAGTCGAGGAGATCGGCAACGACGATGGCACCGCCGGTGAGGCTGATGTCCAGGCGCAGCACGTCGGTGCGCACCTCGATGGTGTCCTCGCTCACTGTTTCGGCGACGGCGGGCGTCAGCTCCGGCGCCACCGCGGGCGGCACATCGACAGCAGGAAGATCGGTGTGCGGCGCAGGAACGTCCACCGCAGCCGGTACGTCGGCGGGAACCGGCGGGGCATCCACCGCAGGCGGCGCCGACGGCAGATCCTGGATCCGATGGTGGCTGTCCCAGGCCTGCCACAACAGGAACAGCACCAGCAGCCAGGCCATGAAGAGAAGGGTGCGGGGATTATTCATGGACGAGTGCCTTCTGCGGTGCGACGCGGCGCACCGGGTGTCGGTTGCTTCACGGGGACGGCGTACCAGGGTGCGCCGGCGCGGTGGATCCGGCGCGGATTGTGCCGTCGCCGCCTTCGCGCTTCAACGTGCGTACGCGCTGCCACAGCATGTCGAGGTCGGCCTTCAGTGCGTCTTCGCCGGCGCTCTTCAACTCCGGCTTGGCCAGCAGGACCAGATCGAGCGGCGGCAGTCCCGGGCGCGCGAGGCGGAATGTTTCCCGTACCAGACGCTTCATGCGGTTGCGGTCGTGGGCGCGGCGGGCCACCTTGCGCGACAGCGTAATGCCGAGCCGGGCGGTATCGGCGGGTGCATCGCAGTAATGGACGCGGAAGCAGCGGGTGTGGAAGCGCTGGCCGCTCTTGAAGGCGTGGTCGAAATCGCCGCGCCGGGTCAGGCGCGCGCAGCGCGGATAGCGCGCGCACCCGATCATGCCAGAGCGTCGCTCAGGGGATGAGGCGCTTGCGGCCCTTGGCGCGACGCGCGTTGAGGACGGCGCGACCGCTGCGTGTGGCCATGCGCGCGCGGAACCCGTGGGTGCGGGCACGCTTCAGATTGCTCGGTTGGAAGGTGCGCTTCATGGTTGCGTCCAGAAGTCGGGAAAAAAGGAGCGAGATGATAGCCTTCGCGCGAAGCGGCGGTCAACCGCAAGGGGTCGTGACGACGGCCGGCCGTGGCGGTGGCGCGCGCTGCGGACGGCGACTACACTTGCCGGCCCGCCATTCCTTTTTCGCCGTTGGCGTCGCGCCTTTCGCGACGCCGCTGGAGTCGGTATGGCCCGCTGCTTCACCCTGCCCGGCCCGCCGCTGCCCGTTCGCCCCATGGAAACCCTCTGGAAGCGCTGCCTCGATCACCTTGAGGGCGAACTCGCCGCCGAGGACCTGCACACCTGGCTGAAACCGCTGCAGGCACGCGGCGAAGGCCGCGAGCTGCTGCTGCTTGCGCCGAACGCCTTCGTCATGGAGACCGTGCGCTCGCGCTATCTGCCGCGCATTGCCGAATTGATGCGCGGTATCGCGCCAGGCGCCGCGGTGCGCCTGGAGGTCGGCTCGCGCAGCGTGACCTCGCCGCTTCGGCGCGGCCGCAGCGAGGAGCTCTCCAATACCGACCCCGCCTACACCTTCGACAACTTCGTCGAGGGCAAGTCCAACCAGCTCGGCCGTGCCGCCGCCATGCGCGTGGCACAGAATCCGGGGCGCGACTACAACCCGCTGCTTCTGTACGGAGGAACCGGGCTCGGCAAGACCCACCTGATGCACGCCTGCGGCAACCTTATGCGCAAGAACGATCCGACCAGGCGTGTGCTGTACCTGCGTTCCGAGCAGTTCTTCAACGGCATGATGAAGGCGCTCGCCGACAAGTCGATGGACCAGTTCAAGCGCCAGTTCCAGTCGGTCGACGCGCTCCTGATCGACGACATCCAGTTCTTCGCCGGCAAGGACCGCACCCAGGAGGAGTTCTTCCACACCTTCAACGCGCTGTTCGACGGCAAGCAGCAGATCATTCTCACCTGCGATCGCTACCCGAAGGAGGTGGAGAACCTGGAGCCGCGACTGAAGTCGCGTCTGGGCTGGGGCCTGTCGGTGGCGATCGAACCACCCGACTTCGAAACCCGCGCCGCCATCCTGCTGAGCAAGGCCCACGAGAAAGGCGTCAACCTGCCTGAAGACGTCGCCTACCTGATCGCGCGGCGCATGCGTTCCAACGTACGTGACCTCGAAGGCGCGCTCAACACGCTGACCGCGCGCGCCACCTTCTTCGGCCGCGCCATCAACGGCGACTTCGCCCAGGAAACCCTGCGCGACCTGTTGCGCGCGCAGGAACAGCAGATCAACATCGGCAACATCCAGAAGACCGTGGCAGACTACTACCAGTTGCGAGTACAGGACATGCTGTCCAAGCGCAGGACGCGCTCGGTGGCGCGCCCGCGGCAGGTGGCCATGGCGCTGGCGCGCGAGTTGACCGAACACAGTCTGCCGGAGATCGGCGACGCGTTCGGCGGACGCGACCACACCACGGTGATCCATGCCTGCGAGCAGGTGCGCCGGCTGATCGACAGCGACGGGCGCATCCGCGAGGACTGGGAGAAGCTGGTACGCAAGCTGACCGAGTGAGCGAGCTGTGGATAAACTGGGGATGGTTTGCGGCCGCCAAATTGTCCACAGCTTGTCCAGTGTCGACGCGGTTCTTGACCCACAGCGTTCCGTGCCAATAAAAACCAATATAATCAACATGTTGAACTGAGTTTACGGCTTGTCTACAGACACCACCACCAGGCTTTTGATCTAGATATCACCAGGGGAGTAGCCAGAGCGCCATGCGATTCAGCATCCAGAGGGAAGCCCTGCTGCGGCCGCTGCAGCATGTCGTGAACGTGGTCGAGAAGCGGCAGACCCTGCCGGTTCTGGCCAATCTGCGCGTCGTCGTGGAAGGCTCCGAAGTGGCATTCACCGGAAGCGACATGGAAGTGGAGATGATCGCCAGCGCCGAGGTTCAAGCGGCCGAGGATGGCGATGTCACCATTCCGGCACGCAAGCTGTTCGATCTGGTACGGGCCTTGCCCGATGGCAGCCTGATCGAGCTGGCCCAGAACGGCGACCGCGTTGGCATGAAGGCCGGGCGCAGCCGTTTCACGCTGGCCACCCTGCCCGCCAGCGAGTACCCCTCCATCGACCAGCTGGAAGTGATCGATCACCTGCGCATTGCCGAAGGTGTGCTGAAGGACCTGATGGACCGCACGTCCTTCGCCATGGCGCAGCAGGACGTGCGTTATTACCTGAACGGACTGCTCTTCGACGTGCGCGACGATGCATTGCGCTGTGTGGCGACCGACGGACACCGTCTGGCGGTGGCCGAAGGGCCCCTGCTCATGGCGGCCGACAGCGGCAGGCAGATCATTCTGCCACGCAAGGGCGTAATGGAATTGCAGCGATTGCTGGAGGGCGGCGACGGCGAGGTCGCCATCGAGATCGGGCGCAACCATCTGCGCGTTCGCCGCGACTCGGTGACCCTGACCTCGAAGCTGATCGACGGGCGCTTCCCGGATTACGAGGCGGTGATTCCGATCAGTGCCGACAAGGAGGTCAAGGTCTCGCGGGAGGCGCTGCGTGCCGCCTTGCAGCGCGCGGCGATCCTGTCCAACGAGAAGTACCGCGGCGTCAAGCTGGAGGTGAGCCCGGGCCTGTTGCGCATCGTGGCGCACAACCCCGAGCAGGAAGAGGCGGTGGAGGATGTCGAGGCGGAGACCAGCGTGGATGGCCTGGGTGTGGGCTTCAATGTCACCTACCTGCTGGAAGCGATCGCCGCGCTGCGCGGCGAGGATGTGCTGGTGTGCCTGCGCGACGCCAATTCCAGTTGTCTCCTGCGCGATCCTGGAACCGCAGCGTTTCGGCATGTGATCATGCCCCTGCGCTTGTGAGCGGCGGCAGGCGGCGGCTTGGTGCTTCGGGGCCCGGCTTGGGCCCCGTCGTGTTTTATGGGCTGCCCCTGGACCGGGCCGGGACCATGACCGGCGCGTGGTGGCCATGTATCTCGAAACCCTGAAGATCGAGCGATTGCGCACCCTCGATGCGGTGACGCTGTCGCTGTCGCCGGGGCTCAATGTTCTGATCGGCCCCAACGGTGCCGGCAAGACCTCGGTGCTGGAGGCCGCGCATCTGCTGTCGCACGCGCGTTCGTTTCGTGACGGCAGTCGCGACGCGTTGATCCAGCGCGATGCTCGTGATCTGGTGGTGTTCGGCGTGGTGGGCGACGAGCAGGGACGCAGGCATCGACTGGGTCTGCGGCGCTCGTCGGCAGGGACCGAAGGCCGTATCGATGAAGTGCCGGCGCCAACCCTGGGCGAGCTGCTGCGCTGCTGCGCGGTGATCTGTTTCGAGCCAGGCTCGCACGCCCTGATCAGTGGACCGTCGGAGGGGCGACGGCGCTTCCTCGACTGGCTTCTGTTTCACGTGGAACCTGGATTCCTTGACACCTGGAAGCGCTACCAGCGCAATCTGCGCCAGCGTAACGCGGCGCTGCGCGCGGGCGCCGACGACGCCACCCTGGAAGGGTGGGAGGCGGGGCTGGCGCAGGAGGGCGAAGCCCTGGCGGGGCAGCGCGAGGCCTGGTTGCAGCGACTGCGACCGATGGTCGCCGGGCTGGCCTCCCGCCTGCTGGGCGAGCTTGGAGCATGCAGCGTGTTCCACCAGCGTGGCTGGCGTGGCGATCAGGGACTGGCCGAAGCCCTCGCCGAAGGCCGTGATCGCGATCGCATCCTCGGCCACACCCGCCGTGGCCCGCATCGCGGCGACTGGTCGCTGGGGTTCGACCAGGCCCCCGAGCGTGGTCACCTGTCGCGTGGCCAGGAAAAACTGAGCGCGTTGATCTGCCTGCTGGCACAGGCCGCACTGTATCGGGAGCAGCTTGGCACCACGCCGATCTTCGCCCTGGACGACTTCGCCTCCGAACTCGACGAGGCCCACCAGCGACGCGTGGCCGCCGAACTGGCGCATCTGGACGGGCAGGTGCTGGTCACCGGTGTGACGATGCCGTCGGCGCTGGCCGAGTGGCCGCGGCAGCGACGCCTGTTCCACGTGGAACATGGCTTGATCGAGGTGGTCGCGGGCTGACCTGAGGGACCACGCCGGCGGGCAGCGATGGCCGCCCAACTGCTATACTGTCGCGTTCGCTCGACCCACTCCTTCAGTCCACAAGGGGCCGCCCCAGCACGGCCCCACAGGGATGCCTGCATGACCCAGCCGACCAACTACGACTCGACCCGCATCAAGGTCCTGAAGGGCCTGGAAGCCGTGCGCAAGCGCCCAGGCATGTACATCGGCGACACCGACGACGGCACCGGCCTGCATCACATGGTGTTCGAGGTGGTCGACAATGCCATCGACGAGGCCCTGGCCGGTCACTGCGACCGCATCGTGGTCACCATCCATAGCGACGGCTCGGTGTCGGTGCAGGACAATGGCCGCGGCATTCCGGTCGACATCCACAAGGAGGAGAATCGTTCGGCGGCCGAGGTCATCATGACCGTGCTGCATGCCGGCGGAAAATTCGACGACGATTCCTACAAGGTGTCCGGCGGCCTGCACGGGGTGGGCGTGTCGGTGGTCAATGCCCTGTCCGAGCATCTGACACTGAACATCTGGCGCGAAGGCTTCCTGCATCGGCAGGAATACCGCATGGGCGAGCCGCAGTACCCGCTGAAACGCCTGGAGGAGACCACCCGCCGCGGTACCGAAGTACGCTTCCTGCCCAGCCGCACGGTGTTCACCGACGTCGAGTTCCACTACGACATCCTGGCCAAGCGCCTTCGTGAGCTGTCCTTCCTCAATTCCGGCGTGCGCATCGAGTTGATCGACGAGCGCAGCGACAAGCGCGACACGTTCTGCTACGAGGGAGGCATCCGTTCCTTCGTCGAGCACCTGGCGCAGCTCAAGACCCCGCTGCATCCGACCGTGCTCAACCTGTCCGGGCAGAACGCGGGCGTCACCGTGGATGTCGCCATGCAATGGACCGACGCCTACCAGGAAGCCAGCTTCTGCTTCACCAACACCATCCCGCAGAAGGATGGCGGCACCCACCTCGCAGGATTCCGCGGCGCGCTGACGCGTACCCTGGGCGGCTACATCGAACAGAACGGCCTGCTCAAGAACGCCAAGGTGCAGCTCACCGGCGACGACATGCGCGAAGGCCTGATCGCGGTCCTGTCGGTCAAGGTACCGGACCCCAAGTTCTCCTCGCAGACCAAGGACAAGCTGGTCAGCTCCGAGGTCAAGGCGGTGGTCGAGAGTGTGGTCGGTCAGAAGCTCGAGGAATTCCTGCTGGAGCACCCGCAGGAGGCGCGTGCCATCGCCGCCAAGGTGGTCGACGCTGCGCGCGCCCGCGAGGCAGCGCGCAAGGCGCGCGAGATGACCCGGCGCAAGGGTGCGCTCGACATCGCCGGCCTGCCCGGCAAGCTGGCCGACTGCCAGGAGAAGGATCCCGCCCTGTCGGAGATCTTCCTGGTCGAGGGCGACTCCGCTGGAGGTTCCGCCAAGCAGGGCAGGAACCGCAGGAACCAGGCCATCCTGCCCCTCAAGGGCAAGATCCTCAACGTGGAAAAAGCCAGGTTTGACAAGATGTTAGCGTCAGCCGAGGTGGGCACGCTGATCACCGCGCTGGGCTGCGGCATCGGCAAGGAGGAGTTCGACCCGGATCGCCTGCGCTACCACCGCATCATCATCATGACCGATGCCGATGTCGACGGCTCCCACATTCGCACCCTCCTGTTGACCTTCTTCTACCGGCAGATGCCCGAGTTGATCGACCGCGGGCACGTCTACATCGGCCTGCCGCCGCTGTACAAGATCAAGCAGGGCAAGCAGGAAACCTATCTCAAGGACGACGCGGCGCTGGATGCCTATCTGATCGCCAACGCGGTGGAGGGCGCCGAACTGAAATACAGCGCGGACGCCCCGCCCATCGGCGCCGAGGGATTGGAGCGCCTTCTCAAGGATTACCAGGCCGCCCGCGACCTCATCCGTCGCCTCGCCCTGCGTTTCGACAGCGCGGTGCTGGAGGCGCTGCTGCGCGTGCCGCCGCTGGACCCGGAAGCCTTCACCGACCCGGCCAAGGGAGAGGCCTGGGTGAAGGCGCTGTCCGGGCAGATCAATACCGGTGGTCTCGGCAAGCCCCGGTATCGCCTGCAGGTGCAGGGCGGCGAGGACGCCAGCCTGGTGGTCGAGCGCGCGCACCTCGGCCTGACCCGGGAACAACGTTTCCCGGCTGCCTTTTTCCATTCCGCCGAGTACCGCCAGCTGGCTCAGGTGGCCGCTGCCATCCACGACCTGATCCAACCGGGGGCCAGCATCGAGCGTGGCAACCGCAGCAGCGCAGTGCACGACTTCGCCGGCGTGGTGCAGTGGCTGATGGACGAGGCCAAGCGTGGCCGCAACATCCAGCGCTTCAAGGGCCTGGGCGAAATGAACCCCGACCAGCTGTGGGAAACCACGGTCAACCCCGAGACCAGGCGCCTGCTGCAGGTGACCATCGAGGATGCGGTGGCTGCGGACGAGATGTTCACGATGCTGATGGGGGAGGCGGTCGAGCCGCGTCGCAACTTCATCGAAGCCAACGCGCTCAGGGTGGCCAACCTCGACGTGTAGTCGGCGAGATGCTTGGTGTGGTGCGATCTGCGCATCTCCCCTGGCCCGAACCCGGCAGGTAATTCCATGTAAAACAACATGTTAGAGTGGGCTTTCCCACGCAGCATCGACCGCTGCTGCGGTCCTTGAGCCTTCCTCGCGACGTGTATACTCCGGCGTCCCCCCGGGAGAGGGCCGGCGCATGGCCGGTACGGGCAATCCCTGATGCGCAGTCTTCATCTGTACCTGCTGGCCACGCTGCTCGCCGCACTCGGCGGCAGTGCCATCTATTACAAGTGGAAGGTGCTGGAACTGCCGCTGGTGCCCAACAAGGAAGTCGAGGTGTGGACGGTGCAGGCGCGGGTGGCGTACACGCCACGACGCGGCCCGAATACGGTCAACCTGCAGATTCCCGACCTCACTCCCGGGTTTGCGGTGCTCGACGAACGCTTCGTGGCGCGCAACTACTCCAAGCTGGAGGAGAGCGACCGTGACGGACGCCTGGTGCAGTGGGCAATCCGCCGCGCCACCGGACCGCAGGCGCTGTACTACCGCGCCACCCTGGTGCGCAGCGGCGAGGCCGACCTGCAACGCGATCGACCGCAACTGGGACCTGCGCCGGAACTGCCCGAGCCCTTTGCCACCGCCATGCACACGGTGCTCGAAAACGTTCGCGACGCGTCCGCCGACATCGCCACCTTTGCACGCGAACTGGTGCGCCGCTTCAACGCCGAACCACCCTCCGAAGAAGTGGCACTGCTGAACGAGCAGGCCGCCACCCCCGAGGCACGCGTGCAGCTGATGGCGCAGATGCTGGCTGTACGCAACATTCCGGCGCGCGTGGTGTACGGCATCGAACTGGGCGATTCCGTGCCCGATGCCGAATTGCGTGCCTGGCTGCAGGTACACAACCAGCGCCGCTGGCTCACCATCGACCCGCGCACCGCCGCCGAAGGCTGGCCGCCCAACCTGCTGCTGTGGTCGCGCAGCGACCAGCCGGTGCTGCTGGTCGAGGGCACGCCCCGCGCCAACGTGCAGTTCTCGGTGCAGCGCAACCTGGCCGACGCCATGCTGATGGCCGAACGCAAGCTCGAAGCCCAGGACCGCCGCCTGCTGGAGTTCTCCCTGCTCGCCCTGCCCCTGCAGAGCCAGCAGGTGTACCGGGTGCTGCTGATGGTGCCGATCGGCGCCTTCATCATGCTGCTGATGCGCAACGTGGTCGGCATCACCACCTTCGGCACCTTCATGCCGGTGCTGATCGCCATCGCCTTCCGCGACACCGGCCTGGTGGCCGGCCTGTTCATGTTCGTCAGCGTGGTCGGCGCCGGCTTGCTGGTGCGCTTTTACCTTGAGCGGCTCAAGCTGCTGCTGGTGCCGCGGCTGACCGCGGTGCTGATCGTGGTGGTGCTGCTGATGGCCCTGTTCAGTGTGGTCAGCCATCGCCTCGGCATCGAGATCGGCCTGTCCATCGCCCTGTTCCCGATGGTGATCATGGCCATGGTCATCGAGCGCATGTCGATCGCCTGGGAGGAGCGCGGCCCCGGCCACGCCATGAAGGAAGGCACCGGCTCGCTGATCGTGGCGGTGCTGGCCTACCTGGTGATGAGCTGGGCGCCACTGGTGCACCTCGTCTTCGTATTCCCCGAAATCCTGCTGCTGGTGCTGGCCGCTTCGCTTCTCATCGGTCGCTACTCCGGTTACCGACTCACCGAACTGTATCGCTTCCGAGCGCTGGCCCGCGAAACGTCCAGGGCCTGAATGTGCTGAACCCCTTCACCATCGCCAAGCGCCTGCGCAGCATCGGCCTGATGGGGCTCAACCGTCGCAACAGCGGCTACATCCTCGAGTACAACTCCCGCCGACACTATCCTCGGGTCGACGACAAGCTGCTTACCAAACAGCTCGCCATCGCCGCCGACCTGCCCGTGCCGGAACTGTATGCCGTGGTGCGCGAGGAGCACGAGATCGCCGAAGTCCATGACAAGCTGAAGGATCGTTCCAAGTTCGTGGTGAAGCCGGCGCACGGATCCGGCGGCGACGGCATTCTGGTGATCAGCGGACGTCGCGGCGACCGCTACCGCCGGTCCAACGGACTGCTGATGTCGCGCGACGAATTCGACCACCACCTGTCCAATGCGCTGTCGGGTCTGTTCAGCCTGGGCGGGCACCCCGACCACATCCTCATCGAGTACTGCGTCGAGTTCGACGAACTGTTCGACCGGGTGAGCTACCGGGGCGTGCCCGACGTGCGCATCATCGTTTTCCAGGGCTATCCGGTGATGGCCATGCTGCGCCTGCCCACCCGCATGTCCGACGGCAAGGCCAACCTGCATCAGGGAGCCATCGGTGTCGGCATCGACATTCCCACCGGCATCACACGCCGCGGCGTATGGGGAACCGAACCGGTCAGTGAACACCCCGACACCGAGCACTCCATCGTCGGCCTGCAGATACCCCACTGGAACGACCTGCTGGAAATGGCGGCGCGCTGTTACGAGCTGTCGAGGCTCGGTTATGTCGGTGTCGACTTCGTGCTGGACCAGCGTTTCGGACCGCTGATCCTGGAACTCAACGCGCGCCCGGGCCTCGCCATCCAGATCGCCAATGGCAACGGACTGGTACCGCGGCTCAGGCAGATCGAGGCGCTTGCCGATCGCGACAGGCCGGCCCCAGAGCGGGTGGCGTTCGCGCGCGAGCATTTCCATACGACGTGACGACCGGGCGACTCAACCTGCTTCCGTAGTGCCGAGCCCTTCGACGGGGCTCAGGACATGCCTGCTCGGCACCGACCGCCACGAGTCAGCCGCGGCGCCCGTCAGCGTACGGTCACCGACGTCGCGCCTATACTTGCAGCCCCTTGCATCGCACGAGGAGGATGGCCATGGGCCGACTGATCGCCATGCTCGCCAGCGCCGCGCTCGCCGCCTGCGCGACCACACCCACCGGACGGACCCAGATGCTGTTGATCCCGGACAGCCAGATCAACCAGATGGGCGTTACCGCGTTCGCGCAGCTTCGCGAAAACGCGAAGCCGACGCGCGATGCGCAGTTGCAGCGCCGGGCCGAATGCATCACTCGCGCACTGATCGAAGTGCTGCCCCAGGAGTGGCAGCGACTGCCATGGGAGGTCGTGGTGTTCGAGGACGACAGCGTCAACGCCTTCGCCCTGCCCGGCGGCAAGGTCGGCGTGCACACCGGCCTCATGCGCATGGCGCAGAACCAGGACCAGCTTGCCGCCGTGATCGGCCACGAGCTCGGCCATGTCGTATTCCGTCATGGCGGTGAGCGGGTCAGCCAGCAGTTCGCCGCCTCCGCCGCCTTGGAACTGGCGGGTGCCTACGCCGGCCGAGAAGGATCCAGCGAAGCCTCGAAACAGGTAGTGGGGCTGCTCGGCGTCGGTGCCCAGGTCGGAGTGCTATTGCCTTTCTCGCGCAAGCACGAACGCGAAGCCGACCGCTACGGCCAGCAACTCATGGCCGAGGCCGGATTCGACCCGATTGCCGCACCCGCACTGTGGCGATTGATGGAAGCCCAGTCCCGGGGCGCGCGCCCGCCCGCGCTGCTCTCCACGCACCCCGATCCGGCCGCCCGCATCAACGATCTCGACGGACGCGTGGAAGGCCTGCGCCCGGTATACGAGCAGGCGCGTGCGCAGGGGCGTCGGCCTGCGTGCTGATGGAATGCCACTGAGCGGCACCAAGCTCCGCTCTACGACACATTTCAAGCTTGCGATGCTGTTGTAGTGCCGAGCCTGATCGGCACCATCCCCTTCAGCACACCGCAACGCTCCTGAGCGGAGCAAGCTCTGCGCAACCAACGCAGGCGTGCGCCGCCGACAGGCTGCATGCTACGAACGCATTCCGGCTGCCGAGATGATGGCGAGGTAATTGCGCACGGTGCGATCGAGGCCCTCGTACAGGGCCTCGCCGATCAGCGCGTGGCCGATGGAGACCTCCGCCACGCCGAAAACGGCATGCAGGAACGCGCCGAGGTTGGCCTGGCTGAGGTCATGCCCCGCGTTGACGCCAAGTCCGGCCCGGACTGCGCGCTGTGACGCCTGCGCATACAGGGCGAGTGCAGTCGACGCATCGCCAAGCGCATGGGCCTCGGCATAGGGGCCGGTGTAAAGCTCGATGCGGTCCGCGCCGATGGCGGCGGCCGGCGAGAAATCCGCCACCTCGGCATCCATGAACAGGCTGACCCGACACCCCAGCGACTTCAGCTCCGCCACCAGCGGCGCCAGACGCGCGCCATCGCGCGCCAGGTCGAAGCCGTGATCGGAGGTGATCTGGGCGTCGCCGTCGGGCACCAGGGTCGCCTGCGCAGGTCTGGCTTCACGGCACAAGGCCACGAAGCCGGGATAGTCGCCGCGCGGAGGTGCAAACGGGTTGCCCTCGATGTTGAACTCGATGGCCGGCGCCTCCGCGGCCAGCAACGCGGCCAGCGCGCGCACATCGTCCGGGCGCACATGGCGCTGATCCGGACGCGGATGCACGGTGATGCCGCCGCAGCCGGCCGCGATGCAGGTTCGCGCCGCAGCCAACATGTCCGGCTCGCGTCCACCGCGGCTGTTGCGCAAGACCGCGATCTTGTTGAGATTGACGCTGAGAATGGTCATGGTCCTGCTCCGCACTGCCGCTGGGCAGGATAATCGCACCCGTCCGTCTTCAACAGCGGGGCGGCCGGCAAACCCGATCGGCGATACTTGCAGCATGGGCAAATGCTTCCGGTTCCTGGCGATCGCGGTACTGGCCGCCGCGACGATGCGCGCTGCGCCGGGCGCCGAGTCCGGTGCCATCGTCACCGTGCATGGCGCCAATCCCGGTGCACCGCTGATGCGCCGTTTCGCCAGTGCCGACCAGGGCGGACACCCTGGCAATCTCCATGTGCTGGCCGATCCGTCGGGCGTGGTCTACGCCGGCAACTATGAAGGGGTGTTGCGCTATGCCGCGGGACACTTCGAACTGATCGCACTGCCGGGTGCCGCACCGGCGCGCGCGTTGGCATTGGGCCGCGACGGGCGCATCTACGTGGCGAGCTACGACCACTTCGGCGTGATCGAGGCCGATGCGCAAGGCGAACTGAAGTACCACGACCTGCGCCGAGCCTTCGCCCTGGAAGGTCGTGATGCCCTGCTGGGCTCGGTGTGGAGCGTCCATGCCCTCGACGAGGCGGTCTACTTCCATGCCGCGGACCACCTCTACCGCTACGCCTACGATGGCCAGACGCAGCGTTTCGATCTGCCGCCACAGACGCGCGCCTTCCACGACACCGGTACCGAGCTGTACACACGGGTCGAGGGTGAAGGCATGAAGCAGTTCCGGACCGGGCACCTGGTGGCGGTACCCGGAGGCGACCTGTTCGCCAATCGACCGCTGGATCTGGTGGTGCCCAACGGCGATGGAGAGCTGTTGCTGTTCACGCGTGAAGGCGGACTCTTCATCGCCGACGAAACCGGCATCCGCCCGCAGCCCAACCGGTTTGCGTGGCTGTTCGCAAAGCATGTGCCCTACGCATTCGCGCGCCTGTCCGACGGCAGTCTGGCGGTGGGCACGCTGTCGGGGGAACTGATGGTGTTCGCGCCGGACATGACCCCACAGCAACGCTACCGCATCGGCGTGTATTCGGTGATGGGCCTGTCGGTCGACGCCGAGCACGGTCTGTGGGCGGCCACCCAGGGCGGCTTGTTGCGCATCCAGTTGCCCTCGCCCTGGACTGCGATTGCGGCCGACGAAGGCCTGCCTGGGCAGGTGTCCGCCACCGCCTGGCACGACGGTGTTCTGTGGATCGCCGGCGCGCGCGGGCTGAGCAGAAGCAGCGCGAGCGACATGGGTGAGATACGCATCGTGCCCCATGGCGCCTTCACGGATGACGTCTGGGATCTGGCGTCCACGCCCGCCGGCCTGCTGGCGACAAGGTCCGATGGTATCCATCGCATCACCAGCGATGGCGTCGAACTGGCGCTTGCCTTGGAGGAGCCCTATCTGCTGGCGCAGCCCGATGACAACCCCGCCCGTGTCTTCGCCGCAGGCGAGAGCATGGTCTGGGTGATCGAGGCCGGCAGCAGCACCACGGCCTTGCTGCACGAAATCGCCCTCGAAGGCGCCAGCATCGCATCGATCCAGCCGATGTCCGACACCGAGCTGTGGATCGGCGACTACCGTGGCACCCCCTGGCGCCTGCGCCTCAGCAACGACGGCCGCGAGCAGCTTGAGCTGCGTCGTTTCGACGAAGCCGACGGCGTCGACATCGACCCCGAGCACGGCAGCATCACCTTCCGGCTGGATGGCGACCTCCACATACTGACCGGTACCCGCGTGCTGGCGTGGAACGGGCGCCGTTTCGAAGCCAGCGAGGCCGACGGGCTGGCCGCCCTGCTCGATCGCGAGGGGGAACTGTCCCTGATCGACACCCCTGGCGGCACCTTCGCGCTGACCAGTCGTGCCCTGTTCCATCGCCCACGGCCCGGCGCCGGCTGGCGCAGCATGCAGATCGACTCACCGCTGGCGCGCGGTTTCTCCACGCTTGATTTCAACAGCGACGGCGTACTGCGCGTGATCACCTGGAACGGCATCCTGCAATACCGCCACGGCGCCACGCAGCCGCCACCGCCTGCGCTGCGCACGGCCTTGCGTGGTGTCGACACGAACCCCGATGCCCAGGACACCAAGGCATGGCCGCTGGCACCTGAGCAGGCACCGCGACTGCCGCCGCAATCCAGCCTGAGGTTTCGCTTCGAACTCCTGAGCAGCGAACCCCAGCCCTGCTACCGCACCCGCCTGCTCGGAACCGAGCAGGCCTGGAGCGCATGCGCCACCGCCAACGAGCGTGCCTTCGTGGCACTGCCTCATGGCGCGTACCGCTTCGAGGTTCAGGCGCGCACACCGACCGGTCGAGTGTCCGACATCGCCAGCTGGGATTTCGAGGTCTTGCCGTACTGGCACCAGACCTGGTGGACGCGACTTGCCGCCGCGCTGGGCCTGCTCCTGCTGGTGCTGCTGACCGCCACCGCGCTGTCGCGGCACCGCCACCGACGCCTGGAAGCGGCCAACCGCGAACTGGAGCAGCGCATCGCCGAGCGCACGGTGGCGCTGGAACGGGCCAATCGCCAGCTCAACCAGCTTGCCACCGAGGACAGCCTGACCGGCGTCGCCAACCGGCGCGCGCTCGACCAGGGACTGGCGCGCGAGTGGTTGCGCTGCGCCGATCGCGGCCTGTCCCTGGCAGTGCTGATGATCGATGTCGACCACTTCAAGGTCTACAACGACAGCCATGGCCACCAGGCCGGCGACCGTTTGCTGCGGCGCATCGCCGAGCACCTCCGCTCGCGCGTCGACGACCGACGCGAACTGCTGGCGCGCTATGGCGGCGAGGAATTCGTTCTGGTGATACCCGACTGCAACCTGGACGACGCCATGGCGCGCGCCGAGAGCCTGCGTCGCAGCATCGAAGGCCCGGACATTCCAGTGACGCTCAGCATCGGCGTGGCCGCCACCATACCGCAGGCGGGCGACGTCTCCTCGCAATTGGTACGCCGCGCCGACAGCGCCCTGTACCAGGCCAAGCGCGACGGCCGCAACCGCGTGGCCGGCGCCGCCCACTCCGACCGCTGAGTACCTTGCCCGGATCGATGCCCGGTGCATGAAGCGGAGCGATCATGCGACGCGCACGGCAGATGGAGAATCGTATGCGGTGAGGAGGCCCAGAGGCCGGCGCCCTTCCTCGCACCCAGAGCAGGGCCTTCCACCGCCCTTCCCGCGTGCGAGACGCACGCTTCGCGTGCGCCTCAGGGGGAACGGCGTCTGGGAGTTTCCGTTCATGGTGAGGAGGCCCAGAGGCCGGCGCCCTTCCTCGCACCCAGAGCAGGGCCTTCCATCGCCCTTCCCGCGTGCGAGACGCACGCTTCGCGTGCTCCTCAGGGGGAACGGCGTTTTGGGAGTTTCCGTTCATGGTGAGGAGGCCCTGAGGCCGGCGCAGCCGGATCGAAGGGCCGTCTCGAACCACCCGAACCACCCGAACCGAGGAACACACCGCCCACACAGGAGGCACCGATCCGGCCATCGTGATAGCGTCGCCCCATGAACCGCATCCTCCACGGCGACAACCTTGAAGTCATGCATGGACTGCCCGCTGCCTGCGTGGACCTGGTGTACATCGACCCGCCGTTCAACACCGGCAGGCGCCAGACCCGCACCACCCTGCGCACCGTGCGCGATGAAGCCGGTGACCGCACCGGGTTCAAGGGACAGCGCTACCGCAGCGAGACGCTGGGCACCAAGGCCTACGGCGATGCCTACGACGACTACCTCGGCTTTCTGGCGCCGCGCCTGGTCGAGCTGCACCGCCTGCTGCGCGACAGCGGCTCGTTGATCGTGCACCTGGATCCGCGCGAATCGCACTACGTGAAGGTGTACCTCGACGGCCTGTTCGGCCGCGAAAACTTCCAGAACGAAATCATCTGGGCCTACGACTACGGCGGACGGGGCAAGCGTAGCTGGCCGGCCAAGCACGACGTGCTGCTGTGGTACTCGAAGAACCCGGTAACCTACACCTTCGACTTCGACGCCATCGACCGCGTGCCCTATCTGGCGCCCGGCCTGGTCGGCCCGGAAAAGGCCGCGCGCGGCAAGGTACCGACCGACGTCTGGTGGCACACCATCGTCAGCCCCACCGGCAAGGAGAAAACCGGATACCCCACGCAAAAGCCGCTCGGCATCCTGGAACGCATCGTGCGTGTGCACTCGCGCCAAGGCGATCTGGTGCTTGACGCCTTCGCCGGCAGCGGCACCACCGGCCTCGCCGCGGCCAGGCACGGCCGACGATTCCTGCTCATCGACGACAACCCCGAGGCGATCGCGGTAATGCGCAAACGCTTCGAGGACCTCGACGTCCAGTTCGACGACGGCGTGCAGCACGCCGTCCGACCGGACCTGTTCGCATAGCGACGGCGCTCCAATCCCCATACCCCTTCCCCCGCAAGCGGGGGAAGGTTGGGATGGGCGCAGCCCTTGAGAAGACCCAGCCACCCCCAGGTGGCGCAGGGCTAGCGATCCAACGGACTCACCACCCCGTGCCCACCACGGTTCAAGACATGCGTGTAGATCTGCGTGGTCGACACATCCTTGTGGCCCAACAACTCCTGAATTGTGCGCAGGTCATAGCCGGCCTCGAGCAGGTGCGTGGCAAAACTGTGACGCAGCGTGTGGCAGGTGGCTGGCTTGGCGATGCCGGCGCGTAGCACCGCGGACTTCACCGCCCGCTGGAGTACCTTCTCGTCCAGGTGGTGGCGCCCAACCCGATCAAGCCGGCGATCGCGACTGAGCTGTGCGGCAGGAAACACGTACTGCCACGCCCATTCCCGGGCGGCGTTCGGGAACTTGCGCGCCAGCGCGTTCGGCAGCCAGACCTCGCCGAGGCCCGCCGCCAGATCGCGCTGGTGGATGCGTTGCGCCCGCCCGATCTGCGCCCTCAACGGCTCGAACAGCGAGCGCGGAAGCATGGTGCGACGATCCTTGTTGCCCTTGCCTTGCCGGACCGTGAGTTCGCCGCGGTCGAAATCCACATCCTTCACCCGCAGGCGCACGCACTCCATCAGGCGAAGGCCACTGCCGTAGAGGATGCTCGCCATGAGCCAAGGCACGCCTTGCAGCTCATCGAGCAGACGCGAGACCTCGGAACGCGAGAGCACCACTGGAAGGCGCCGGGACGCTCGAGCGCGCTTGACGTCGGTCAGCCAGGGAAGGTCGAGCTCAAGCACCCGCCGGTAGAGGAAAAGAAGGGCCGAGAGCGCCTGATTCTGGGTCGAGGCCGCCACGCCCCCCTCCACGGCGAGCGAGGTCAGGAAAGCCTCGACCTCCGCGGCCCCCATCTCCGTCGGGTGTCGCTTGCCATTGGCAAGGATGAAGCGCCGGATCCAGCCCACGTAGGCCTCCTCGGAGCGCTTCGCCAGGTTGAGTCGTCGCATCTTCGCGCGGACCTGATCGAGCAGCTTGGGCTGTGCGGCGGGCGGCCCAGAAGCGGGCCCACTTGTAGGAATCGGGCGACCGGGGTAGCGTTCCATCGACGGTTCCAGTGCAGTGAACGGAGAATCGGATGTTACGCACCAGGATTACGCACCTGCGACAGCTCCAAGCTGATGTTCGTGTAGGGATTTCCCTACAAATCAAGCGGCGAAACCTGGAATACGCCCCAGAGTTACGCCCCGCCCCACGAACCGACATATAGTTAGCCTTTAGTGTCAGGCTTCATCATGGCCAGGGAGGTTCGGCAGTGATTCAA
>DAOMOD010000050.1:0-10464 GCA_035444205.1 Lysobacteraceae bacterium
CTCGACGGCACCGCCAAGGGTGGCGTGGTGTTTGCGCTGGCGCGCGAGTTCGGCCTGCCGATCCGTTTCGTCGGCCTGGGCGAGGGTGTCGAGGACCTGCGCGAGTTCGAGCCGCAGGCTTTCGTGGACGCGTTGCTGCCCGAAAGGGTGGGTACGTCCGCATCGTGATCCATCGTCGGAACCATGCACGCCCATGACCAGGCGCCGCCGACGCTGGCTGATTCTTGTCGCGGTGCTGGTGGCGCTTGCGGTCGGTGCCAGTGTGCTGATCCGGCACCTTACGCGGCCCGAGCAACTGGCGCGGATGCTGGTCCAACAGATCGAGCAGCGCACCGGATTGATTCTGGGCATGGGCGCGCAACCGGATATCCGCCTGCTGCCGCGCCTGTCGCTTGAACTGAGGGACGTCACCGTGGCGCTCGCGTCAGGAGAGATCCTGCTGGCGGCGGACAGCCTGGAATTGGCCCTGCCCTGGCGCACCCTGCGCGAGCCGGTGGTGTCGCTGGATACGCTGGCATTGCACGGTGCGCTGGTCGACCTCGATGTCCTTTGGCAGTTCGCCACGGAGGATGAACAGGCGGGCCCACCGCCACCCCTCAGACTGCCACCGGTGGCCAGCCACCTGCGCCTGACCGACAGTCGCATCGTCTCGGCGGCACGCGGTTTCAGCCTGGAAGGTCTTTTCATCGACAGCGCACCTCTGGTCGAGTCCGCACCCTGGCGTTTCAATGCGCGCGGCCGGATTCACCGCAAGGATCGCGAGACGCCGCGAACCTTCCTGTTCGACCTCGCCACGGTGCCGCGGCACACGCCGGGCGGCATTCGACTGGCCGATTTCAGCGCCTCGCTGGAACGCAGCGGCGACCCGCCCCTGCAGGCCAAGTTGCGCGGCGTGCTGGAACTGGCGCCGCCACAGACAAGCGGCGAAGTGGTGCTGAAACTGTCGCGCTGGCCGCGCGAACTGCCGGATTTCCCGCTGGACGGTGCTCTGGTCGCCCCGGTGGAACTGTCGCTGCGCTGGAGCGCGTTCGGAATGGGACCGGGCAACGCGGCGTTCCGTCTGAGCCGGGATGAACTCAGTCTCGACGGCGAACTTGCTTTCGGCGATGTGCTGGGCTGGCTCACCGCGGGCAGCATTGCCGTCGGACCGGGCGCCGACGGCGGCCTGCCGCCCGCACCGCCAGTACGGGGCGCGGTGCGCGTGCCGCGCGTGACCATCGATGACATCGAGCTGGAAGGTTTCGAGATCATCCTGCGCGACGCCCCTGCCGACCAGGAGCCGTGAAGCGCAACTTTTCCACACGGTTGCTGGCATGGTTCGAGCGCCACGGACGTCACGACCTGCCCTGGCAGCACCCGCGCGAGCCTTACCGCGTGTGGCTCGCCGAAATCATGCTGCAGCAGACACGGGTTGCCACGGTCATTCCCTACTTCCAGCGGTTCGTCGCCGCGCTGCCCGACGTCCGCGCGCTTGCCGAGGCCGACGAGGACCGCGTCCTGTCCTTGTGGTCCGGGCTCGGCTACTACCGTCGCGCACACTTCATGCACCAGGCGGCGCGACGCATCGTCGACCACTTCGGTGGCGGGTTTCCGCGCGACCTGCATACGCTGACCGTGCTGCCCGGCATCGGCCGTTCCACCGCCGCGGCCATCCTGGCCCAGTCGTTCGGACTCAGACACGCCATCCTCGATGGCAACGTCAAGCGGGTATTGGCGCGCCATCTTGGTATCGCTGGCTGGCCGGGCGAGGCAAGGGTCGAAAATGCCCTGTGGCGTGAAGCCGAAATACGCACCCCGCAGCGGCGCGTGGCCGACTACACCCAGGCGATCATGGACCTCGGCGCCACCGTGTGCGTGCGCAGCGCGCCCCTCTGCGGAGACTGCCCGCTGGCCGCGGACTGCGTCGCTCTGCGCGATGGACGCATCGCCGAACTGCCCGCACCGCGACCGTCAAGAAGGATTCCCGCGCGCGACGCACTGCTGCTGGTCGAGCACGACACCCGCGGCCGCGTGCGCCTGGTCAAGCGCGCGCCGACAGGAGTCTGGCCTGCCCTGTGGAGCCTTCCCGAGATCGAGTGCGCGCCCCCGCAAAGCCGCCGCATCGCGGGCTTCGAGCACAGCTTCACCCACTTCCGCCTGCGTGCCGAGATCTGCGCGCGCGACATCGGTCCTGCAGCGGATGGCGTCGCCGAATCCGTCCCATCCATGCTTGCCGGGCCCGACGATGTCGCCGCCATCGCCCTGCCCGCCCCGGTAAGATCCCGGCTTGTCCGCTTCTGGGAGAACGAAGAATGGCGAGAACCGTGAAATGCGTGAAACTGGGCCGCGAAGCCGAGGGCCTGGACTTCGCCCCATGGCCCGGCGAACTCGGCAAGCGCATCTTCGACAGCGTGTCGAAACCGGCCTGGCAGGAATGGCTGGCGCACCAGACCATGCTGATCAACGAGAACCGGCTGAGCCCGCTGGACCCCTCCACGCGCAGCTTCCTCGCCATCGAGATGGAGAAGTACTTCTTCGGCGAGGGCGCCGAGAAACCGGCGGGCTACGTCCCGCCGGAAACCTGAGGGCCGCAGTCCATGCACTTCGCAGGGCGCAGCCTGCTGCGCCTTCGGACCAGGCGCCCCAAAGGGATTGGTGCCGAGCAAGCATGTCCTGCGCCGTGTCGAAGGGCTCGGCACTACGGCGGCCAAGGCCGATACCCGCTCGTTGTAGAGCGTGGCTTGCTGCGCTGATGGTCCCGGAGCTCCGGCTATCTCCCGCGCACCGTGCGCATTTCCTGGCGTACCAGACGGTAGTCGACCGGCCGGATCTCCTCGATCCGGCAACGATCCCCATCGATGCGCACGAAATCGAACCGGCTGCGCAGCACCGGCGCCTGAAACTCGACGGCGACCGAACGGGCAAAGTCGATATTCGTGCACGGCTCCTGCACGCGGATCACGAAGGCCTCGTTGACCGAGCGCCACACCACCAGATGGTAGCGGTCAAGGGGCCGCCAATCGGTGAGCCGGAACGCGCGCACGTCCTCGACCGGCTCCCCCATGTGCTTGAAATACGCCTGCGCCTCGGCATGGCGCGCGGGCTTGGTGGCGCAGCCTGCGACGACTGCCACGGCGATCGTCATTGCCAGCAAACGAATGATCATTGCAGGAAATTCCTCAGCGGGGTCTACCCTACAGGACGAGGTTCATTGAACACCCGTCGCCACTGCGTGACTAGCTGTTCAGCGTGGAGTTCGACTTGACGCAGGAACGCCGCGAGGCTCTAATACGCGGCCTTCGCGCGGTCCCGTCCGGGTCCGCCAGCGCTCCGGACATGGCCAGGTAGCTCAGTTGGTAGAGCAGGGGACTGAAAATCCCCGTGTCGGCGGTTCGATTCCGTCCCTGGCCACCATTCTTCCTTTCCCCACACGCATTCTCACGCCCCCACCACACCCCCGTCTTCGCGGCTGATTACCAGGGTGGCCGAACGCGGGCGATTGGGGGCGCCGTCCGGCCAGTGGGAGGTCCATTGGCCACTGTGAAACTGGAACAGGGTGGTGGTTTCGCCGGGGTGCTGGACATTGACAAACAGGGTGCGGCGATCCGGCGTCGATACCACGCCGGCGATCTCCTGCCCCACCGGGCCGACCAGGAACCTGCGCAGATCGCCAGTGGCCGGATCGGCGCACAGCATCTGGTTGTTGCCGAAGCGGGCATGGTCGCCGCGGTTCATCAGCGTGCGCGAGATGTCGGTCTGGATCCACAAGCGGCCATCGCCATCAAACCAGAGGCCGTCGGGTGCGGCGAAGATGTTGCTTTCGTCCAGCGCGCGTCCGGCCACCTTTCCTCGGGTCCTGTCGCCGGCGAAGGCGAAGATGTCCCAACTGAAACCTTCCACGGCCGGGTCGTCGGTGCTTGCGGGCAGGGGCGCATCCTCGCGCCAGCGCACGATGTGGCCGAATGGGTTGGGGCCGCGCGGGTTCGCGGCATCGGTCTGGCCGGGCCGGCGTGCGGTGTTGTTGGTGAGGGTGAAGTACACCTCGCGCGTGTGCGGGTGCACGGCGCCCCATTCCGGGCGGTCCATGCGGGTGGCGCCGACCAGGTCGGCAGCGGCGCGGGTGTTGATCAGCACTTCGGCCTGGTCGCGGAAACCGTTGTCCGCGGTCAGGCCGTTTTCGCCATGGCGCAGAGCGATCCAGCGGCCGCGGCCTTCGGGCTCGAAACGCGCCACGTACAGCGTGCCCTCGTCGAGCAGGTGGCCGCCGGCGTCGGCGGCGTTGTAGGGCTGGCGGCTGACGTATTTGTAGATGTACTCGAACACGGCGTCGTCGCCGGAATAGGCCACCAGCGGTCTGCCCTCTTCGGGCGGCTGGAAGACGATGCCCTCGTGGGCGAAGCGGCCGAGTGCGGTGCGCTTCACAGGCACGCTGTCAGGATCCTGCGGATCGATCTCGACGATCCAGCCGAAGGTGTTGGGTTCGTTGCGATAGTCCTGTTCGGGGCGATCGTCGGTGCGTCTGGCATCGAAGCGGCGGAACTCCCCCTGCGGGTCGTCATGCGCCCGCACCGTGTGCCAGCCGCGTGCGCTGTACCAGCCGAGGCGGCCGGGATTGGTGCGCACGCCGTAGCGGGCGTGCTCTCGCGGCGGTTGGGCGTCGCGGTTGGCGAAGTAATCCGCCCAGTTCTCCTCGCAGGCGAGGTAGGTGCCCCAGGGTGTGAAACCGTGGGCGCAATTGTTCATGGTGCCACGTGTGCGGGTGCCGTCTGGGCTGTACGCAGTGCGCATCAATGCGTGCCCGCGCGCGGGGCCTGCGATCTCCATCGGCGTGCCGGCGGTGATGCGGCGGTTGCGGCGGTCGCGCACCAGTTCCCAGCGGCCGTCAGCGCGACGGCGGATGCTGGAGACGCTGACGCCGTGCGCGTTGATCTCCTTCAATACTTCCTCGGCCGGACGCGGCGTCGTCAGCGTGGGTCCGTTCGGGTGCAGGAACAGCCAGTCGATGTACTCGTGGTTCATCACCAGCAGGCCGGCATCGGAGCGCGGCGTGCCGTTTTCGTCGAGCGCCGGAAAGAAGTGCATGCCGTCGTGGTGCATGCCCATCTGTTCGGCCTGGTCGGCGGCGCTGTTGCCGGCACCGGGGTCGAAGGCGGGATAGCTGCCACAGATCGGCTCGCCCCAGGGGAGGATCACCTGCACGCGATAGCCGGGCGGGACGACAACGGTATCGGCATCGCCGACAGGCACCGGCGTGAAACCGAGCAGCGAACCCGCCATCGGCCTTCGTGGTGTCGTATCCGCGCAGGCTCCGAGCGGCAGGCCGAACATTGCGACCACGGCCGCGCCGAGACCGCCCTTGAGGAAGGCACGACGGCTGACGGCTTCGCAAAGCACGTCCTCGAAGCTGGGGTTGTGGCACGGGTTGCACAGCGGCTCGTCGTCGCTGTCGGCGCGGGCGGGGTCGAAGGAGTGTTCCGTCATGCGTGGGGTGGGCGCACTGAGCTCGGCCTGCGGATCGCGAAGCTTGCCACAGGTGCGTGACCGGGCGGTGGCGAGGCGATGCCGATCATGGCCGCGTCGATATGCCACGCGGTCGAGGCGACCTTCGTTCCGTTGTGGAGCCCACCTGTGGGCGACACAGGTGTCGCTTCGAAGCGAGGGGATGGTCGCGCACGGGTGCGCTCCTACGGCCGTTGTTGTCGGTCCGTTGTGTCCGTCGCACGCCGCAGCACGAATATGACCACACCTACCAGCACCGCCACACCTGCCGCCGCCAGGTTGCGCCAGCTTGCCGCGCTGAGCAGGGCCAGCGATACGCCGATCGCCAGCAGCGGCACCAGCGGGCCGCCCGGCAGTTCGAAGGCGCCCTCGCGTCCGGCGAAACGCCGGCGCAGCACCAGCACCGATGCGGCGGTGCCGATGTAGGCGAACAGCCGTGCCAGCACCGAAAGCAATGCCAGTTCGACAAAGGAACCGCTCAAGGCCAAGGCCAGCGACAGCGCGAACTGCAGCAGGATGGCCAGATCCGGCGTGCGCCAGCGCGGGTGCACGCGGCCCAGCACAGCCGGCCCGTAGCCGTCCTTCGACAGCGCGTAGAGGTAGCGGGGCCCGAACAGCGTGGTGTTGCTGATGGTGCCGAGAATCGACACCACGGCGCCGACTGTCAGCAACAGGACCGCAGCCTGCCCGGCGAACATGCCCGCAGCTTCGGCCAGCGGCGAGGTCGAAGTGGCGAGGTCGGGCAGCGTGCCGAGCGCCACTGCCTGGATGGCGAAATACACCAGAGTGACGATCGCGATCATCGCCAGCAGGGCGAACGGCAGATCGCGCTTCGGATTGCGGAACTCGCCAGCCGCAGCCGCCGAGTTCTCGAACCCGGCGTAGGCGAACAGCAGCAGCAGCGCCGCTTCGGTAATCCCGGCACGTGCCGGCAGCACTTCGACCGCCAGCCGCGACCAGTCGATGAAGAACGCCCCGACCGCAATCAGGAACGCCAGC
This sequence comes from Lysobacteraceae bacterium, assembly GCA_035444205.1. Lineage (GTDB taxonomy): Bacteria > Pseudomonadota > Gammaproteobacteria > Xanthomonadales > BPKI01 > DAOMOD01. The sequence continues at coordinate 6,478 of DAOMOD010000050.1, forward strand.
GGCAGGAGCTTGCCGATCACCAGCACCACCGACAGCCGTGCACCGGAGCGCACGCCGACCAGATTGAAACCGGTCACCAGCCCGAGCCCCAGCAGGATCACCAGCGCCTGCGCCCAACCCGACGCCGCCGCCGGCCACAGTTGCGACACCGCCATGGCCAGGCCGTTGCTGAGCGCGGCAGCCGCCGAGATGCGCGTCAGCCAGGTCATCCAGCCGACCTGGAATCCGACGAAGTCGCCGAACGCCTCGCGGGTGTAGAGGTAGGCGCCGCCGGGCTGATCGAAGTAGCTGCCGGCCTGGGCGAAACACAACACGATCAGCGCCACTGCCAGTCCCGCCAGCAGCACCGCCCACAGGCTGGCCGGCCCCAGCAGCAGCGCCGCCGTGGCCGGCAGCAGGTAGATGCCGCTGCCGATCACGCCGTTGACCGACAGCGCCACGATCTGCCAGCGCGAGACGACGCGCAGCAGATCGGGGCGGGCGTGGTTGGATTCGTTCATGGCGGCATCATGCGGCAATCGTGATCCAGGCGCGGCCGATCGATGAAGCAAAGAGCACCCCCATCCCAACCTTCCCCCGCAAGCGGAGGAAGGAGACAAGCAAGAGCGCCCCCATCCCGGCCTTCCCTCGCACGCAGGGGAAGGAGACAAGCAAGAGCGCCCGCATCCCTGCCTTCCCCCGCGCGCGGAGGAAGGAGACAAGCACTGCACCTTGCGCGCCGCCGTGAACCGTTGGCAGGAATCACGCGCCGACCACGCGTGCCGCGCAACGTTGCTGCACCAGTTGCGCAAGGATCGCCACGGCGATCTCGTGCGGTGTTTCCTCGCCGAGGTCGATGCCGACGGGGGCGGTGACCGGCAACTTCGCCGCCGATGCCGGCAAGGCTTTCAGCACTTCGTCCACGCGGCGGCGGCTGCCCATCATGCCGATGAAGTCCGGTGGGTCGTCGGCCAGCACGCTCAGGGCATCGATGTCACTTTGAAAATCGCGCGACAGCAGCACTGCGAACACGCTGCGCGAAGTGTCGAGCGCGCTGCGCAGCAGGCCGTACTCGCCGCACAGAATCTGCGCGCCGGCGAAGGCCGCGGACGCGAAACAGTCCGGACGCGGGTCGAACACCCACAGATCGAAGTCGAGATGCCGCGCCAGTTCGAACAAGGCCAGTCCGCAGTGTCCGGCGCCGACGATGAGAAGTCGGAAATCAGGTTCGAGCAGAAAGTCCTCTGCAGCGTCGCCAACGGCTGCCGCGGGCAGGGTGGCGGTCAGACCGCTGGCGAGCGTCTCCGCAATGTCATGTGCCAGTGCGCGGTCGGCTTCGCCCTGCCAGCGGCGCAATGCGACCCGCATGCGGCCGCCGCAGATGCCGGCGGCACCTTCGCCGCCGCTCAGGTCGATGGCGACTTCGCCCTGCGTTTCATCGCCGGTCAACAGCGCGCGTGCGGCCTCGATCACGCGCGCCTCGGCTTCGCCGCCGCCGATGCTGAACTCGCAGACGTTGCGCCCAATCAACATGCGGCTGCCGAACTTGCGCGGCGTGGCACCGCGGGTTTCCAGCACGCTTGCCAGGATCACGGCTTCATCGCGCAGGCGCGAAGCAAGCCGCGCAAACAGGCGCTCATCCATGCCCGGACCGGCGTACCCGCTCGATGGCAGCGTACACCGCCTCCGGCGTGGCCGGACTTCCCAGGTTCACGCCCTCGCCTACGTCGGTACCGAAAGCGGCGACCGCCTCACGCAGCGCCTCGCGCACCGACAGCGCCAGCATCAGCGGCGGCTCACCGACCGCCTTGCTGCCGAAGATGACATCGGTGGTCGGCGCGACGGGTCGCTTGAAGATCGCCACGCGGAAATCCTCGGGCACTTCTCCCACGGTGGGGATCTTGTAGGTGCTGGGCGCGTCGGTGAGCAGGCGGCCATCGTCGCCGAAGCGCAGCTCCTCGCAGGTCAGCCAGCCCATACCCTGCACGAAACCGCCCTCGATCTGGCCGCGATCGATGGCCTCGATCAGCGAGTCGCCGACATCATGCAGCAGATCGACGCGGCGCAGCGTGTACACGCCGCTGTGGCCGCACACCTCGACCTCGGCCACCGCCGCGCCGAAGGCGAAGTAGTAGAACGGATGACCGCGCGCGGCGACCGGATCCCAGTGGATCACCGGCGTGCGGTAGTAGCCGGTGGCCGACAGGCTGACGCGGGCGCTGTAGGCGGCGCGGGTGACTTCCTCGAACCGCAGTCGACGCTGCGCATCGCCATGCAGGAACACCGCGTCGTCCGCGAAGATCACGTCCGCGTCGTCGCCATCCAGCAGCCCGGCCGCCACCGGACGCAGGCGCGCAAGCAGTGTCTCGCAGGCCGCCTTCACCGCCTGCCCGTTGAGGTCGGAACCGCTGCTGGCGGCGGTGGCCGAGGTGTTGGGCACCTTGTCGGTGCTGGTCACCATGATCTGGATGCGCCACTTGCCGACGCCCAGCACGCGTGCCGCCACCTCGATCATCTTGCTGTGCAGGCCCTGGCCCATCTCGGTGCCGCCGTGGTTGAGCTGCACGCTGCCGTCGGCGTAGATGTGCACCAGGGCGCCGGCCTGGTTGTACTCGGTCTTGTTGAAGGAGATGCCGAACTTGACCGGCGTGATGGCGAGGCCACGCTTGCGCTGCGCGTGCGCTGCGTTGAAGGCGGCAATGGCGGCGCGGCGCGTGTCGAACTGCGCCTCGGATTTCAACTGCTCCCACAAGGTCGGCAGGTAGTTGTCCACCACCGGCTGGCCGTAGTGCGTGCGGTTGCCGCCGTCGGGGCGGTAGAAGTTGCGTTCGCGCACGCGTTCCGGCGCCAGCCCGAGATGGCGGGCGATGCGGTCGATGATCTCCTCGCCGACCAGCATGCCCTGCGGTCCACCGAAGCCGCGGAAAGCGGTGTTGGACGGCAGGTGGGTCTTGCAGATCAGGCCGCTGACGCGGGTGTGCTCGCAGAAGTAGGCGTTGTCGACGTGCACCATCGCGCGCATCAGCACCGGCGGCGACAGGTCGCAGCTCCAGCCGCCGTCGGCGTACAGCGCGATGTCGCGCGCCAGCAGGTGGCCATCGTCGTCGAAGCCAATGTCGAAGCGGGCGAAAAAGGGATGGCGTTTGCCGGTGAGCTGCATGTCCATACCGCGCGGCAGCTTGATGCGCACCGGCCGGCGATTGCGCCACGCCGCCAGCGCGGCTGCCGCGGCGAAGGCATTGGCCTGGGTTTCCTTGCCGCCGAAGCCACCGCCCATGCGCAGGCAGCGGCACACCACGCGGTTCGATGCGATGCCGAGCACGTGGGCGACGATGGCCTGGGTTTCGCTGGGATGCTGGGTGGAGGCGGCCACCTGCACCAGACCTTCGGAATCGACCTCGGCCCAGCTCGCCTGGGTTTCCAGGTAGAAGTGGTCCTGCCCGCCGATATGCACTTCGCCCTGCAGGCGGTGCGGCGCCTGCGCCAGTGCGGAATCGACTTCGCCGCATTCGATTCGCGCCGGCGGCCGGTGGAAGGATACGGCGGCGATGGCATCGGCGATGGTCAACAGCGGCGCCAGCGGCTGGTACGCGACGTGCACCGCCTGCGCTGCAGCGCGCGCCTGGTCTTCGGATTCAGCCACGATCCAGACCACCGCCTGGCCGTAGTGGCTCACCATATCGACCGGGAGCAGCGGTTCGTCGTGCAGGATAGGTCCGGTATTGTTGGTACCGGGAATCGTGTCCGGCGTGAGCACGTCGACCACACCGGGCATCGCGCGCGCGGCCTGCGCGTCGAGCGACAGGATGCGCGCGTGCGCGTGCGGCGCCTGCACCGGGTGGAGGTGGAGCTGGCCGGTGGGCGGGTGCTGTTCGTCGGTATAGATCGCGCGCCCGGTGACATGGCCGATGGCGGATTCGTGCGCGGCGCTCATGGGCTCGATGTCTTGTTTGTCTCCTTCCTCCGCTTGCGGGGGAAGGTCTCACTCACTTGCCCCTTCCCCCGCTT
>DAOMOD010000050.1:10493-20136 GCA_035444205.1 Lysobacteraceae bacterium
CGCTTCTGCGGCTTCGAGGTCCCCCCTCCCCAGCCCTCCCCCGCAAGCGGAGGAGGGAGTCAGAAGCAAGCGCCCTCCCCCGCAAGCGGAGGAGGGAGACAGAAGCAAGCGCCCTCCCCCGCAAGCGGAGGAGGGAGTCAGAAGCAAGCGCCCTCCCCTGCAAGTCCGTGTAGGTCGGGGTAAGCGCAGCGCACCCCGACGCTGTTCCGCTCGCTCGCGCGGCAATGTTGGGGTTCGCTGCGCTCACCGCCAACCTACCCTGGGTGTCACCGAAGCGGGGGCTCATGGCTGAAGTCCCTCGACGAACTTGACGAACAGGCTGCCGCACAGCGCGCGTCGGTAAGCGGCACTGGCGCGGTGGTCGCTTAATGGCTCGAACTCGGACTCCAGCATTCGCCGCGCCGTTTCCAGCGTCGCGGCATCCAGCGGACGCCCCAGCAGGAAGTCCTCGACCGCCACGGCGCGGAATCGCGGCGACGCCGCCGTAGGCCAGGCGCGCATGCGCCACACGTCGCTCGGCGTCGAAGGCCAATGCAAGGCACGCCGCCACGATGCTGATGTCGTCGCTCTGGCGCTTGGCCACCTTGAGGCTGTCGCCGTGCAGGTCCCCGCGCCGCGGCAGTTCGACGGCAATCACCAGTTCGTCCTCGGCGCGTGCGCTCCTGCGATAGTCGATGAAGAAGTCCGCCGCCGCGACACGGCGCGTAGCGCCCGGTCCGCGCAGTTCGATTTCGGCGTCGAGCGCCAGCAGCACCGGCAGCAAGTCGCCGATCGGCGAGGCGGTGCCGAGGTTGCCTCCGAAGGTGGCACGGTTGCGCACCTGACGCGCGGCGAACCCGTGCAGCATCCGGTCCAGCATCGGGAACACGCCGCGCAGTTCGCGTTCGATGCGCGACAGGCTTGCGCCGCCGCCGATGCGCACCGTGCCGTCGCCCACCTCCAGCGCATGCAGTTCGCCGATGCGGTCAAGGGCGATGAAGGTCGGTGCCACGACCTTGCCTCGACCGAGATCGACGCCAAGATCGGTGGCGCCGGCCACCCAGGCGGCCTGCGGGTGGCGCTGTTTCAGGTCCAGCGCCTCTTCCACCGAGGCCGGGCTGAAAAACGACCCGAGCGCGGCGGAGCCCAGCGTCACCTGCGCCCGTGCCGCAAGTTGGCCGAAGCGGTCCGTGCCGGGACCGGCGTCACGCAACTGCGCCATCGCCGTGCGGATCGGCCGGTAGCCGGTGCAGCGGCACAGGTTGCCTTCGATGCAGGCATCGCCCAGTTCGCCATTCTGTTGCGCCGCGAACAGGCTCATCACGAAGCCCGGCGTGCAGTAGCCGCATTGCGAGCCGGCGCAGTCCACCAGAGCCTGCTGCACGGGATGCAGGCTGTCGCCTTCTGCCAGGGCTTCCACGGTCAGCACCTCGCGTCCGGGCAGGCAGCCCAGCGGCAGCAGGCAACTGTTCACCGCCCGCCAGCGCGCCTGACCGTCGCTGTCGGGCTCCAGAAGGGCCACCGTGCAGGCGCCGCAGTCGCCGTCGCCGCAGCCTTCCTTGGTGCCGTGCATGCCCTGCGCATTCAGCCAGCGCAGCAGGGACTGTGCCGGTCGACTGGCGTCCAGCGTCACGCGGCGGCCGTTCAGGGTGAAGGCGGGCGACTCGCTCATGGCGGAAGGTTAGCGCGATGCGCCGCGACTGGCGATCCAGCCCGGACCAACCCGCGCGCTTTCGCTCCGGTATCGGGCAAACTGTGCGCCGACACGTTTCCGGAGGCGCCATGAACCTGCCCATCGCCGACTTCGCCCGCGGCCTGCCCAAGGCCGAGCTGCACATGCATATCGAGGGTTCGCTGGAACCCGAGCTGATCTTCGCGATGGCCGAACGTAATGGCGTCACGCTGCCGTATGCGGACGTGGAGGCCCTGCGCGCGGCCTATGCCTTCACCGACCTGCAGAGCTTCCTCGACATCTACTACGCCGGCGCCAGCGTGCTGATCACCGAAGACGATTTCTTCGACATGGCCTGGGCCTACTTCCAGCGCGCCCACGCCGACAATGTGATCCACGCCGAGCTGTTCTTCGACCCGCAGACGCATACCGAACGCGGCGTGGACTTCGCCACCGTGCTCGGCGGCCTGAAGCGTGCGGCCGACCGTGCGCACACTGAACTCGGCCTGCGCGCCGAGTTGATCATGTGCTTCCTGCGTCACCTGAGCGAGGACGACGCCTTCGCCACCCTGGAGCAGGCCAGGCCGCACCTCGGCGACTTCATCGGCGTGGGCCTCGATTCCAGCGAGGTCGGCCACCCGCCGGAGAAGTTCGCCCGCGTCTACGCCGAGTGCCGCCGTCTCGGCCTGCGCGCGGTCGCCCATGCCGGCGAAGAGGGGCCGCCGGAATACGTGTGGAGCGCGCTCGACGTGCTCAAGGTGGAGCGCATCGACCACGGCGTGCAGTCGCTGAAGGACCCACGCCTGGTCGAACGTCTGGTGGCCGAAGGCGTGCCGCTCACCGTGTGCCCGCTTTCCAACGTGAAGCTGTGCGTGTTCCCCGATCTGAAAGCGCACAACCTGGGGCAGATGCTCGATCTCGGCCTCAAGGCCACCATCAACTCCGACGATCCGGCCTACTTCGGCGGCTACGTCAACCAGAACTTCGTCGAGACCGCCGAGGCGCTGGCACTGGACGCATCCCGCCTGGTCACCCTGGCCAGGAACAGCATCGAGGCCGGCTTCACCAGCCCAGAGCAGCGGCGCGCGGACCTGGACCGGCTGCGGGAATACTGCGAGCGTGCTGGCGTCGCGGCCTGAGGGAGGAAGTCATGGGCAAGCTCACCACGCACGTACTCGACACTGCCACAGGTCGCCCCGCCGCCGGCGTTGCGATCAAGCTGTATCGCCTCGAAGGCGGCGAACGGATCGCGCAGGGCGCGTCCCATACCAACTCCGACGGTCGCTGCAATGCGCCTCTGCTCGAAGGCGAGGCCATGCAATCCGGCCAATACGAACTCGACTTTGCCGTGGGCGACTACTTCTTCGCACAGGGCACCACACAGCCGGTGCCGCGTTTCCTCGACGTGGTCACCCTGCGCTTCGGCATCGCCGACCCCGCCATGGACTACCACGTGCCGCTGCTGGTTTCGCCATGGTCGTACAGCACCTATCGGGGGAGCTAGCCCTGCAGCCAAGCACGATGCCACATTCCGTTCGTGGTGAGGAGCTGTCAAAGCGTGCACGAAGTGCGCGAGCGAGACAGCGTCTCGAACCCCTTGCCGGATCCTCCCATGCCAGGTGGGCGACACGTTGATGGAAGCCTTCCTCCTCGACAGCGCCACCCTGCTGCTGCGCTGGCTGCACGTGGTCGCCGCCATCGCCTGGATCGGCGAATCCTTCTACTTCGTCGCCCTCGATCGCGGCCTGCGCGCGCCGACCAGGCCCGGCGAGGGCTTGAGTGGCGAATCCTGGTCGGTGCATGGCGGCGGCTTCTACCTCAAGCAGAAGTTCATGCCGGCCCCGCCCGTGCTGCCGGAAGTCCTGCACTGGTCGAAGTGGAAGTCCTACACCACGTGGATCTCGGGCTTTGCCCTGCTGGCGGTGATTTACCTTGCTTCGCCGCGCATCTACCTGATCGATCCTGCGGTCGCCGAGCTCAGCCAGCCACAGGCGATCATGCTGGTGCTGGCTTTCCTGGGCCTGGGCTGGCTGGTCTACGACGCGCTGTGCCGCGCGGTGGGGTTTCGCGAGCGGCTGCTTGGCGTACTGATGGCGCTGTTCGTGCTGGCGCTGTGCTACGCCGCCACCCACCTGTTCGCCGGGCGCGCCGCCTTCCTGCTGGTCGGCGCGGTGCTGGCCACCATCATGTCGGCCAACGTGCTGTTCGTGATCATTCCCGGGCAGAAGCGCATGGTGGCGGCACTGGCGCGCGGCGAGCCGGTCGACCCGCTGCCAGGCCTGCGCGGCAAGCAGCGCTCCGTGCACAACACCTATTTCACGCTGCCGGTGGTGTTCACCATGCTGAGCATCCACTTTCCGGCGGCGCATGCGCACCCGCAAAGCTGGCTGCTGCTGGCGCTGTTCATGGCCGCGGGCGCGCTGATCCGGCAGTTCTTCGTGCTCTGGCATGGCGGCGGCCGCGCCTGGTGGCTGCTCGGCGCCGGCGCAGCGCTGTTGCTGCTGGCCTTCGTCTGGCTGGCACCGCGACTGGCTCCGGCAGCTTCGTCGCCCGTATCCTTCGAGCCCTGGGGCGAGCACCCGGACACCCACAGCGTTCTGCCGATCGTGCACCAGCACTGCGGCGTCTGCCACGGCGCGCAGCCGAGCCTGATGCCGACTCCACCTCAGGGTCTCCTGCTGGATACCGCAGAGCAGGTCGAGCTGCAGGCGGCGCGGGTGCACCAGCAGACCGTCGTCCTGCGCCTGATGCCGCCCGGCAATCTCACCGGCATGAACGAAGACGAACGCGCCGCCCTGGCGCGCTGGTTCGAGGCACGCGGTTCCGACTGAGGCGGACGCGCCCTGCCTCCTTGGCGACATGGATGAGCGTGCGAACGGTGGTCGCGCACATGGTGTGCTCCTACAGAACGCGGCGGTCGTAGGTGCGGGCGAAGCCCGGCGCAGACGCGAAGCGGCCGAACCCAGCTAGAGGGCAATATAGGCGCGGCGCAGGAGCGAGGGGACGGTCGCGACCAATGCCTGTCCTGTGCATTGTCGAAGGGCCGCCGCACGGGGAATCTCGAAGCCATCCGGGATAGAAGGCGTGTCGGTCCCAAACGTGGCACTATTGCCGAATTCATGGAGATTCATTCGCCCGTGAGCACGCATACCCGACGATGGTGGCTGGCACTGCCGATGCTGGGATGGGCTGCCGATGCCCCGGCAGAGCTCTTTGTGATCGAGACCGAGGGATTTGCATTCATCCCGAACGCGGTCGAGATCTTGGTCGGCGACACGGTACAATGGAATCTCGCTGTCGCGCATCACAACGTCGTGCAGACCACGGGCCCGGATACCTGCAACCGGATGTTTGACGGATTCATGTCTGGCGCTACCGAATCCGATACCTCGCAACCGGTCTACAGCCGCGTATTCGACGCGTCCGGCACGTACTACTACAAGTGCAACACGCATTGTGCCAGCGGCATGAGGGGCCGTATTACAGTGGTGGCGCCCAGCGACATCTTCGCGGATGGTTTCGAGTCCGCCGACTGATATTCAATCCTGATCCTGCCGCAAGGCCACCGTCTTTCGCGTTTGGGCCTCCCGGGGCTGCGCGACCTGCAAAGAGAATGCCGTGCAGGGGTCGCTGCGCGGCCGGCAGCCGGTGGTTGCGGTGACGAAACGCTCCAACGCAACGTAGAAACCTGCGGCGGTCAGCGCCGCGTTGCACCAGCCGGTGGTGATGCAGTAGTGCCCGCCGGCAGGGTTGGCATGGTGCCGCGCATGACCGCGATGTGTCAGCACCAGCCGTCCCGCTTGCAGCCAGCGCACCCAGCGCGGTGGTCTCGGCATGTGCGCCCACTGGTGGATCTGGTTGGTCGGAAGCGCGAAACCGGCCGCCGCGGTCAGCAGTAGCGAAAGCGCCTGCGTATGCGAATGCTCCAGAGGCAGCCAGAGTGCGAACGCCAGAAAGGGCAGGCAGACGGCGGCGACGTCGCCGTTGAGGTCGAGGAAGCCGCGTCCGAGGATGTCGTGCGGATTGACGTGGTGGACGCGGAACGGGTGCAACAGGCGTCGTCCCAGCACCGGCATGTCGACCCGCCCCCAGGTGTCCGCCGCCCAGTGCAGCAGGCCGGAAAGAAAATCCGCCAACAGCCAGCCTACGAGCACCAAAGCAACCACGGCGGGTGACGGAATCGTGGTCTGTGCCACCAGTCGCGCGATGCCCAAACCCAGCAAAGCAAGCGCCGTGGCGATGAAGACCAGGGAAAACCACTTCTGACTGTGCGTGGTGTGGTCGTTGTGCCGGAAATCCTCCGCGGCGGCTGCCGCAGCCGTGCAAACGGAAGGTAAACCGGTGCTGGATGGTTTTACGTCGGCGTGCCTGTTCATGTCCGCACACGATTCGCAGACTGGTTCCGACCCATCCCGGACCACGGAGCCATCCCATGAATCACCCATACCTGCACTCCCGGCTGCCAGCCGCCGTCTTCGCTATTGCAGCATTGCTCACCTGCGCCCTGCCGTCGAGTCCGACGTCCGCAGCCGCGCACGCAGATCCTCCCGGCGTCCAGGAGCGCCGCCTGCCGCCGTCCGAAACGCAGCGCCCGCGCATCCAGCTCGCCATTCTGCTCGACACCAGCAGCAGCATGGACGGCCTTATCGACCAGGCACGCCAGCAGCTATGGTCGGCTGTCAACCAGTTCGCCCAGGCGCGCCGCGACGGCGTCAGTCCGATCCTCGAGGTGGCGGTCTACGAATACGGAAATTCGCGGCTGTCCGCCGAGCAGGGTTACACGCGGCAGGTGGTCGGACTGACCCGCGAACTCGACCAGGTCTCCGAAGCGCTGTTCTCGCTGACCACCAACGGTGGCCTGGAGTATTGCGGTTACGCCATCGCCGCGGCGGTCGAGCGGTTGCAATGGAGCCAATCGCAGGACGACGTGCGCGCCATCTTCATTGCCGGCAACGAGCCGTTCAGCCAGGGGCCGACGCCCTTTGCCGATGCGATCGCCGCGGCGAGGGCTCGTGGCATCGTCGTCAACACCATCCATGCCGGGAGCTATCAGGAAGGCATCAACGGTGGCTGGCAACAAGGCGCGATACTGGCCGGCGGCAACTACATGAGCATCGACCACAACCGTGCCGTGGTGCACGTGGAGGCACCGCAGGATCGAGAGATCGCGCAGCTCAATGCGCAGCTCAATACGACCTACATTCCCTACGGCAACGAAGGCGCCAGCAGTGCGGCGCGTCAGATGGAGCAGGACAGCAGAACCGAAGAGGTCTCGGTCGGCCTGCTGGCGCAGCGCGCGGCGGCCAAATCCTCGGCGCTCTACGACAATGCGAAGTGGGACCTGGTGGACGCAGTCGAGGCCGAACCCGCGCAACTCGAAGCCCTTGCGCCCACGGCGCTGCCGGCACCGATGCAGGGCATGGACGCGAGCGAGCGTCGCGAGTACGTGCGCGCCAAGGCAGAGGAACGCGCCACCATCCAGTCACGGATCGCCGAGCTTGCGAAGGCACGCGAGGCTTACGTGGCGGCGCAACGGCGCGCCGATGCCGAAGCCGGTGGCGACACCCTGGAGGACGCGCTCACCGAAGCCGTTCGCAAGCAGGCGCAAGCCAAGCGTTTCGCATTCGACGTGAAGTGACATTCACCACGGCGGGCCACGGACCGGTCCCGCCCACAGGCACACTTCTCCCCGCCCTGGCGGGGAGAAGTCCTTGGCCGAAATGCCGGTGCTCAAGTGTCGTCATGCCCGCGAAAGCGGGCATCCAGCGTCTTTCCCCTTCCTCTTCGGCGCATCGAAATCGCTGGGCTCCAGCTCTCGCTGGAGCGACGATGCCGGTGTTGCCGAGCGTCTCTGTTACTGGCCGAACGCTTCAACGCAACATCGCTGCGCCAGCGCAACCTCATCGCAGTTCCTGCCCTCGCCGCCACGATCGATGACCAGAAAATCGCTTTCCCGGTCCAGCGCGACCAGCGGGTGGTGCCAGGCGCCACGGCGGTAGTTCACACCCTGGCCGTTCTGCGCAAGGAAGGCGAGCGGCTGTGTTTCAGGACTTTCGGCGACCACCACGATGAAGCGGGCGCCGGCCAGCGGCACGAAGGCCTGGCTGCCCAGCGGATGACGTTCCAGCATGGCGATCTCGAAGGGCATCTCGCGCGGCGAGGCGCGGAACAGGCTCAGCACGGGATGGCCGCCGTCGCTGCCGGTGTCGATGCGGGCCAGGTCATGAAAACGCCTGGCAGTGCCGTCGTTGACCTCGAACACCCGTCGCGCCGCGGCAGGCTCGATGACCTCGCCGAACGGCGCGAAGACCTCCGCGCTCAACGGGCGCAGCGGCAATACGATCGGACTCACGCGGGACGTCCGCGCAGGCGCAGGCGCGAGATGCCGCCGTCCGGGTGGATGCTCAGGCGCACATGGCTGATCGGTCCATGCGGCAGGATCTCGTCGTGGAAGTGGTGCTGCGCATTGGCACCGAGCTTCTGCGCCGGCAGCAGGTCGGGCCAGAACATCGATTGTGCGATCAGCGACTCGCGGGTGGCATGCGGCGCCATGGCCGCCTGGATCGAGCAGGCGTCGGGGTAGTTGCCGCGGAAATGCGCGGTGTCGACTTCGATGGACTGGAGGGTGCCGGGTCGAGCCAGAGCCAGGATGCACCAGTCGTTGCCCGGTTCGCGGCGGCGCCTTGTTTCCCAGCCGTCGCCCATGTTGAGGCCGCGCCCCGGCAGCAGCAGGTTGGCGGCCAGGCCGAAATGCTGGTCGTTGGCGGCGACCACGGTGCCGCCCTGCAGGGCGGCCGCCAGATCGATCAGGCCGTTGGCGTCGGCGGCCGATGCGTCGAAGCGCGGTGTGCCGTACACGCGCAGGCGTGCAAGTCCGCCATCGGGGATCAGATGGACGCGCACATGGCTGATCTCGGCGGCCCCGTCGATGGCGAGGTAGTGGTGACGGTCGCCAGCCAGGGCTACAGCCGGCAGCAACGGAAACCAGGTGGTGTCCGCGTCCGGATCGCCGGCATCCAGCGTGCAGGCGTCCAGCGACACCGCGGGAGGGAAGTTGCCGGTGAAGTGGCTGGTATCGAGATCGACGCCGTGGATGCGTCCGGGCCGTGCCAGGCGCACCACGCACCAATCATGGCCCGGCCCACGCCGGCGCCGGCTTTCCCAGCCATCCATCCACTTGCCGTGGGCGTCGTACTTGTCGGGCACGAACACCGCCGGCGCAGGATCGAGCATGCGTTCCTTGGCCGCGAAGAACTCGTCGCTGGCGGCGAGCGCGGTGGCGCCAAGGCGGGCGTCGGCCAGATTGACATGGCGACGGGTGAACTCGGGCGCGTCGGGGTCTAACAGGGGCGTTGCCATGCAGCGGGGTCCGTGACGGAATTCAGGGCACCATCATATCGGTCAGGCGCAGCCAGGCGATGCGTTCGATCTGGTGCAGGGCCTCGGCGAACTCGGTTTCGGGGCGGTTGCCGAGCCGCGCTGCAAGTGCGTCGAGGATGCTCTGCCGCGTGTGGCCACGCACGGCGAGAATGAAGGGGAAGCCGAATCGGTCCTGGTAGGCGTCGTTCAGCTCGGTGAGGCGGGCGAACTCTTCCGGCGTGCAGCGATCGAGTCCGGCGCCGTGCTGTTCGGCGCGGGAAGCCGCGGTGAGGTCGGCGGCGACGGCGGCCTTGCCGGAGAGCTGCGGGTGGGCGCGGATCAGGGCGAGCTGCCGATCCGCTTCCGCCGCCGCCACCGTGTCGCACATGGCGCGGTGCAGCGCCTGCATGCTGGCGAAGGGGCGCTTCGCCCAGCAGCGCTGCGGCACCCAGGGGGAATGCTCGAAGATGTGCGCGAGGGCGGCGGTGAAGTCGCCTTGCGTCATGGAATTCAGTTGGTCGAGCGTCATGCGCCCAGTGTTGCCGCAGTCCGGCGCGATTGCCAGCAGCGGCTCACTGCTGGGGCGGCTTCAGCCGTGACCGTCCGTTCGCTTCGTGGCAATGCCCGTGTCGG
>DAOMOD010000050.1:20157-21778 GCA_035444205.1 Lysobacteraceae bacterium
CGCACTGCCGTAGGAGCGGCTTCAGCCGCGACCGTACCGTCGCGGCGATGCCGCGCCATGGTCGCCCACAAGGTGGGCTCCTGCAGGAGCAGCACGTGCTGTAGGAGCGCACCCTGTGCGCGACCGTCCCTTCGCTCCGAAGCAGCGCTCATGTCGCGCACGAGGTGCGCTCCTACGGGTGGATCGCAGGTACGTGCTGGCGCGCACGCCTCAGGCAGGCGCCGGAAAGCACGCCTTCCAATGCCGGGCGATGTCGATGCGACGGCAGATCCAGACACGCTCGTGGCGCGCCACGTGATCGAGGAAGCGTTGCAGCGCGATGAACCGGCCGGGCCGCCCAAGCAGGCGGCCGTGCATACCGACCGACAACATCCTCGGAGCCTCGGCCCCTTCGGCGTAGAGCACGTCGAAGCTGTCGCGCAGATACTCGAAGAACTGCGTGGCGCAGTTGAAACCCTGCGCGGTGGCGAAGCGCATGTCGTTGGCATCCAGCGTGTAGGGCACCACCAGGTGCGGCACGCTGCGGCCGTCGCTGCAAGTGACACGGGTCCAGAACGGCAGTTCGTCGCCGTAGTAATCGGCGTCGTACTCGAAGCCGCCGTGCTCGACCAGCAGGCGCCGCGTGTTGGGGCTGTCGCGGCCGGTGTACCAACCCAGCGGCGCGCTGCCGGTGAGCGCCGTGTGGATCTCGACGGCGCGCCGCAGGTGTTCGCGCTCCTCGTCCGCAGGTACGTTCTGGTAGTGGATCCAGCGCCAGCCATGCGAGGCGATCTCGTGACCCAGCTCGATGCAGGCTGCGGTCAATTCGGGACAGCGCTCGAGCGCCATGGCGACGCCGAACACGGTAAGCGGCAGGCCGCGCCGCTCGAACTCGCGCAGGATGCGCCAGGTGCCGACCCGGCTGCCGTACTCGTACACCGACTCCATGCTCAGATGGCGGTCCGGGTAGCTCGCCGCGCCGACGATCTCGGACAGGAACTGCTCGCTGCCGGCGTCGCCGTGCAGCACGCAGCTCTCGCCACCCTCCTCGACGTTCAGCACGAATTGCAGCGCAATGCGCGCCTCGCCCGGCCACTGCGGATGTGGCGGAAAGCGGCCGTAGCCACACAGGTCGCGGGGGTAGCTGTCGGAACTCATGGCGGCATCCTGCACCGGAAGGACCCTGCGCCGCCAGCACGGCACACCAGCGGCAAACGGCAAGCGGGCATAATGCGCGGCCACATCCGGGCGCCGCGTGGCGCAGCGTACCGCCAGTCATCGGGCCAAGGCATGACCTCGATCCTCGTCATCAAGCTCGGCGCGCTGGGCGACATCCTGCTTGCCGAGGGTGCGCTGCGTGATATCCGCGCGGCACACCGGGACGCACATATCGCCGTACTGACGCGGCGGGCATTCCTGCCGCTACTGTCGCGCTGTCCTTGGGTAGACGCGGTGGTGGCGGACGACAACGCTCCACGCTGGCGCCTGGACCGCATGTGGGCGCTGCGCAGGCGGCTGCGCGCCGGAGGTTTCGAACGCATCTATGACCTGCAGAACTCGCGGCGCAGCCGCTTCTACCGGCGCCGGCTGCTGAGCGGCATTCCGGCATCGGCGGCGGACGGGGACTGCGCCCTGCCCCACC
>DAOMOD010000050.1:21795-22028 GCA_035444205.1 Lysobacteraceae bacterium
GGAGCGCCACGGCGGCCAGTTGCGCGACGCCGGCCTTGCGGTGCACCACGCGGAGCACCCTTGTCCCGACTGGATGCGAGCCGATGTCGACGAGCTGCTCGCGGAGGCCGGCGTCGATGCGCCGTTCACGGTGCTGCTGCCCGGCGCATCGAAGCGGCATGCGGGCAAGCGCTGGCCGCACTACGCGGAACTCTCCGAGCGCCTGGCCGACGCAGGCCACAGCGTGGTCACGG
>DAOMOD010000051.1:0-21984 GCA_035444205.1 Lysobacteraceae bacterium
CGGCCAGGTCGATTCGACCCCGGCGACGGTCTCGATCGACATCACCCCGGTCAACGATCCGCCGAGCTTCACCGCGGTCGATCCGCCGACCGTGCTGGAGGACGCCGGAGCGCAGAGCGTGGTCGACTGGGCCACGTTTAGTGCGGGACCGCCCAACGAATCGGGGCAGGCCGTGCTCGGTTACTTCGTCAGCAACGTGTCCAACCCGGCGCTGTTCGCCGCGCCGCCGCTGGTCGCCAACAACGGCACGCTCACCTTCACCGCGGCCGACGACGCCAACGGCACCTCCACCTTCGATGTCTACGTGCAGGACGACGGCGGCACCGCCAACGGCGGTATCGACGTCTCGCCCACCCAGACCTTCACCATCACCGTGATCGCGGTCAACGACCCGCCGACCTTCACTGCCGGCGCCGACCAGCAGGTGCTGGAGGATTCCGGTCCGCACCTGGTGGCCGGCTGGGCGACCGACATGAGCGCCGGGCCGCCCGACGAGGCCGGCCAGGTGCTGACCTTCGTGGTCACGAACAACACCAATCCCGGCCTGTTCAGCGCCGGTCCCGCGGTCGACGCGACCAGCGGCGATCTCAGCTACGCACTGATAGCGGACGCCTTCGGCGAGGCCGTAATCACCCTGGTGCTGATGGATGACGGCGGCACCGCCAACGGCGGCGACGACACTTCCGCCCCGCACCTGCTGACCATCACCGTGATCGGCGTCAACGACGCGCCGAGCTTCACCGCTGCGGATCCGCCAGCGGTCGCCGAAGACTCCGGTATGCAGACCGTGGTGGGCTGGGCCACTTTCAGTCCCGGTCCGCCCAACGAATCCGACCAGAACGTCCTCGGCTACTTCGTCAGCAACGTATCCAACCCGGCACTGTTTGCCGCTGCGCCGGCGGTTGCCAACAACGGTACGCTGACCTACACCCCGGCCGACGATGCCAACGGCATATCGACCTTCGATGTGTTCGTGCAGGACGACGGCGGCACCGACAACGGCGGCATCGACGTGTCGCCGACCCAGACCTTCACCATCACGGTGAACGCGGTCAACGATCCGCCGACCATCGTCGCCCCGGCCACCGCGACGCTCGACGAAGACACCAGCTTCGCCTTCACCGGTGCCAGCATCATCAGCGTGGACGACGTGGATGCTGGCGAGGGCACCGGCGAGCTGCGCGTGGAACTGGCGGTCAATCAGGGCGTGCTGACCCTGGCCACCACGGCGGGCCTCACGGTGACCGGCGACGGCACTGACGCGGTGACTGCCGAGGGCCTGATCGCCAACCTCAACGCCGCGCTCGATGGTCTGCTCTACGAGCCCGATCCCGACTACAACGGCACGGACACGCTGGCCATCCTGGTCGACGACCTCGGCAACTTCCCACCGCCGGCCGAGCAGGCCAGCGCCAGCGTCGCCATCACCGTGAACGCCATCAACGACCCGCCGGTGCTCACCGTGCCTGGCCCGCAGTTCGTCGGCGACAGCGATACACTGGAGTTCTCCGCGGCCAACGCCAACGCCATCAGTGTCGACGACGTCGATGCCGGCAGCGGCAGCCTGGTGCTCGATCTCTTCATCAGCCAGGGCGGCGGCACGCTGAACCTGAACCTCGCCGCGCTCGGCGATCTCGACAGTCACAGCGGCGACGGCACCGATGTCGTCCAGGCCGTCGGCACCCTCACCGCACTGAACGCCGCGTTGGACGGCCTGGTGTTCACGCCGGTGCTGGGTGCCACCGAGACCGTGATCCTCGACATTGACATCGACGACCAGGGCAATACCGGCGCCGGCGGCCCGCAGACCGACTCGGCCAGCATCACCATCAGCGTCGATGCGCCGCCGGAAGTGGTGGCGACGGTTCCCGCCGCAGGCGCGGGCGAGCAGCCCACCGACCTCACGCTCACCGTCACCTTCAGCGAACCGGTGGACGTCACCGCCGACTGGTTCGAGATCGGCTGCACGATGTCCGGCACCCGGGTGCCGGCCGATACCGTGGTCAACAGCGGCGACGACATCACCTTCACCATCGCGCCGATCAGCGCCTTCGCGTCCGGCGAGACCTGCACGCTCACCATCTTTGCCAGCGAAGTCACCGACCAGGACACCATCGATCCGCCCGACAACATGCTGGCGGACTTCATCCTCGCTTTCAGCATGGATGCCGCCCCCGAAGTGGTCTCCACCGTGCCGGCCGACGGGGCCACCGACCAGGCCACCGACATCGCCATCGAGATCGTGTTCAGCGAGCCGGTGGCGGTGGCCGGCAACTGGTTCCAGATCGCGTGCAGCGTGTCCGGAATCCGCAACGTCGCCGACACCGCGGTGGCGACCGGCGATGACATCGCCTGGGCGGTGACCCCGGATACGCCCTTCACGCAGGCCGAGAGTTGCACCATGACGGTGTTCGCCGCCCAGGTCACCGACCTCGACGGCATCGACCCGCCGGACAACATGGAGGCCGATCACGCCTTCGACTTCAGCTTCGACGCGGCGCCGGAAGTGACCGCCATGAGCCCGACCGTGGCCGACGGCGACCAGGCGATCGACGTCAGCATCACCATCGATTTCAGCGAGGACGTCGACATCGCCACGGGCGCCTTCGCAGTCGACTGCGGCAACGGCGCCGAGGCCATCACGGTCACGCCGCCGCTGCCGGCCAGCAATGTCGCCAGCGTCAGCATCGCGCCGTTCACCTTCTGGCCGGACGGCGTGGTGTGCGAACTCACCGTGTTCGCCGCGCAGGTCAGCGACAGCGACGCCAACGACCCGCCCGACAACATGGAGACCGATTTCAACGGCCAGTTCCAGACCGACGCCGCGCCGGAGGTCATCAACACAGTGCCGGCCGATGCGGGAACCATCACCGCCGGCGGCACCGTCCAGGTCGGTTTCTCCGAGCCGGTCAACGCCGGTGTGAGCGCCTTCACCCTGGTCTGCGATCCAAGCGGGGCGCGCACCTTCAGCGTCTCCGGCTCCGGCACGGCCAGCCTGGTACTGACGCCGGACACGACGCTGCCGGTGGGTGAGACGTGCACGGTCACGGTGATCGCCACCGAGATCGACGACGTCGACCTGATCGACCCGCCCTCGGGCATGAATGCCGACCACGTGTTCAGCTTCGAGGTCGTGGCTGTCGCCATCCCCGACAGCTACGCGGTGACCCCGCACCTCACCCTGAACTCCACCGTCAGTGTGCTGGACAACGACCAGCCGTCCACCGTCAACGTGATCGGCTACGGCACCGGCAGCGACTGCAACCAGGTGATACCGGGCACGCCGCTCGCCACCACCCTTTCCGGCAGCGTCACCATGCAGGCCGACGGTCACTTCGTGTACGCGCCGCCGGCCGGCCAGCGCAACTCCGCCGATGGCTTCTGCTACACGATCACCGGCGGCAGCAGTGCCGCAGTCACGCTCAACATTGCCAACACCGCCTTCGTCTGGTTCTACCAGCAGGGCGCCAGCGGCAGCGGCACCCAGGCCGCGCCCTTCGGGCAGCTTCTCGGAAACGTCGGAGCCACCACTGCCGGCGACACCCTGCTGCTCGCCGACGGCGGCTACAACTGCGGGGTGACCTTGCAGAACGGCCAGCGCGTGGTCGGCGGAGCGAGCAGCGTCAACGTGCAGACCGTCTCCGGCGTGGTGCCAGTGGCCGGCAGTGCGCACAACGTCCTGTCCGGCAACAGCCCGACGCTGACCGCCGGCAACGTCGACTGCTTCGTGCTCGATCAGAACAATGTCCTGCGCGGATTCACCATCGGCAACACCGGCAGTGGCCGCGGCCTCGCCGGAAACGCCTTCGGCACACTGACCGTGTCCGACACCGTGATCCAGGGCACCGGCCAGATCGCCAATCTGGTGAACGGTACGCTCGCGGGCAGCCTGCTGTCGGTGTCCTCGACCTCGAGCGCCGCACAGGGCATCCATTTCCAGCAGGTCGCCGGCAGTCTGGGGCTCGGCAGCACCTCGATTTCCGGCGCCACCACGCAGGGCGTCCTGGTCACCCAGTCGACCGCCAACCTGAGCTTCGGCAACACCACGGTCGCCGCCGGCACCGACGGTGTCTCGCTGCAGAACAACAGTGCGGGCGCGCGCACCTTCGGCACGCTGGCCATCAGCGGGGGTACCGGCACCGGCTTCCTTCACAGCGCCGGGGGCGGTGCCGTGGGCGTCGCGGGATCCACCTCCGTTACCAATCCCGGCGGCGACGGCATGAGCATCCAGAACGCCAACGCGGTGCTCAACTTCGTCGGCGTCGTGGTGAACAAGAACAGCACCGCCGGGACCGGCGTCGTGCTCGCCAGCAACGGCGCCAATACGATTGACTTCGGCAGCCTGGGCGTCACCACCAGCAACGGCACCGGCGTCATTGCCACCGCCAGCGCCGGCACCACGGTCAACTTCGGCGCGCTGTCCATCGCCAGCACCGGCAGCGGCCTGGTGACTGCCACAGGCACCTACAACGCCTCCAACGGCAGCATCGCCGCCACCGGCGGCCCGGCGATCCTCGCCAACGGCACAGCTTTCGGCATCACGCTCGCGACCGCCAGCTCCACCAACAGCAGCACCCAAGGCATCAGCCTCACCGGCACCAGCGGCACGCTGACCATGAACGGCGGCAGCCTGTCCGGTTCCACCGGCACTGCCTTCTTCGGCAGCGGCGCACTCGGCACGGTGACCTACGCCGGCAGCATCGCCAAGACCGGCGCCGGGCGCCTCATCGACCTCGACGGCGCCGGCGCGGCCACCCTCACCCTGTCCGGCAACCTGAGCTGCACCGGCACCTGCGGTACCGGCGCCGGCAATGCCGGCATTCGCGTCAACGCCCGCAACGCCGGCACCTACACGTTCAGCGGCGCCACCAAGACGCTGAACAGCAGCGGTGCCAATCCCGGCGTCAACCTCACCGGCAACACCGGCGCCACCGTCCACTTCACCGGTGGCGGGCTGGCGGTCACCACGGCCGGCGGCACCGCGTTCAACGCCAGCGGTGGCGGCACGGTCACGGTGCAGGGTGCAGCCAACACCCTGAACGCAGGCAACGGCACCGCGCTCAACGTCGTCAACACCAACTTCGGTGCCGCCGGACTCACCTTCCAGAGCATCGCCTCCAGCGGCGGATCGGCCACCGGCGTCGTGCTGCAGAACACCGGCGCCACCGGCAGCTTGACCGTGACCGGCACCGGCACCGCCGGCAGCGGCGGCACCATCGCCAGCAAGACCGGCGCCAACCTCAGCACCACCACCGGCATCGGCGTGTACCTGGAGAACACCGGCAACGTGTCGCTGAGCCGGATGCAGTTGAACGACTTCAGCAACTACGCCATCCGCGGTATCAACGTGGTCGGCTTCACCCTCACCAACAGCGTAGTGAGCGGCAGCAACGGCAACAGCGCAGCCGACGACGAAGGCAGCGTTCGCTTCGACAACCTCACCGGCGCGGCGACCATCTCGAACAGCAGCATCAGCGGCGGTTACGAGGACAACTTCAACCTGCTGAACACCAGCGGCACGCTGAACCCCATCCTGTTCGACAACGTCAACTTCGGCAGCAACAACGCCACCGACGGCAACGACAGCCTGTTCATCGGCGCCTACGGGACCTCGAATGTCAACGTCACCGTGCAGAACAGCCAGTTCACCGCGGCGCGCGGCGACCTGTTCCAGATGAGCGTGCCGGGCAGTGGCAGCGCCGACCTGATCTTCACCGGCAACACGCTTTCCAACAACCATCCGGGCATCGCCACCGGCGGCGGCGGCGTCACCATCAGCAGCGAGAACGAAAGCACGTTCACCCTGGCCATCGACAACAACAGCTTCCGCGACTCGATCGGCCACGCCGTCCTGATCGTCAAGGGCATCGGGACGGGCAGCCTCAGCGGCAGCATCACCAACAACACCATCGGCGTAGCCGCCACCGCCAATTCCGGCTCGCTGGAGGGCGACGGGCTCAAGGTGCATGACTCCGGCGGAAACATGACGGTGCTGATCGGCAACAACCAGGTGCGTCAGTACAACAATCAGGGCATCCACGCCCAGGCCGGCGCCGGCCTGGCACAGGGCGGCAACTTCCATGTCACCGTCACCGGCAATACCGTCGCCAATCCGGGCAACAATCCAGCCGTTCCCAACATCTTCCAGGGCGTGCACCTGAATAACGGCGTGACGCCCGGCGACAGCTTCCAGACCTGCATGCACATCGGCGCCAACACCATCACCAACTCCGGGCGCAACGGCGGCACCGATTTCCGGGTGCGTCAGCGTCAGGCCACTACCGTGCGGCTGCCCGGTTACGGCGGTGCCGCCGGCGACCTCCCCGCCGTGATTGCCTTCATCCAGGCCAACCTGGTGACCGCTGCGACCGGCAGTGCCGCAGCGGATTTCCCGGGGACCGGCGGCGGCTTCGTCGGCGGTGCCGCCTGCACATTGCCGTAGATCCGCGTACCAGTCTCCCACGCAAGCAAGGAGGTAACACCATGGCCGAGCCTTTCCTTTCCGAGATCCGCCTGATGAGCTTCGTCTTCGCGCCGAAGGGCTGGGCGCTGTGCAATGGGCAAACGCTGCCGATCAACCAGAACCAGGCGCTGTTCTCCCTGCTCGGCACCACCTACGGAGGAAACGGACAGACCAACTTCGCCCTGCCCGACCTGCGCGGCCGCACCCCGATCCACGTCGGCAGCGGGCATTCGCTGGGCCAGAGTGGCGGTGAGCAGGCGCATACCCTGTCGGTCGCCGAGTTGCCGACGCATGTTCACGCGGTCAACGCCTCTTCGGCCGCCAGCGGGGGTAGTGCGGCGCCGACCGGGCGTTACCTCGGCGGCGGCAACAACGTGTACCACGCACCGGCGAGCCTGACCGCGATGAATCCCGCCAGCGTCGGCAACGCCGGTGGCAGCCAGGCGCATCTCAACATGCAGCCGTTCCTGACCATCAACTTCTGCATCGCCCTGCAGGGCATTTTCCCCAGCCCGAACTAGGAGGACACGATCATGGCGCAACCCTATGTGGGCGAGATCCGCATGTTCGGCGGCAACTTCGCGCCGGCAGGATGGATGTTCTGCAACGGGCAACTGTTGCCCATTTCCCAGAACGAGGTGCTGTTCCAGTTGATCGGCACCACCTATGGCGGCGACGGCCAGACCACGTTTGCGCTGCCCGACCTGCGCGGGCGCATTCCCATCCACCAGGGCAACGGCTTCATCCTCGCCGAGACCGGCGGTGCCGAGCAGGTCACCTTGACCGTGGGGCAGATCCCCGCCCATGCGCATGCACTGATGGGCGTGGCAACCCAGGGAAACCAGATCAATCCGTCCG
Organism: Lysobacteraceae bacterium; assembly: GCA_035444205.1. Classification (GTDB taxonomy): domain Bacteria; phylum Pseudomonadota; class Gammaproteobacteria; order Xanthomonadales; family BPKI01; genus DAOMOD01. The sequence goes on from DAOMOD010000051.1 coordinate 7,322, forward strand.
GCAATCTTCCGGCAAACTCGAACAATGTCGTGCCCTATCTCAACGGCTCGCCGGAAGGGTCGATGAACGCGGCAGCCGTCGCCCAGGTCGGCGGCAGTCAACCGCATTCGAACGTTCAGCCCTTCCTGTGCGTCAGTTTCATCATCTCGCTGTTCGGGATTTTCCCGTCGCAGAACTGAGGATCATGTCATGGCCGACCCATTTGTAGCAGAGATCCGCATCTTCCCCTTCAACTTCGCGCCCAGGGGTTGGGCCTTCTGCGACGGTCAATTGATGCCGCTGTCGCAGAACACCGCCCTGTTCTCCCTGCTGGGAACCACCTACGGAGGCAACGGCAAGAGCAACTTCGCGCTGCCCGACCTGCAGGGACGCGCCGCCATGCAGTTCGGACAGGGGCCCGGACTGTCCCTGCGCGATCTGGGAGAGATCGGCGGCAGCGAGACGGTGACCCTCATGGAGAGCGAGATGCCGGGGCACCGGCACTTGCTGGAGGTGGCGACCCAGGACAATGCCGACGTGAGCATCGTCTCCTCCACCGCGGTGTTCGCACCGTCCACCGGCGGCACCCTGTACCAGGACTCTGCCAATGTGACGCTTGCGGACCAGGCATTCAGCGCGATCGGAGGCGATCAGCCGCACAACAACATGCAGCCCTATCTCACGCTCAACTTCTGCATCGCCCTGCAGGGCGTGTTCCCGCCACGACCCTGAGCAGGAGCCCCACCATGGACCGTCGTCACTTTCTGTTCGGCAGCGCCACCGCTTGCGCGCTGGCGCTGTGCGGGTTTCCCATGGCGTCTGCGCGTGCCGCGCAGGCGCTGCCTTCGCGCGTGCGGCTGTTCCGGCTCGACCAGGATACGGGGCGCTACCTGTGGCATCGTGCCGCACCCTCGGTGGGTGCCGGCGAGGCACCGTTGCGACTGCGCATCGACGGAATGCAGGCGGCCGCGCACGGCGGCGTGGAGGAGCTGCGCGTGGGCGCCCTGTACGCGCATGGCGGCGAGCCCTGGCGGTTCGAGGCCTGGCACTACCGTCGCGGCGACGTTCTTGGCAGCAGCCGCGCCAGCGGATTCCTGCTGCCGCGTGGCGGCCTGCTCGGGCTGGCGTTCGACTGGCGGGAGGGCGGATCCGACTGGGACAGCGAGCGGTTGACCCTGGGACCTGGAGCTGCGTTGGTGCCGGGACAGTACCTTCTGGCCCTGGCCGCCGTCGGGGGACTCGCCGGGCTGCCTTACAGTGGCGATCCGCGCTGCCCGTTGCCTGGTGCCACGAACTTCGACGCGCTCGTTTTCGTCGTCGAACCGCTGGTGCTGGAAGCCGAGGAACCGCAGCGCGCGGACCTCGCTTGCATACGTCAGGCGACCGACGACGTCGATACTGTGTGAGCGATTCAGCACTCGCGCCCGCTTCGACCATGCGTCGGTTCCCCTCTCCCGTCGGCAGAGGGGTAGGGGTGAGGATCCATCGAGGTCCGCGACCTCGCAAGGCAATCGAATGGCAGCCGTGCTGGTCGTATCGCGTTGAGCGGCTTCGCAGACGAGTAGCCCGGGTAAGCGCAGCGCACCCGGGACCAGGCCACAGAGGCGCGCCGCCGGCCCCATCCCCGCATGTGGCCTTCGGCCGTGCTCAGGCGGTGTGATCGCCAATGTCGGTCATGCCGGACCACGACATCGCCCGTGCCTTCCATGGCGTGCGCGCGTCGCGCCCGGCCGGGCTTGCTTTCCGGCCGATCGGCGACGACGACCTGCCCTTCCTGTCCGCACTGTACGCCGCCACCCGCTGCGAGGAACTCGCGCAGGTGCCGTGGCCGGAGGAAGCCAAGCGCACCTTCCTCGCCGAACAGTTCGAACTCCAGCACGCCTATTACCAGGCCAACTCCCCCGGGGCCGATCGCTTGGTGGTGATGCTCGACGGCGAGCCGGTCGGTCGCGTCTACGTGTACCGGACGCCGGGCGACATCCGTCTGATGGACATCGCCCTGGAGGAGTCCGTGCGCGGTCGCGGACTGGCCTCGGCGATGCTGGATGAGTTGATGTACGAGGCGCGCGCCAGCGGCGCCAACATCACCCTGCACGTCGAGCCCGCCAACCCGGCGCGCACCTGGTACGAACGCCGCGGTTTCCGTCTGATCGAGGAGCGTGGTGTGTACCTGTACATGGGTTGGCAGCCGGTGTGAGACAGCCTGTAGGGCGGCGTCACCGTGCCGCCGTCTATTCGGCATTTAGGTGGCGCGATGTCGGCACAGCGGTGCCGGCCTACGGGAAGCGGCAGCTTGTCGGGTGGCATCGCCATGCCGCCGTTTGTTCGGCATTTGGGTGGCGTGAAGTCGGCACGGTGGTACCGGCCTACGGGGTGCAGCAGCTCGTAGGGCGGCATCACCATGCCGCCGATTGCGCATCGTAGGGGTTGCGACAGATTTGCGGATGCGGGCGACCCCCAGATTGTGCGACGCTTTTCCCGGGTCCCGGGTCCCGGGTCCCGGCTCAATTGAAAATCGCCTCGTAACGCGTGCCGCCGGCATCGGCGCCGATGCAGGTGACGAAGATTTCCAGCCGGCCACGCAGCGGATGATCGATCTGGATCATGCCCTGACGCAGGGGGCAACCCGGCGTGGCCGCAAGCACCAGCCGGAACGGCGGCTTCGGCCGCTGCGTGTAGCCGCCGATCGTGCCGGTTTCCAGTACGCGCATTTCGGTCTGCTGTGCGCCGAATGCAACCGCCAATGCCTCGCCCTTCAACGTCTCGAATTCCTCGCGCTCGATTTCTTGCAGCATCGTTGGATAGCTCCTTGGAATGGGCGGCATGATAGCGCGGGGCTTGCGCGAACACCCTCTCCCGTCGGGGTGATGAGGCGTGATTGTGAGTCACTGGCTCACACGCCGAACGGTGCCCTCGCGCTGGGAAGAGAGCCGGGGGTGAGGTTGCGTGCTTGCCGCGGCGCCTCGCTCCGGTCGAACCCTCTCCCCAACCCCTCTCCCGGGGGGAGAGGGGCTTCCCTATACGCCTCCCGCCAGTCGGAAGCGACAGGGCGTGAGGATTCGGGCTAGCATTCGACCGGTCACGCCCGCCTGAGGCGCGCCAGGATCTCCGCGCGCGCTTCGGCGAGGATCGATTCGCGGTCCAGGCTTTCCACGATCTCCTTCAGCACCTGCTTGGGCCCGCCTTCGCCCCAGGACTTGCCGGCGCGGAAGTAGCGTTCGGCGGCGCGGCCGACCACGATGGTGGCGTACCAGGCGGCGGCGCCCTGCACGCCGGCCGTGACCGCGGTGGAAAGGCCGACGGTGACGGTCTTGAGCGCCGCCGACAGCAAGTGGGTGCCGTACACAACGGCCATCAGACCGGCCACCGCACCGGCAATGCTGCCCACCAGGCGGCCCGCTTCGCTGCGCGTCAGCGGCAGGTTGTAGACCCGCGACAGATGCATCACCAGGGCCACATCGAGTCCGGCGGCGGCCACCAGGTCGGCCAGCGGCACCGGATTCAGCGCCACCGCCACGCCCTTGCCGAGACAGTAGCTGCGGATCACGCGGGCGGCGACCTCGGCGCGTGCCTGGGCGATGCGTTCGCCGACGCGGTCGGCGAGGTCGCCGGCGAACAGCGCGGCATTGAGGGCGGCGAGCGTCTTGCCCTCGGCCGCCAGCACCTCGAACATGCGCGTGCGCAGGCGTTCGATGTCGGGGCCGCGTGTTTCACGCTGTTCGTGTTCGTGGCCCTCGGCATTGATCTGGACGACGATCCTCGGCGTTGGCAGCGCCGCCGCCGCCACGATGTTTTCGCGCGGTACCCGCCCGCGCGCGTGTTCGGCGAGTCTCGCCAGCAGCGCCTCGCACTCGGCCGCGGTGTAGCGGTCGGCCTTGTTCAGCACCAGCAACAGCGGGCGTTGCGCGGCAAGCAGGCTGTCCAGTGCGGCCAGCTCGGTCTGGGTCAGGTCGCCATCGACGACGAACAGCAAGAGGTCGCTGCGCTGCGCCACTTCATAGGCAAGCGCTTCGCGCGCCTCGCCCTCGAACTCGTCGATGCCGGGCGTGTCGATCAGGTGCACGCCGCCGGCCGTGTGTTCCTCCACGCGAGCGATGCCGCTGACCCGGGTGGTGCCGTGCAGCACGCCGACCTCGAAGGCATCGTGGCCGAGCAGGGCATTGAGCAGGGCCGACTTGCCGACGCTGACCCGCCCGAACACCGAGACGTGCAGATCGCCGCGTTCGAGTTTGTCCAGCATGGCCTCGACCTGCGCATAGTCGGCCGCCAGAGCCTCGCGCACCTCGCGCGGAATCGAGCGGTCTTCGATGAGCCGGCGCAGGCTGTCGGCGGCGCGCAACAGGTGATCGTCGCCGTCATGCGCGGGCGTGCTATCCGCGTTGCGGCGACGTCCCTTCCACCAGCGGGCGATGCGTGAGATCACCTGGCCGGGCGCAGCGGCAGGTCCACGCGCACGACGACTTCGTGGCCAACGGTGTCCGCATCCAGCCAGTCCTCGTTGTCGCCGAGTCCGAAGGCAACGCGGTCCAGGGTCACCTCGGCGAGAATGCGGGCGCCTTCGTCCTCTGCCTGCCAGCGAAACGGGAAGTCGATGGCGACGGTGCGGTCGCGGATGGTGAGTTCGGCCTTCGCAAGGTAGCGGTCGTCGCCTTCCGCTTCGAACGTGTGGGTGACGAACCTGGCACCTGGAAATCGGCGCACGAAGAAGAAGTCCGACCCCAGCAGTACCTCGTCGCGTTCGTCGCTGCGGGTATCGGCCGAGGTCAGGTCGATGTCGACCTCGAAACGCGCGCTGGAGAGGTGGTCGGGGTCGAAGCGGATGGCGGCCTCGAAGCGGGCGAAGCGGCCATCGAACCCCTCGCCCTGCTGCATGCCGTGGAAGGTGAGGCTGTGCGATTCGGGTGCGGCCTGCCAGTCCGCGGCTGCCAAGGGAGCCGCAAGGAAACAGAGCAGGACAGCGATTCGGCTTCGCATCATGGCTTCTCCGGAGGGCGCGGCCTCAGCCCGAACATGCCGCGCAGGACGTTGTCGCGATCGACGTAGTGATGCTTCAGCGCGGCGGCGACGTGCACGGACACCAGCAGCAAAAGGGTGACTACGGCGAGTCCGTGGATCTGCCCGGCGAGCGCACGCAACTCACGGTCGGGTTCGACGATGGCGGGGATGGTGAACAGGTCGAACCAGCGCAACGGGAAGTTGGCGGCGGAATTCATCACCCAGCCGGCCAGCGGCACCGTCAGCAGCAGCATATACAGCAGGACATGGGAGATTCGCGATGCGTGCCGCTGCCAGGCCGGCATCGGCGGCGGCAGCGGGCGGCCGGCGAAGACGCGCCAGACCAGGCGCAGCAGGACCAGCGTCAGCACGGTCATGCCGATCGACTTGTGCAGGGCGTACAGCTTGATCTTGTCCGGGCCGATCGGCAGGCCCTTCATGTACACGCCGAGCACCACCATGACCAGCACGGCGGCGGCGATCAGCCAGTGCAGGCTCACACTGACCAGGCCCCAGCGGTCGGCGCTGTTGCGGATCGGCATCTCAGTCGGACTCCTGTACATTGCTTGCGATTTCGCAGCGTGGAGTCTGCCCCGGAGAGCGCGGCTGACGCCAGCCTTCGGCCTCGATCAGCAACTCGACCTCGTCGCCGACGCGCGGCAGCAGCGCCGTCATGCCAAAGTCCGAACGCAGGATCGTGCCGCGCGCCGAGAATCCGGCGACGAAGCGGCCGGCGGCGATGTTCTGGGCGGCCTTGTTGAGCTTCAGTTCCAGGGTGACCGGCGCTTCCGTGCCGCGCACGCTGATACGGCCATGCAGGCGGGCTTGCTGCTCGTCGATGACCTCCACGGATGTGCTGTGGAAAGCGATGACGGGATGCGCTTCGGCATCGAAGAAGTCGCCGCGGCGCATGCGCCGGTCCCACTCCTCGTCGCCGAAGCCGATCCTTGCCACCGGCACGCGTGCCACCACGCAGGCGCTGGACCAGTCGCCCGGCTCAAACACGAAGTGGCCGTGGGCGCCGTAGGCGCGGCCGGAGGATCTCGAGAAGCCGAGGTGGTCGACGAAGAAGGTGATCTGCGTGTGTACCGGGTCGATTTCGTACAGCCAGCCGCGGGCCTGAGGCTGGCCCGGCATGACGAGCAGAACGAGGGCGACCAGCGATGTTCTTGCGAGCATGGCTCCATTCTCACATGTCGGTGCAGAAGCGCGCGTGAACATGGGACGGTTGCGGTGGCGAAGCCGTCGCCGACGACTGCTGCAGCGCATTCCCGCGACCGGATCAGGTCGCCATGCCCTGTATTTTCACTTGGGAGCGCGCCCTGTGCGCGACTCCTGCGGTACAGTCGCGCACAGGGTGCGCTTCGACAGAATGGCGTCATGTCGCCGCACCCCTGCCTGCTGCGCAAATCAGGTGCTCCGGCCTATGCATGGGGCTCGTCTTCGTCACGCCGGCCGCGTGCCCGGAATTCATCCAGCGCCAGCGACGCCAGCGCGCGCAGGCGACTCTCCGAAGGTTTGCTGACCCTGCGCGCGAACGCCGATGCCGCCAGTTCCGCGTCGAAGCGGCGCTGCTGTGCCAGCGTCTCGGCGACGGCGCGACCGAGCGCGTCGAAGATCATGCCGTAGGCAAGCGCGTGCACGAGGCCGCCGGCGACGGTACCGAGGCCGGGAAACGCCTTCAGAGCATTGCCTGCAATCGCCAGCGTGATCGAGGTGGTGGTTCGCACGGTGCCGCCGGCGCGCGCAAGAAAGGCGTCCGCGTCGAGGTCGCGGACCGGAACCTGGTACACACGGCCCAGCGATCGCAGCAGCGCGGTGGCCAGTGCGCCCTGAATGACGATGTCGGTGCCCGGTGCCACCGCGGCCAGCGCGCCGACCACGGCGCGTCGGGTATAGCTGCGCACCAGCTGTCCCGCCTGGCGTTCGCGTTCGCTGTCCTCGGCATCGGCAAGCTGGCGATCGAGTGCGCCAAGGACAGCGGTCTCCCGGCCCGGCTCCAGGGCATCGAATCCGGCGCGCGCGAGTTCGCGGATGGCGTGATCGAGGGCATCGATGCTTGGCGCGCGCGGGTGCTCTTCGGCGAATTCCGCACCGTCGGCGTCTCGCCGCAACCGCGTCTCGGTGCCGCCGGCACTAACTTCCACCACGCGGTCGACGCCGGCGATTGCCGCCAGCGCGCGTCGAAGCGCATCGAGTTCGGCGGGTGTATAGCGGTCGGTCTTGTTGAGCGCAACCAGCAGTGGCTTGTCCAGCGCAGCCAATGCGGCAAGTTCGTCGCGCTGGCTGCGCTTGAGATCGCCGTCACAGACGTACACCACCACATGCGCACGCAGCGCTTCGGCACGCGCAGCCTCGCCGAGCGCGCTGTCGCCGGCCTGGTTGAGGCCGGGCAGATCGGTGAGCACCACTGCGCTGCCGTCGGTGAGCTGGGTGGAGTAGGCGGCGATGGCGTCGGTGCTGCCGCCGATCACGTCGATCCGTGCTTTGGCTGTCGGCGCCAGTGCCTTCAGCAGGCTGCTCTTGCCGGCGTTGATTTCGCCGAACAGGGCGACATGAACAAGGCCCTCGGCGGCGCGGCGGTCGAATTCGCGAATCTCCCGTTCGGCGTCGACGGTGTCGACGCCGGCCTTGTGCAGGCGTGCCATGCGCGCTTCCACCTCTTCGCGCGTGGGCAGATCCTTGATCTGCGTACGGCGTTGCCGCGGCGGCCGCAGCAGCCACCAGGCCACGCGCAGGGCGAACAGCAGCAGCGCGACCAGGATCAGCATGATCGCCGCGGTGAACGGCCAGGGCGCCCGCTGCAGCCGTTCCCAAACCGACAGTGCCGTATCCGCCGCCATCAGTACGAACACGGTTCCCACCACGAGTGCCGCCATCAGCACGAGCAGCAGGACAAGGCGGGCAGGCAGGGTGGGCCGTTTCATCGGTGCGATTGTACTAAGCCAAACAGGTACATAGCCGTACACGGCGAGGCATGGTCCCCGTCGGACTTGGAATGCGTGTGGCCGGTCGGGGTAGCATGCCCCGCATTCGGCAACGGAAAGGAGCGACACCATGCGGCCATGGCTGCTTGCATTGGGATGCACACTGGCGACGCTGGCGCGTGCGGGCGATGGTTCGCAGCCCCTTTTCCAGGTGCTCGGCATCGAGGACGGACTTCCCTCCAGCGTGGTCAACGCAGTGGTCCAGGATCGTCAGGGGTATCTCTGGCTCGCCACCACCGACGGATTGGCGCGCTGGGACGGCGTCGAGTTTCGCGTGCTGCGCCGCTCGCTGGACGATGCCGAGGGTTTGCCTGGCAACGACGTGCAGGCCCTGGCGCTGGCCGCCGACGATGCCCTGTGGGTGGCCATGGAGGACCGCGGACTGGCGCGGCTGGATGCCAATCGCCGCACGTTCCGCCACTTTCCATCAGGCAGCCACGGTCTGCCCACGGGCGATATCTGGTCGATTCTCGACGATGGCGAGGGTGGGCTGTGGCTGGGCACCTGGCAGGGCGGCCTGCTGCGCTTCGACTCCGAGCGCGGGGTGGTGGAGCACCATCGTCACGATCCCGGACGCACCGACAGCCTGCCCGACGACATCGTGCTGGAACTAGCCCGGGACCACGAGGGTCGCCTGCTCGTCGCCACCACCGGAGGCCTTGCGCGGCACCTGGGCGACGGCCGTTTCCAGAACTTCGTGCACCGCCCCGGTGAGCCGTGGAGCCTGAGCGCCGATCTCGTGATCGCCATGCATGCCGACGCCGATGGACGCATCTGGGTCGGCACCAGCGGTGGTGTCGATCTGATCGAGGGCGATCGCGTGTTGCGTTTCGGCGAACCCGGCCATCCACTGGGTGAGCGACCGCCGGTGCGCGCGCTGAGTTTCCACCGCGATCGCCGCGGCGATCTGTGGATGGGCACCCAGACCGGCCTGTTGCGGGTCGGTGCGCACGGCGTCGACAGCTACGCCAAGCACAGCGAACGCCGCTTTGCCATGCCCAGCAGCAGCGTCTCCGACATACACGAGGACCATGAGGGTGGCCTCTGGTTCGCCACCCGCGGCGGCGGTCTGGCCCGACTCCGGGCACAGTGGCGCAATTTCGCCGTGTACCGGCACGATCCACAGGACGAGAACACGCCCAGCACCATGGTGATCCAGGGCGTCAGCGAGGCTGCCGACGGCAGCCTGTGGCTCGTGCCTGGACGCGGCGGCCTGAATCGGCTGGACCGGGCAAGTGGCCGCGTGGAGCGGATCGACAGGATGGGCGAGGCGAAACTCGACAGCAGCCAATGGTCGGTGCTGGCGACGGTCGATGGTGCGGTCTGGATGGGCGCCCACAACAGCCTGGTGCGCTACGATCCGGTCACCGGCAAGGCACTGTGGGCGAACGTGGGGAGCGATGCCCAAGCCTTGCCGGGCGGCGCGGTCGACCTGCTCGCCGATGCCGGCGACGGCTCGGTGTGGGTCAGTGTCTACGGTGCCGGGCTGTACCGCGTCGACGCCGGCACATCCGTATTGCGGCGCCTGCCGCCCGGCGTGCCGGGCAGCGTGCGAAGCGGCGACATCGAACAGATCGCCTTCGGCCCGGATGGCGCGCTGTGGATTGCCGGCGTGCACGGCCTGGAGCGCCTGGCCGATCCGGACGGCGCGGTGCAAAGGGTAGGCGCAGCGCCCGAGTCACGCATCGACGCCTTCGATTTCGACGTCAAGGGACGGCTGTGGCTGTACAGCGATGGCCGCCTGCTGGCCTACACGCTGCACGACGGCGGGCTGCGCCAGGTGCGCGCGCTCGGCGCCGAGACCGGTCTGGAAGTGCTCAAGGTCGGTTCCGTACTGGCCGCGGAAGACGGCAGCGTGTGGCTGGTTTCCACCCGTGGCCTCTACCGGGTGGAGCCGGATGCAGCGCGTGTCCAGCATTTCGGCGTACGCGATGGCCTGCCCGGTATCGAGTTCTCCACGCGCCCGGGACTGCGTGCGCGCGACGGCACGCTGTGGGTGGGGGGGCAGGATGGGCTGGTCGGCTTCGATCCGCGTCGCGTCACCGGCAATCCGCAGCCGCCGCCACTGCGACTGGAAGCCATCAGCGTGCACCGCGACGGCGGGCTGGTCGCGCTCGCGCCCGGTCGCCTGCAACTGCGTCACGACGACCGCGACCTTTCCGTTCGCGTGCGGGCGCTGTCCTTCGTCGATCCGCCCGGCAACCGCTACCGCTTTCGTCTGGCCGGGTTCGAGGAGCAGTGGTTCGACAGCGGCAACCACGCCGAGCACACCTACACCCATGTACCACCCGGACAGTACCGGCTGGAAGTGATGGCGGCCAACGCCAGCGGCGTATGGACGCAGACGCCGCTGGCGATCGACGTCGAATCGCTGCCGCCGCCGTGGCGGACGCCGCTGGCCTTCCTGGGCTATGCGCTCGGCGCAATGCTGCTGGTGTTGATCGGCATGCGGCGCTATCGAGCGCGGCTGGAGCGAGCGCATGCGCTGGCGCTGGCCGAGCAACGCGGGCGCATCGCCGAGGAGGCCAATGCCGCCAAGAGCGCCTTCCTCGCCACCATGAGCCACGAGATCCGCACACCGATGACCGGTGTCCTCGGCATGACCGAGCTGCTCCTGCGCACCGAACTCGATGCGCGCCAGCGCGGCTACGCGCGTGCCGTGCAGCAGTCGGGCGAGCTGTTGCTGCGACTGATCAACGACGTGCTCGACCTGTCGCGCATCGAGGCTGGCAAGCTGACGCTGGAAGATCGCACCGTCGACCTCGATGCCGTGCTGGGCCATGTAGAGGCCCTGGGTCGACCGCTGGCAGACAAGAAGGGGCTTGCCTTCAGCGTGCGTCGCGACCCCGCCGCGCCACGCCTGGTCCGTGGCGATCCGCTGCGTCTCGAACAGATCCTGCTCAACCTGACCGGCAACGTGCTCAAGTTCACCGAGGAAGGTTCCGTGGCCGTCGAGCTACTGCCCGATCACGGTGGCTTCCTGGTGCGCGTGAGCGATACCGGCCCCGGCATCGACCCGGCGTTGCGCGAGCGGTTGTTCGCGCCCTACGAGCAGGCCAGTGCCTCCACTTCGCGCCGTTCCGGCGGCTCGGGCCTGGGCCTGGCCATCAGCCGTCAACTGGCCGAACTGATGGGCGGCAGTCTGGGCGTCGACAGTGCACCCGGACAGGGCTCGGAGTTCACCCTCAGGCTGGAGCTGCCGGTCGCCGCAGCGCCTGGCGATGAGCAACGCGCAGCGCCGGCGGTGCCGGCGACGGCGCAAGGGGAGGGTAGCCATGCCCTGCTGGTCGAGGACGATCCCACCGTACGCGAGGTGATCGCCGGACTGGTGGAGGCGTTCGGCTTCCGCGTGACTGCGGTCGAGCACGGCCTTGCCGCACTGGCCGAACTCGCCGCGGGCGACATCGATCTGCTGCTGCTGGACCTCGACCTGCCCGGCATCGACGGTCTTGAGCTGGCACGCGCCATCCGCGTCCAGGAGCGGGAATCCGGACGAACCCCGCGTCCCATGGTCGCCGTCACCGCGCGCAGCCAGCCCGGCGACGAGGCCGACTGCCTGGCCGCCGGCATGAACGCCTTCCTGCGCAAGCCGTTGACCGGCGACATGCTGGCCGAAGCGATCGAACGCGCGCGCGGCGCGGTCGATGGCTGAACAGGGTGGTGCCCGGTCCGCTCACCCTGCCATGTTGCAACGCCACAGCACCGTTTTCACGGTCGCGTTACAGTATTGCGTTTCCCACCAGTCGTTCTGGAGTCCATTCCATGCGCTATTCCCCTCTTGCCGCGGCACTTGCGGTAGCCGTAACCCTTGGTCTTGGCGCCTGCGGCCGCGATGAGGCAGCGGCGCCCGCCGCGTCCGAGCAACCGGCCGCCGAGCCGGTGGCGGCCGACGTGAGCGCGGACAATCCGCTGCTCGCGCCGAGCCCGCTGCCCTACCAGTACCCGCCGTTCGACCGCATCAGGAATGAACATTTTGCCCCCGCCTTCGAACGGGGCATGGCCGAGCAGCGCGAGGAAGTCGCGGCGATTGCCGCCAACGAGGAGGCGCCGACCTTCGAGAACACCATCGTCGCCATGGAATTGGCTGGCGAAACCCTGGGCCGCGTGCAGCGCGTGTTCGGCAATCTGAGCAGCGCCCATACCAATCCCGAGATCGAGGCGGTGCGCGCCGAAATGGCGCCCAAGCTGGCGGCGCACGGCGATGCCATCGTGCTCGACGAGGCGCTGTTCGCACGCATCAATGCGCTGTTTGAGCAGCGCGAGACGCTCGGCCTCGACGCCGAGTCGCTGCGCCTGCTTGAGCGCTACCATCGTGACTTCGTACGCGCCGGCGCGCGCCTGTCGGAACAAGACAAGGACAAGTTGCGCGCGCTGAATGCCGAGCTGGCCGAGCTGCAGACGCGCTTCAGCCAGAACGTGCTGAGCGAGGTCAACGCCTCGGCGGTGCTGTTCGACAGCGCCGAGGAACTGGACGGACTGGGCGAGGCCGCCATTGCCGCCGCCGCCAGCCGCGCCAGCGAAGCCGGTCACGAGGGCAAGTACCTGATTGCCCTGCAGAACACCACCGGCCAGCCGCCCAACGCCTCGCTCACCAACTGCGCCTCGCGCCAGCGCATCCACGAGGCTTCGATCCATCGCGGCATCCGCGGCGGCGAGTTCGACAACCGCGAGGTGGTGGCGCGCATGGTGAAGCTGCGTGCCGAGCGCGCCCAGTTGCTCGGCTATCCCAACCACGCAGCCTTTGTGCTGGAAGTCGCCACCGCCGGCAGCGTGGACGCGGTCAACGACATGCTGAAGCGCCTGGCGCCGCCGGCCGTGGCTAACGCCCGTCGCGAAGCCGCCGACATCCAGGCGATGATCGCCTCCGAAGGCCACGATTTCGAGCTGGCGCCGTGGGACTGGAGCTTCTACTCGGAGAAGGTGCGTCAGCAGAAGTACGATTTCGACGGCGAGGCCCTGCGCCCGTACTTCGAACTGAACAGGGTGCTTGAAGAAGGCGTGTTCTACTCCGCCACGCGCCTGTTCGGCATCACCTTCAAGGAGCGTACCGACCTGCCGGTCTACCAGTCCGACGTTCGCGTCTGGGAGGTGTTCGAGGCCGACGGCTCTCCGCTCGGCATCTTCGTCGGCGATTTCTACGCGCGCCCGAGCAAGCGTGGCGGCGCCTGGATGAACGCCTACGTGCAGCAGAACGGCTTGCGCGAGACCATCGCCGTGGTGGGCAATCACCTGAACATCCCCAAGCCGCCGGACGGCGAGCCGACCCTGCTCACCTTCGACGAGACCAACACCCTGTTCCACGAGTTCGGGCATGCCGTGCACGGCCTGTTCTCCAACGTGCGCTACCCCACCTTCGCCGGTACCTCGGTGCCGCGCGATTTCGTCGAGTATCCCTCGCAGGTCTATGAGATGTGGGCCACCTGGCCCGAGGTACTGGCCAACTACGCCAAGCACCACGAGACCGGCGAGTCGATCCCGCAGGAACTGCTGGACAAGGTGCAGGCCGCGGAGACCTTCAACCAGGGCTTCCGCACCACCGAGTACCTGGCCTCCTCCATCATCGACCAGGCCTTCCACCAGCTCGGCGCCGGCGAGACGCCGGACGATGTCATGGCCTTCGAGCAGAAGACCCTGGCCGAGTGGGGCATGGACTTCGATCCGGTGCCGCCGCGCTATCGCACCGCCTACTTCAGCCACACCTTCTCGGGCGGTTATTCGGCCGGTTATTACAGCTACATCTGGAGCGAGGTGCTGGATGCCGACTCGGTGGCCTGGTTCGAGGAGAGCGGCGGCCTGACCCGCGAGAACGGCGACCACTTCCGCGCCACCTTGTTGTCGCGCGGTGGCACCAGGGAGGCCATGGATCTGTACCGCGACTTCGCCGGCCGCGATCCGAAGATTGAGACCCTGCTCAAGCGCCGCGGGCTGCTGATCGACGCCACGCCGTAACCGCAGCCATGCCCTCTCCGCGCGAAGGCGCGGAGAGGTGCATCGCCATGTAGGAGCCCACCTTGTGGGCGACCCTGGCTTCACGCCCGGGCACCACACCGGTCGCCCACGGGTGGGCTCCTACAGGAGCCAAGCCCCGTAGGAGCGGCTTCAGCCGCGTTCATCCCCTCGCATCGAAGCCGCAAACCGGTCGCCCACGGGTGGGCTCCGACGACAGCGGTGCCGTGTAGGAGCGCACCCTGTGCGCGACCGTACCCTGGCATTGATGCCACGCCCCTGTCGCCCACAGGGTGGGCTCCTACAAGGCACTTCTACCCCGCGTGCATTGGCGCGCTGAACTCGTGCACCGCATCGACCAGCACACCGACGTGTTCCGGGTCCATGTCCGGACTCATGCCGTGGCCCAGGTTGAACACGTGACCGGGGCGCGCGCCGTAGCTGTCCAGGGCGCTCTTCACTTCGGCGCGGATGGCGTCGGGTCGGGCGTACAGGGTGGCCGGGTCGAGATTGCCCTGCAGCGCCACCCTGCCGCCGGTGCGGCGACGCGCTTCGTCGAGACCCACCGTCCAGTCCACGCCGACGCCTTCGCAGCCGCTGGCGGCAAGCTCTTCGAGGTACGGTGCGTTGCCCTTGCCGAACAGGATCAGCGGGCTGCGCCCTTCGCCTTCGCCGCGTGGCAGGTCGGCGGCGATGCGGGCGAGGTAGCGCAGCGAGAACTCGCGGTACAGGTGCGGCGCCAGCACGCCGCCCCAG
>DAOMOD010000052.1:0-9512 GCA_035444205.1 Lysobacteraceae bacterium
ATTAGGTTGGCGGCGAGGGTCGCCGCAAGTTCCTTCGCGCGCTCTTTTCGCCCGTCCATCTTAATTCGCACGGCCTCGACCGTCACGCCCACGTTCTCTGCGGTCGTGGCTACGGCTTGGGCCCACGTTGCGCCGCCCGCGAGCTTCACGGCGATCATCATTTCGGCGGTACCGGGGTCCATGCGCTGCTGTTGCCCACGCTTGCGCTTCGGCTTCTTGGGTGTATTCGCCCAGGCGCGCAGGATCGCCGCAGCGACGGCTGCTTCGTAGCCTTCCAGCCCTTCGCCCCTATCCAGCTTGTCCGCGATCTTGCGCGCCATTTCGCTATTGTCGGCAGCGGTCTCGCGGTATTCCTCGTCGCTCACGATGCGACGCATGGCAGGCAGGGGCGGCGGCGGCCCGCGTATCACCATGGGTTTGCCCTTCCCTCGCTTGCGGGTCATGGCGCTTCCCTACGCGCTTCGCTCACGCCTGCGCCGCACTCCGCGCCGCACGACGCGCCCGCAGACGAGTGGACGGCTGGACAGCCAGGCGCAGCCCGAACGCGCCGAGGATCGCCGCCAGCGTGTCCAGGCGGGGGTTTCCCTTGTCGGATAGCGTGCGGTAGAGCGTTTCGCGGCTCAACCCGGTACGGCTCGCCAACTCGGCCATGCCCAGCACGTCGGCAGCGGTGCGCAGCGCCAGCGGCAGCACGCGATGGTCGCCATCGAGAAGCGCCTCGGCGAGGAAGCCTGGCACGTCCTCGGGTCGCAGGTACGCGGCCGCGTCGAAAGGGACGCTAGCGCGCGCGGGTCTTGTAGTCTTTCCAGTAGGCATGCGCCACCTCGATATTCCGAACCTGAGTTCGCTTGTCGCCGCCGCACAGGAGCAGCACCAGCGCGTCGCCGTCCTGTCCGCAATAGACGCGGTAGCCGGGGCCAACGTCTACGCGCAGCTCGAACACGCCAGCGCCTACCGGCTTCCAGTCACCGCGGTTGCCGGCCTGCATGCGCACGATGCGCGCCAGGACGCTCTGGCGAGCGCGCGCATCGCGCAGGCTGCGGGTCCATTCCGCAAAGGGCCGGCGTCCGTCGGCGGTCTCGTACTCGCGGACTTCAATGACGGTCATTGTAGCCTAAAAGCTACGGCACGGGACTTGATGGGACGGGCTGGCGTTCAGCGGTGGTTGCTCCGAATCGCGACCACGGACGCGCCATCGCGCAAGCTGTCCAGGTAATCGGCCCATGACTGCATCATCTTGCGGCGCTCATCCATGTAGGCGGCGCGGTTGTAGGCGGCCCGGACCTTGTTGCGCGGGGCATGCGCGAGCTGGCGTTCAATCACGTCGGACTGCCAGCCAAGCTCATTCAGTCGCGTCGACGCCAAGGCGCGGAAGCCATGCCCGGTCATCTCATCCTTCCCGAAGCCCAAGCGCCGGAGCGCGGCGTTCACGGTGTTCTCCGACATGGGGCGGGCAGGGGTGCGCAGCGAAGGGAACAGGAAGCGCCCGCGGCCGGTGAAGGCGAACAGGTCAACAAGGATCCTCTCTGCCTGCGCCGACAGGGGAATGACGTGCTCCTCGGCCATCTTCATGCGCGCGGCCGGGATGCGCCACTCGGCGGCCTTCAGGTTGATCTCGGCCCATTCCGCGGCCCGTAGCTCGCCGGGACGAACGAACACCAGCGGGGCCAGCCGTAGCGCCTGCTTCGTGGTGTATTGCCCTTGGAAGCTCTCGATTGCGCGCAGCAACTCGCCTACCTTTGCCGGGTCGGTCAGCGCCGCGCGCGATGTCGTCTTGACCGGGGTCAGCGCGCCGCGCAGGTCGGCGGCGGGGTCGCGATCGGCTCGGCCGGTGGCAATGGCGTAGCGGAATACCTGTCCGAGTCGCTGCTTCAGCCGGTGCGCGGTTTCGTGGTGCCCCTTGGACTCGATCTGTCGGAGCACGGCCAGCAGCTCGGGCGGCTCGATCTCGCCGATAGGCCGATGGTCCAGCGCCGATGCCATGCCCAGCAGCCATTCGGCCTTCGTCAGCGTCACGAACGCCAAGACCGGGCGTTGCCGTTCCAGCCACTCGCGGGCCACGGCGCCGAAGGTGTTCTTGCCGGCATGCGCGGCGTCCATCTTCGCCCGCCTGCGCTCGGCTGCGGGGTCGATTCCATCGCGGAGCAGGGTGCGGGTCGCGTCGCGCCTCTTGCGGGCCTCGGCCAGGGTGACCTCGGGGAATACCCCGAACGCGAGCAGCCTTTCTTTGCCCCCGTGGCGGTACTTCATCCGCCAGAGTCGGGAGCCGGTCGGCATGACGTGGAGATAGAGCCCGCCTGCGTCGAAGTGCTTTCCGGGCGCCAGGTCGCGCAGCCCGACCGCGTGCAGTTTGCCTTTCATGGATACCCCGCGGGTGTACCCCTGATTTGCCCCGTTCGTGGGGGAATCTAGGGTTCTACCCCCAAGCATACCCCCGGAAGGGTGGGGATGTCATCGGACAGCATCGGACGTGCTGGAACGATGAAACGGCTTAGTTACAAGGTATGGGGAGGGTGCGCGGGACTGCGCGGGACGTTCTCGGAGGGTTTGATGGTGCCGAAGGTGGGACTCGAACCCACACTCTGTCGCCAGAAACGGATTTTGAGTCCGTCGCGTCTACCAGTTCCGCCACTTCGGCGCGGGGGCGTGAGTATAGGGGAGTCGGCAGCCGCTTTGCATCAGTCCAGGGCGAGCTGGCGGGTGTCGCGCATGAACCAGCCGTCCTCGGCCTTGCGGAATACCGAGCAGCACTGCATGGGGCCGGCGTAGATGTGCACCGACACCGCCACGCCGTCGTCGGCGGGATTGCGGATGGTGTGGTATTCGTGCGGCGGGATCAGGCTGCCGGCGGAACCGGTGCCGGCCTGCATGACGCCGCGCGCTTCGAAACGGAAGCGGCCGTCGGCCTGTTCCACCAGCTCGTAGGGGACGATCTCCAGGCTGCCGCGCCACACGCCTTCGACACACCACATGCCGCTGTGGTCGTGGATCGGCGTACCCTGGCCGGGGCCCCAGGTCATGGCGATGACGCTGTAGCCGAGATCGTCGCTGCGGTACAGCTCGCGGCGCGCGTAGTGGTCGCCGCAGGCTTCGAAGACGCAGTCGGGCAGGCGCACCGACTGGTCGCGGATGGCATGGCACAGGGTCTGGCGCAGGGCATCGGTGATGGCGTGGCAATCGCCGAGCGCGACTGCGGCATCGATGTCGGCAAACAGCCTGTCGGCCCCGGGAAAACTGCGGGTGAGCATGGTGGACGGGTTCGGTTGAAGCGTTGGTTGCCGACCAGTCTACAGCGCGGCAAGGAAGCGGGCGACCGGCGGCGCGAAGCGCTCGTAGTCCACCAGAAACGCGTCGTGGCCCTGGATCGAAGGCAGGGCATGGAATTCGACCCTGCTGCCGCAGCGCTCCAGGCCCTCGGCGATGCGCCGCTGCTGCGCCAGCGTGAACAGGATGTCGGTCTCCACGCCGATCACCAAGGCGCGGCCGAGCTGCATGCGCGCATATGCGCGGTCGAGGTCGCCGTCGCCGTGCTCGGCCACGTCGAACCAGTCGGAAGCGCGCGACAGGTAGATGTAGCAGCACGGGTCGAAGCTGCCGACGAAGCGCTGCGCGTGGCCTTCCAGGTAGGACTCGATCTGGAATTCGGCGGCGAAGGGGCGATCTTCGCGCCGCTCCTCGGGGATGCGTTCACGGTCGAAGCGTTCGGTCCACTCCTGCGGCGAACGGTAGGTGATGACGCCCAGCTTGCGCGCGAAGCGCAGGCCGTACACCGGCGGCTTGTCGTCGCTGTACAGCCCGCTGCGGAAATCCGGATCGCTGACGATGGCCTCGCGCTGCAGCGAGCGCACGGCAGTGGCGAAGGGCAGTGCGTGCGGCGCGGTGGAGATCAGCACGGCGGCGCGGGCCACGCCGGGATGCAGGGCCATGAAGGCTTGCGCACTCATGCCGCCCATGGAGGGGCCGATCAGGCAGGCGAGCCGGGCGATACCGAGCCCGGACAGCACCTGAAACGCCGCCTCGGCTACGTCTTCAAGGCAAAGATCGGGAAAGGCGAGACGATAGGCTCTGCCGGTCGCCGGGTTCAGCGAAGCCGGTCCGGTCGAACCCATGCAGCTTCCCAGCGAATTGACGCAGACCACGAAGAAGCGTTCGGTATCGATGGGCTTGCCGGGGCCGAGCATGGGCTCCCACCAGCCGGGCGTGTCGTCCTCCGACGAGCTTGCCGCGTGCGCACCCGGCGACAGCCCGGTGAGGATCAGCACTGCGTTGTCGCGCGCTGCATTCAGTTGGCCCCAGGTCTCGTAGGCGACCCTGCCTTCCCACAGCATGCCGCCGCGGCGCATGCTGAAGGGTGAGGGCAGGGTGTGGAATCGGAGTGCTGCGGTCATCCCGGTACGTTTTGCAGGGCAGGCGCGGGTTTATACCGGACTTGGGTGGATACGTCCAAGTATCGGCAGGCATGGGAGCAGGCGATGGCCATCGCCACCTTCGATCAGGCAGGATACGCGGCAAGCCACGCCGCCACCGTCTCCACGCTGCCTTGAGGATGCCGCCATGTCCACCCGATTGATCGCCACGATCGGATTCGCGCTTTTCACCGTCGCGCTGGCGCGCAGCGCCGGTGCGCAGGACATCATCGTCTGCGAACATGCCCGCTACGAGGGACGTTGCCTGGTCTTCAACCACGGCGTCTCCAATCTGCGCGACTTCGGTCTGAATGACGAGATTTCCAGTTTCCGTATCCGTTCGGGTGCCTGGCTGATGTGCCTGGATGCCGACTTTGAGGGCCGCTGCGAAGTCTTCGACCGTAGCGTGCAGAACCTCTCCGGGACCGCATTCCAGGACAGCATCACCTCGTTGCGACCGCTGCGCCGTGGCGAAAGCTCGCGCGGCTTCGGGCGCAGCGCCATCGCAGTGTGGGTCGACACCGGATTCCGCGGCCGCTCGGCGGTGTTCTCCGACGACGTCTCCAACCTCAAGGATTTCGACCTCAACGACGAGATCTCATCGCTCCGAGTGCTGGGCGGGCGCTGGGAAGTCTGTGCCGATTCGCGCTTCCGCAAATGCGTCGAGGTGCAGGGAGAGATCCGTAACCTGCGCGAGATCGGATTGAACGACGAAATCTCCTCCATTCGCCAACTGGAGGATCGCCCCGAGCCCAGACGCGGACGCTCGCGGCGTTATTGAGCGAGGCAGGGAGCAGGGAGCAGGGAGCAGGGAGCAGGGAGCAGGGAGCAGGGAATGGGGCGCGTACCCATGCTCGATGGGCCGTTCGCTTCCTGGCGGTAACGGTGGGCTTCCTTCGTCAGCCCACCCTACGGGGCTGCCAAGGTCGCCCACCAGTGGGCTCCTGCAGGGGGGCGCATGCTTTTCCCCGCTCCCCGCTCCCTACTCGCCCTAAGGAACCACCCGATCGATCACCAGTCTGATCGGCTCGCGGGTGTTGCTTGGCACCGGACCGACGATGGCTTCGAGGTCGCCGCTCTGCGGTGTCGCGGTGCCGGACCTTGAGATGCGTGCGCCGACTTCGACTTCGGGAAAGGTGGCCAGCGTCATGGCCGGCATCATGGCGTCCTCGATGCCCAGGGTGAGCATGATCGGCAACACGCCCGCGGCCATGCGCTTGATGGCCAGCGGCGCACGCGCACCGCCGACCGGCCGCGCAAACACGAACAGCGCATCGCTGGCGCCCACCGAACCGGCAAGCTCGGCATCGAGTTCGACCTCGATGGTCAGCATGGGGCCACTTTCATCCGCTATGGGCGCAGGAGGCGTTGTACTGACCTGCGGTGCGCTTTCCATTCCGGCAGCGCCAAAGGCGCTGCCGCGAGCCTCGGCGATCTGTTCCTGGATCTGCAGGGCGATGTCGGAATCGGGCGGCAACAGGGCCAGCACACGCTGCCAGTAGTCGATGGCGCCTTCATTGTCGCCCTGCTGTACGCGACTGATGCCGAGCAGCCAAAGCGCGCGCTGGTGCGCGGGGGCGCGCTGTACCGCACGTTCCAGCAAGGCGAGCGCCTCGCCGTCGATACGCCGGGTGGCGCTGGCCAGCGCCATGGACTCGGCGTGCTCGACCATCAGGTCGACGTCGTCGGGCAGCAGGCGGCGTGCCTGCGCCAGCGCGTCACGGGCGTCGGCGAAGCGCTCCATGGTGCGGTAGCTGCGTGCCAGCAGCAGCCAGCCATCGAGATGATCGGGCTCGGCAGCCATGCGCGCAGCCAGCGCGCGCACCGCCGATTCCATGTCCGGTGGGGCCGCTCCCTGCGGACTGGCCAGTCCGTGCTCCAGCACCAGCGGATCGAGCGCCTGCGGCGTACCGACGTCGCGGTAGATCAGCCACGCTCCCAGCGGCAGGAGCAATACGAACACGATGCCGGCCACCGGCAGCGATGCACGCGTGGCTTCCGGCGCAGGGGCCTCGGCCTGGATGCGCTGGCGCTTGGCGCGGTACTCGGCCTCGTCCAGCACGCCCTCGTTGCGCGCCTTGTCCAGCGCGGCGAGTCGCTTGCGGGTGTCGCGGTCGGGTGCGCCGCGCATGGCGCGCCACATCGGCCAGGCGAGCAGGGCTGCGGCCGCCGCGGTCATGGCGACGGCCAGGAGAATGAATGCGGTCACCAGGTCTCCTCGCGATCCGGGGCGTCGTTGTCGGACGTCTTCACGCCGTGTTGTGCGGCCAGCGCCTGCGCGCGACGGCGCACGATCAATGTCACCGCCACGGCGCCGACCAGCAACACCAGCGCCGGCCCGAACCACAGCAGCATGGTGTTGGCGCGGATGGGCGGTCGATACAGCACGAAATCCGAGTAGCGCTCCACCAGGAAGGTGCGGATCTCGTCATCGCTCAGGCCCTGGCGCATCAGATCGAACACTTCGCGACGCAGGTCCTTGGCCAATGGCGCGTCGGAGTCGGCCAGGTTCTGGTTCTGGCACACCATGCAGCGCAGTTCCTCGGCCAGGTTGCGGAAGCGGGCTTCCTCTTCCCGGTCCTTGAAGGGCAACGGATCGATGGCCGCCAGAGCCAGCGCCGGCAGCAGAAGCCATGCGAGAAGCAGGCGCCGCATCAGCCTTCTCCCCTGAGTTCGCGAAGCAGCGGTCGTACCTGCTGATCGATGATGTCGAAGGTGAGCGGGCCGATGTGCTTGTAGCGGATGGTGCCCTCGGCGTCGATCAGGAACGTCTCCGGGGTGCCGTAGACACCGAAGTGCAGGCCGACGCGGTTGTCCGGGTCGTGGGCGATGGCCGCGTACGGATTGCCGAACTGGCGCAGCCAGCGCAGCGCGTCGGGCTTCTCGTCCTTCCAGTTGAGACCGATCAGCGGCACCTCGCCGCTGGCGGAGAAGGCTTCCAGTACCGGGTGTTCCAGCCGGCAGCTCACGCACCAGCTCGCCCACACGTTGAGCAGGTAGACCTGACCCAGCAGGTCGGCGCGGGCCACCTCGCGCGCCGGATCGAGCAGTTCCGGCAGTCGGAAGTCGGGTGCCGGCTTGCCGATCAGCGGCGACTGCACCACGCTGGAATCGCGCACCCGGTTGAGCTGGATGCCGGCGAACAGCAGGCCGCCGAGTCCGAGAAACACGATCAGGGGAAGCAGGCGGCCGATCACCGCGCCGCCTCCGCGGCTGCGGGCACGTCGACCGCGCGCGATTCCACCACACGCCTGCGGAAGCGCCGGTCGGCAGCGCCGATCAGTCCGCCTGCGAACATCATCAATGCGCCCAGCCAGATACAGCGGATCAGCGGCTTGTGGTACAGGCGCACCGACCAGGCGCCATCGGTCCCCAGCGGTTCACCCAGCGACACGTAGATGTCGCGTGACAGGCGCGGGTGGATGGCGGCCTCGGTCATCACCTGCCCGCCGGAGGCGTAGGCGCGCTTCTGCGGAGTCATCTTGACCACCTCGCGGTCGCCACGGAATACGCGCACCACACCCTCATCGGCCTCGAAGTTGGGGCCTGAATAGTGGCGTGCGCCCTCGAACTGGAAGCGGTAACCGCGAATCTCGACGTTCTGTCCCGGCGCCATGCGGATGTCGCGTTCGATGCTGGTCGATTCGGTGACGAACACGCCGAGCACGAACACGCCGACGCCGGCATGCGCCAGCACCATGCCGAGCATCTCGCCGCTGAGGCGCTTGCCGGCCGGCGCCTCGCGCCAGCGTTTGGCGACGAAGGCGAAGGTGCCGGCCAGCACCCACACCGCGGCGACGATGCCGATGGCCGCCATCAGCGGCAGTCCGGCCAGTCCCATCAGCAGCGCCGCCAGCATGATCGACAATCCGGTGGCGAGCAGCGGCCAGCGGAACTGACCCAGCACACGCCGCGCATCGTCCCTGCGCCAGCGTGTCATCGAGCCGAACACCATCAGCAGCACCACCGGCGCCATCAGCGGAATGAACAGCGCGGCGAAATACGGCGGCCCCACCGAGATGCTGCCCCAGCCCATGGCCTCGTAGAACAGCGGGTACAGGGTGCCGAGCAGCACCATGACGGCGGCGGCGCCGAACAGCAGGTTGTTGATCAGGATGAAGGTCTCGCGCGACATCGCCGCGAAAGGCTCGCCGGTCTCCACTTTCGATGCGCGCAGCGCGTACAGAAGCAGCGAACCGCCGATGACGATGCCGAGGAACATCAGCAGGAACATGCCGCGCTCGGGGTCGGAGGCGAAGGCATGCACGCTGGTCAGCACGCCGGAGCGCACCAGGAAGGCGCCCAGCAACGACAGCGAGAAGGCGCTGATGGCGAGCAGCAGGGTCCAGTTGCGGAATGTCCCGCGCTTCTCGGTGACCGCCTGCGAGTGCAGCAGCGCGGTGCCGGCCAGCCACGGCATGAAACTGGCGTTCTCCACCGGGTCCCAGAACCACCAGCCGCCCCAGCCGAGTTCGTAATAGGCCCACCAGCTTCCGAGTGCGATGCCGAGTGTCAGGAACGACCACGCCACCAGCGTCCATGGTCGCGACCATCGTACCCACTTGAGGTCCACTTTCGGATCGAGCAGGGCGGCGATGGCGAATGCAAAGGCCACTGCGAAGCCGACATAGCCCATGTACAGCATCGGCGGATGCACGATCAGGCCGAAGTCCTGCAGCAGCGGGTTGAGATCGCGGCCGTCGGCCAGTGCCGGCAGATGCCGGTCGAAGGGATTGGAAGTGAGGATGGTGAACAGCAGGAAGCCGACGCTGACCAGGCCCATGACGCCCAGCACGCGGGCCAGAAAGGCGTCGGGAAGCTGCCGGCTGAACGCCGCCACCGCCGCCGACCAGCCGGAAAGGATCAGCACCCACAGCAGCAGCGAGCCCTCGTGCGCGCCCCACACCGCCGAGAAGCGGTAGTACCAGGGCAGCAGCAGGTTGGAATTGTTGGCGACATAGACAACCGAGAAGTCCTGCACCATGAAGGCATAGGTCAGCAGCGCGAAGGCCAGCGTCAGGAACACCAGTTGCCCGGCCGCTGCCGGCCGCGCCACCGCCATCAACGCGCGGTTGCCGGTGGCAGCGCCATAGATCGGCAAGGTTC
>DAOMOD010000052.1:9522-21866 GCA_035444205.1 Lysobacteraceae bacterium
GCAATGGCCAGCAGCAGGGCGAGGATCATGGCGAGTTGGCCGAGTTCGGGGAGCATGGCTGTGGGTCGTTGGGGTTGGGGTGGCGTGTCGGTGTTTGGTGCCGGCGGTGTTCTTTGGGACTTTCGTTTGTAGCGCTTAGGGCCTAGGGCTTAGGGTCCAGGGGTGGCAAGTTCGGAGCGATGTCGATCTGTATACGCTGCGGTCTGGTCGAAGTCGGATTCAAGTGATGTCGTTGCGGCGTGCCGGCTTTTTGCTAGGCCCTAGGCCCTAGAGGTCCAAGCGTCAATACCCACCCACGCTCGCCGGCTCCCGCCCCTTCGCCTCCTTCGCCCGCGCGATCGCATCCGCCACCTCCTTCGGCATGTAGTTCTCGTCGTGCTTGGCCAGCACCTCGTCGGCCTTGAATACGCCGTTTTCCAGGCGGCCGGTGGCGACCACGCTCTGGCCTTCGCGGAACAGGTCGGGAAGGATGCCCGAGAAGTTCACCGGAAAGGTGCGGAACTCGTCGGTGACCAGGAAATGGACCACCAGCGACTCGGGGTCGCGGCTGACGCTGCCTTCCTCGACCAGGCCGCCAAGGCGGAAGCGGCGGTCCTCCGGCGCCTTGCCGGCAAGAATGTCCGAGGGGCTGTAGAAATGCTGGAGGTTCTGGTTGAGCGCGGTCAACGCCAGCGCGGAGGCCGCGAACAGCGCTATCAGGCCTACACAGATCAGGATCAGACGACGTTTGCGAAGTGGATGCATCAGGTTTTCTCCTGGCGAACACGCTCGCGGCGCCAGCGGGTGTTGAGGTCCCTCACCAGGCGGCGGCGTGCGATCCACGGATAGACCGCATCGGCCAGCAGCACGACGAAGAACACGATGTAGGAAGCGATGATGAAGGGCGTGTGGCTGAGGCCCTCACTGAGGAGTTCGTTCATGGCCTTGGTTCCTTCGATTCGAGCATGTCACGCACCCAGGCCTTGCCGCTCTCCTGCCTCAGCACCATGACCCTGGAACGCGCCAGAAGTGCCCAGGCGAAGTAGAACTTGGTGGCGATGGCCATGATCAGCAGCGGCCACAGCATGCTGGCGTGCATGCTCGATTCGCCCACCAGGCGGATGGTGGCCGGCTGGTGCAGGGTGCTCCACCACTCCACCGAGTAGCGGATGATGGGCAGGTTGATCACGCCGACCAGGATCAGCAGCGAAGCGGCGCGCGCGGCGCGGCGGCGGTCCTCGATGGCGCTGTACAGCCCGATCACGCCGAAATAGAGGAACAGCAGCACCAGTTGGCTGGTCAGGCGCGCGTCCCAGGTCCAGTAGGTGCCCCAGGTCGGCCGGCCCCACAGCGAGCCGCTGACCAGCGTGATGAAGGTGAAGGCGGCGCCGATGGGGGCCGCGGCCATGGCCAGAATCTCGGCGATCTTGGTGCGCCAGACCAGGGCGAAGATCGCGTTCACTGCCATGAAGGCGTAGATGGCCATGCTCATCCACGCCGCCGGCACATGGATGTAGATGATGCGCACGCTCTCGCCCTGCAGGTAATCGGCAGGCGCCACGAACAGGCCCCAGTACAGGCCGATGCCGCCGCTGATCAGGGTCAGCACCAGCAGCCACGGCATCAGCTTGCCGGCGAAGGCGTAGAAGGTGGGCGGCGAGCCCAGCTTGTGGAACCAGTAGAGGATGGGATTCATGTCATGTCGTGCCGAGTCGAAGCGCCACGGCGCAGGCAAGGGGGGCGAGACCGAGCGCCAGCAACAGCCCGGAACCCAGCAGCAGCAGCGGCTGCATGGCCGACTGCGCGGTGAGCGCCGCATCCACCGCGCCCGCGCCGAAGATCAGCACCGGCACGTATAGCGGCAGCACCAGCAGGGCCAGAAGAATACCAGAGCGGCGCATGCCCACCGTCAGCGCAGCGCATACACCGCCGACCAGACTCAGCAACGGAGTGCCAAGAAGCAGCGACAGGGTGAGCGTGCCGATCGCCTCCTGCGGCAGTTGCAGCATCAGCCCGAGCAGCGGTGCCACCAGGGTCAGCGGCAGGCCCGCCACCAGCCAATGCGCCGTCAACTTGGCCAGCACCAGCATGGACAGTGGCGCCGGACTGAGCAGGAGTTGGTCCAGCGATCCGTCTTCGGCATCGGCGCGGAACACGCCGTCCAGGGTCAGGAGGCCGGCCAGCAGCACCGTGACCCACACCATGCCGCCGGCCAGAAAGGCCAGGCGCTGCGATTCCGGTCCGAGCGCCAGCGGCAGCAAGGTGGTGACCATCAGCGCGAACAGCAGCGGATTGGCGAGCTCGCCACGGCGCCGCCAATGCGCGGTGAGATCGCGGCGCAGCACGGCGATGGAAGGGGTAAGCATCATCGGCGCGCACCTTGCGGCGCTGCCCCCATCCCGGCCTTCCCCCGCAAGCGGAGGAAGGAGACCCGCGCACGGATTGCCACCGCATGCGTAGGAAGCGGTCGCTCGCCGGGACCCGGGTCCCGGGTCCCGGGTCCCGGTTCTCGAACTCCGATTCTCGAACCCCGAACCCTGAGGCCCATCACAGCCTCACCACCGTCGCCGCCTGTTTCAGCGGCAATTGCGCACCATGGCTGGTAAGGGTCACGCCGCCGCCGGCGTGGGTGTGGCGTTCGATCAGGCGGTTGACCAGGGCGATGCCCTCGGGGTCGAGGTTGGCATAGGGTTCGTCGAGCAGCCAGATCGCGGCCGGGGCCACCAGCAGGCGGGCCAGCGCCACACGTTTGCGCTGGCCGGCGGACAGGCGGCCGACGGGAATGTCCTCGTAGCCCTCCAGGCCCACGCCGCGCAGGGCGTTATGCGGCGTCATGCCACCACCATTTCCTTGCAGGCCGGCGGCGAAACGCAGGTTTTCCACCGCATCGAGTTCGCCGGTAAGACCAAGGCTGTGGCCGAGCAGAGCCACCGAATGATTCACCCGTACCTCGGGCTCGCCACCCTCGTCGCTATTCTCCGACGCTGCCAGCAAGCCGGCCAGCACGCGCAGCAGGCTGGTCTTGCCGGCGCCGTTGCCGCCTTCGATCACCAGCACGCCGCCTGCTTCCAGGTCGAATTCGAGCGGCCCGAAGATGCGCTCCTCGCCACGACGGAACGTCAGCCGACGCGCGCTGAGCAGGGGAGCGGGGAACTCGTCGGAATATTCGGTCATGGCATCGGTCGGGGCGGTCGCGCATGGTACGAATTCCACGAAGCGGGTGTCCACGCAGGCATCGGTCGGGGGCTCGGCGTAACAGCGCAGCCTGACCTGGTCTTCGCGCACGATCACCACCGCGAGCTGGCCAAATGCCCGTGCAATGCGATCGACGGTGGCCAGATCGTCGGCGGGCACGGCACGTCCAGGTTCGGTCCAGTCGCCGTCCTCGGCACCGTGGACAGACGGTCTTGCCGGCAGGGCGGCCTGCCGAAGCGCCTCATCCAGCTCCGCCATGCGCTGCGCATTGACCTTGGCCGAAAGCGGCCTGGACCCCGGATTGCAGGCGGTGATCAGGGCCACGCTGTGGGCGCGTTCATGCAGGCTGGCAACTTTTACCGTGTGCGCGCCGACGCGCAGCACCATGGGCCCGGATCCTGCGTCCACCGCGTAGTGGGCATCCATGTAGGCTTGCAGCAGCCCTGCGTCGATCGCTGCGACGGTCACAGCGGGGTCGGCGTGAAACGACAAGACGTCCGCCGGGGCGGTGTGCGATTGCGATGGTCGAGGGCTTGCATGAATCATGTCCTGGTCACGGAGGTCCTTGGTGGGGCATCCTGGCCATGGTTGGCCGCGGTCTTCGCGCCGGTGCGTCACCGGATCGGGTTCGATGCGGGGCCACCGGCGCGCTCCAAGGTATCGTGTATTGCGCGGCGTACCTTGACCTGGATCAGATGCAATAGTGCGATAGCACGCCCTTCCGCAACATCTTGACATGGGTCAGTCGCCGCATGCCCAGGCCGCGGCGGCCAGGACGCCCAACTCGTTCCGAATGTCAGGTTCTTGCGAACGGTTCGCCTCGCACGCCCCCGGGGCGCTCGGGCGATGCCGTCCCGTCGGGGTCTGGAGCCGGACGCGTCCGGCGCATACCCTGTCCGCAACGCTGGCCTGTCCCTCACCATCATCCGACGGAGTCGCTGTGAAAATCGAGAGCAAGCTGCCGAACGTCGGCACCACCATTTTCACCGTGATGTCGCAGCTTGCGGCGGAGCACAAGGCGATCAACCTGGGACAGGGCTTTCCGGATTTCGACGCGCCGGAATTCCTGCGCGAGGCGCTGACCCGACACATGAACGGCGGGCGCAACCAGTACGCGCCGATGAGCGGAGTGCCGCGACTGCGACAGGCGATCGCCGCCAAGGTGGCCGCCTGTTACGGGCGTGGCGTGGACGCCGACAGCGAGATCACCGTCACCTCGGGCGGCAGCGAGGCGATCACCGACGCCATTCTCGCCACGGTGCGCGCCGGCGAGGAAGTGATTGTCCTCGACCCCGCATACGACCTCTACCAGCCTGCCATCGAGCTGTGCGGCGCGCGTGCCGTGCGACTGCCCTTGCGGGCGCCCGACTTCGCGGTGGACTGGGATCGCGTGCGTGGCGCGGTGAATGCGCGCACGCGCATGATCATGATCAACAGCCCGCACAACCCGAGCGGCTCCCTGCTGCGCCGCGCCGATCTCGATGCACTGGCGGCCATCGTCGACGGCAGCGACATTCTGGTGCTGGCCGACGAGGTCTACGAGCACATCGTGTTCGATGGTGAGCGTCACGAAAGCGTGCTGCGCCACGAGGCGCTGGTCGGGCGCAGCTTCGCGGTATCGTCTTTCGGCAAGACCTACCACTGTACCGGCTGGAAGGTGGGCTACTGCGTGGCGCCGCCCGCGCTCAGTGCCGAGTTGCGCAAGGTGCATCAGTACAACACGTTCTGCACCTTCACCCCGGCGCAGGAGGCCATCGCCGACATG
The DNA here is from genome assembly GCA_035444205.1 of Lysobacteraceae bacterium. GTDB lineage: Bacteria > Pseudomonadota > Gammaproteobacteria > Xanthomonadales > BPKI01 > DAOMOD01. Next base: position 14,462 of record DAOMOD010000052.1, read on the forward strand.
CTGGAGCGGCATCCGCAGCACCACTTCGACCTGCCCGCCTTCTACCAGCGCCTGCGCGACCGCTTCCGCGCACTGCTGTCGGGTTCGCGGTTCAAGCTGCTGCCGGTCGGCGGCTCCTATTTCCAGTTGGCCGACTACAGCGCCATTTCCGACGAGGACGACATGAACTTCTGCCGCCGCCTGGTGCGCGAGCACGGCATCGCCGCGGTGCCATTGTCCCCGTTCTACGACAACCCGCCCCCCGACCAGCGCGTCATCCGCCTGTGTTTCGCCAAGAGCGAGGAGACGCTGGCGGCGGCGGCGGATAGGCTTTTGGAGCTCTAGTTTTCAGTGTTCAGTTTTCAGACTGAAGCGAACGCAGGAACCGGTTGTCTGCACCCGGCACGACGGCTTTCGCGGACAATTCCTTGCAGTCCGCAACTGAAAACTGAAAACTGAAAACCGAAAACTGCGCCCCACCCCCATGCCCAACCTCCGCGTCTCTCTCATTCAGGCCGCCACTGTCTGGCACGATGCCGAAGCCAACCGGCGGCTGTACGGCGACCTGGTCCGCCCGCTGGCTGGTACGACCGACCTGATCGTACTGCCGGAAACCTTCACAAGCGGATTCTCCAACGATGCCGTGCTGCAGGCCGAAACCATGGACGGACCGAGCGTCGCCTGGATGGCGCGGCTGGCGGGCGAGACAGGCGCGGTGGTCACCGGCAGCATGGTCATCCGCGAAGGCGAACGCGTGTACAACCGCATGCTGTGGATGCGCCCGGACGGCAGCTTCGAGCATTACGACAAGCGTCATCTTTTCCGCATGGCGGACGAGCACCAGCGCTACGCCGCCGGGCAGGCGCGCCGGGTGGTCGAAATCAAGGGCTGGCGCGTGCTGCTGCAGGTCTGCTACGACCTGCGTTTCCCGGTATTCATGCGCAATCGAGGCGATTACGACCTGATCGTGCTGGTGGCCAACTGGCCGGCGCCGCGCCGCCAGCATTGGCGCACGCTGTTGCGCGCGCGGGCGATGGAGAACCTGGCTTGCGTGATCGGCGTCAATCGCGTCGGCGTGGACGGCAACGGCATCGATTACTCCGGCGACAGTGTGGTGCTCGATATGCAGGGCGGTGCATTGGTCGAGCTGGGGGCGCAGCCGATGACGGTCACAGTGGAGCTTTCGCGCGATGCGCTGGATACCTGGCGCGCGCGCTTTCCGGCACACATGGATGCCGACGCGTTCGACCTGAATCTCGAGTGATCACAATCTGAGGCAAAAAACGCGGGGCCCGCAAGGGCCCCGCGTCAGCCATGGGATATCAACCTCCGTCCCCGTCTTCTTCTTCCTCATCGTCGTCCAGCAGGTCGCTGTCGATGTAGTGCACGTCACGAATCGATACCAGCCAGTCCTCGGGCGCGGCGTCCTCGGCGAAGCTCGCCCGTGCCGGCCCCTCGTCCTGTTCCTCGCAGCTCACCTGGTCGGCGGGGACGACGACGAGGATGACGCCGTCCGGTGCTTCGGCGTCCTCTTCCGCATGGAGCACTGCGTCGGGATCGAGGTCGGCCGGAAGATGGCTGTCGAGTTCGATCGAGCGGAGCAGATGCAGGTGGCCGCCGGGGTTGCTGGTGCCCTGCGCCAGACACCAGCTTGCCGCCGGTGGGTCGCCTTCCTCACCCTCGGGGGGCAGCGACACCAGCACATAGTCGGTCGAGGCCTCGAGCGCGTGGCCATTCATGACGAAGTCGAACCGCGGGCCGATCCAGAACCAGGTCATGCGGCCCCAGGCGGCATCGGTGTCCGGCTCGCCGTCTTCGTCGAGCACGGCGAAGCGGACGTGGGAGACATGCGATGCGCCGGACTGGCCGGGCAAGGGTGTGAAGATGCCGGCGCCGGGGCGACCGTTGCCAGCGAACGATGGGCGCATGCCAAGCGTGGTGGGATCGGCGGGTGGACCGGCATGGTCCGGACGACCGCGCTGGCCCAGTCCGCGGTTGGCAATGCGTTCCGGAATGCCGACGAAGCCCGGGCGTCCAGCATGCACGGGCGGTCCGGCGTGGTCGGGCGGTCCTGCATGATCGGGTGGTCCCGCACCGTCAGGCGGTCCGGCATGGTCCGGTGGACCATTCGCCGCGGCCGCGCCGCAAAGCAGCAGCGTAGAGATGGCGAGCACTAGGGGAGCATGCTTCATGGTCTCTTCCTCCGGTTCGGCGCAGTCGGGTGAACCATCGTGCTGCGCCTCCGGGACGCAAGGTACTCGCGAAACGACACAATTGGACACAATTGGTCGGAATTCGGGATGCGCGGTTACCTGAAACCGACAAGCGGCCTGTGGTCTGCGATCACCTGTTGAGTGATCGGGATCGGCCATCGGCGGCATGGCGGCGCCCGCTTCGAAGACCGACAGGCTGCTAGAATGAAAAGACTCACGCCGTTTTCGGCGTGTCCGTATTCGGGCCGTTCTACGTTTAAGTCCTGTAAGCCCAACATCCGAGGAGCCGCTTCATGAAATTCTTCGCCATCCCTTCCGCCCTGGTCGCGCTGGTCCTGGGCTCGTTCTCCGTGCAGGCCCAGGAGAAGCCGGTACTTGCCGTCATCGAATTCCAGAACCAGGCCGCCGTGCGCTGGTGGGGCAGTGGGGTGGGCGAGGAACTCGCCGGCATGCTGTCCAACGAGCTGGTCGCCATGGAGGCCTTTCGCGTCGTCGAGCGCGACAAGCTGCGCGCTGTGCTTGAAGAGCAGAACCTGGCCGCTTCCGGCCGCGTCAGTGCGGGATCCGGCCCTGCCATCGGGCGCCTGACCGGCGCACAGTATCTGGTCATGGGTACGGTCACTTCCTACGATGAATCGTCCGGCAGGACCGGCGGCGGCATCCAGGTTCGCGGCATTTCCCTGGGCGGCTCGCAGAGCCGCGCCTACGTTGCGGTCGACCTGCGCGTGGTCGATGCCACCACCGGCGAGGTCGCTTTCACCCGCACCATTGAAGGTACCGCCACCAGCGGTGGTGTCTCGGTCGGTTTCAGCCGTCGCGGCTTCGGCGGTGCGCTGGCCAACGAGGAGAACACTCCGGCTGGTCAGGCCATCCGCGCCGCGCTCATGGAGATCGCCGAGTATCTGGAATGCGCCATGGTCAAGAAGGACCGCTGCATGGATGGCTATCGTGCCAAGGATGACAAGCGCCGCGAGCGCACGCGCAGCAAGCTGCGTCTGTAAGCTGGCGCTGCCATCGAGATCGAAACGGCCGGGTAATCCCGGCCGTTCTCGTTTCAGGCGTCCTGTCCCGGAGGCGGTTTGGGCTGGCCCTCGCCGCCCCCGCCGCCACGCGGCCGGTTGCGGCGCGGCTTGCCGCGGAACTTGCGTGGACCCTGGCCGGGTTTGGGTTTGCCCTGATCCTGCCCAGGCGGGCGCGGCTGACCATGCTGACCGGCTGAACGATTGCCTCCTGGCCCGCCTGATCCGCGCTTGCGCCCGGACTGGTTGCCCTGGCGTCCTTCCTTGTCTTTCGGTTCGATGAACGGTGACATGGCACCGCCTTCCGGCACGTACCAGGTACGGAACTCGGTGGGATTGTCGTAGCCGGGGCGCACCTTGGCCTTGCGCTGACGGGCCGGGACATTGCCTGCCACCGCATGGGTCGGCCCGGCATGCTGGCCTTGACCTCCCTTGCGTGCGCCGCCGGGCCTGCCGCCCGGGCGCGGCCCACCGCGACCGGCGCCGGGCTTGCCCTTCTTGAATTTCTTGCCGGGACGACGCCGAGCCGGCAGCGCCTCCAGCGGGCGGTCGAAGGCGCGGAACTCGCCAGCCTCGTCGTGACGCTCGCCGGTCCAGGCGGCGACGCCGCCCTGCGGCCGGAACTCCTGGGTCTTGCCGCGACGCTGGCCGATGACCGGCTGCAGGGTCAACGCGGCGCCGAGGCCTTGGCCGCCGGGCAGGGAGCCGATCAATGTGTGCACACCACCGGCGTCCATCTCTTCATGCAGGCCACGCCGCAGATGGCGCGGCAGTTCGACGTTGCCGTAGCGTACGCGTTTCAGACGGCTCACCTGCACGCCTTGCGACTCCCACAGACGGCGCACTTCGCGGTTGCGGCCTTCGCCCAGCACCACCTTGAACCAGGCATGCGAGCCCTCGCCATGGCTGATGGTTTCGATGCTGTCGAAATGGGCGGGGCCGTCCTCCAGCACCACGCCCTGCCTGAGGCGATCCAGCATGGCTTCGTCGACGTCGCCCTGGATGCGGCAGACGTATTCGCGTTCGACGTTGCCGGAGGGGTGCATCAGGCGGTTGGCCAGTTCGCCGTCGGTGGTCAGCAGGAGCAGGCCGGTGGTGTTGATATCGAGGCGGCCAATGGCGATCCAGCGCGCGCCCTTGATCGGCGGCAGGCGATCGAACACGGTGGGGCGACCTTCGGGGTCGTCACGGGTGGTGACCTCTCCCTCCGGCTTGTGGTAGATGAGAACGCGCGGCAGCGCCTCGTCGGGGACCACCACGAAGGTCTTGCCATCGACCTCGATGCGGTCGCCGCGGATCACCGTGGAGCCAAGTTCGGCGACCTGGGTGTTGACCTTCACCTGGCCGCGATTGATGCGATCTTCCAGCGCGCGGCGCGAGCCCAGGCCGGCGTGGGCCAGCACCTTGTGCAGGCGTTCGCTGGGCTGGTCGACACCGTCGCGATCGCGACGCAGGGTCAGTTTTTCGCGGGTCTTGGTACTCATGGGGCGCGTTCCAGGGGCGTCGGGCCGACTTCTCCCGGCGCGGCGGGTTCAATTGCGGTGCCGATGTCGGCGGTCTCGGTCTCGGCGGGCGTGGTGCTTTTGGCTGGTTTCGCCACCGGGTCGCTGCCATTGAAGTCGATGTCCTCGGAGGGTCCGGCATCACCTGCATCGGCTGCGACGGGCGGCGCCACCGGTGCGGTGCCACCCAGATCGAGTTCGGGTTCGAGATCCTCAAGGTCGCGGATTTCCGCAAGCGGCGGAAGCTGGTCCAGGCTCTTCAGGTTGAAGTAGTCCAGAAACACGCGCGAGGTGCCGAGCAGGGCGGGCTTGCCGGGAACGTCGCGGTAGCCCACCACGCGAATCCAGTCGCGCTCCTCCAACGTGCGGATGATGTTGGTGGACACCGCCACGCCGCGAATCTGCTCGATCTCGCCGCGGGTGATGGGTTGCCGGTAGGCGATCAGCGCCAGCGTCTCCAGCAACGCACGCGAGTAACGCGTCTGGCGTTCGGTCCACAGCCGTGAGACCCAGGGGTGCACGTCCTGGCGCACCTGGTAGCGGTAGCCGGAGGCGACTTCGCGGAGCTCGATGCCACGCTCCTGACAGGCCTCGGCGAGCTGTTCCAGTGCCTTCTCGATGGCACCGGGCGCAGGCTTCTCCTCCTCTCCGAACAGTGCGGCGAGCTGAGCCAGCGTGAGTGGCTGCGCGGCTGCCAGCAGGGCGGCCTCGATGATGCGGTTGAGTTGATCTTGTTCCATGGTTTCCGGTTCGCTCAGGTCGCCAGCGACTTGAGATAGATGGGCCCCAGCGGGGCCTCCTGCATGATTTCCAGAAGCTGTTCCTTGGCCAGTTCGAGCATGGCCAGGAAAGTGACCACCAGACCGCGGCGGCCCTCGTCGAAGCGGAACAGCTGTTCGAAGCGGTGGAACTGGCCGTCGCCCAGCGAACGCAGCACCTCACCCATGCGCTGGCGTACCGACAGCGCGTCGCGCTGCACGTTGTGTTCGCCCGACAGCTCGGCGCGGCGCAGCACGTCGCGCAGCGCCAGCAGCAATTCGCGAAGGTCTACCGGCGGCGGCAGCCGGACGATCCTGCGGTCTTCCACCTCGGCCTTGACCACGGTGAAGTCGCGCTCCATGCGCGGCAGGCTGTCGATATCCTCGGCAGCCTTCTTGAAGCGTTCGTATTCCTGCAGGCGCCGCACCAGCTCGGCACGCGGATCGCCCTCGTCCTCCTCGGCGTGGGCCGGGCGCGGCAGCAGCAGGCGCGACTTGATCTCGGCCAGCATGGCGGCCATCACCAGGTACTCGGCGGCCAGTTCCAGCTTGAGCTCCTGCATCAACTCGATGTATTCCATGTACTGGCGGGTGATCTCCGCCACCGGGATATCCAGGATGTCGAGGTTCTGCCGGCGAATCAGGTACAGCAGCAGGTCGAGCGGACCGGCGAAGGCCTCAAGGATGACTTCCAGCGCATCCGGTGGAATGTACAGATCCTGCGGCATTTCCAGCATGGGCAGACCGCGCACCAGCGCCAGCGGCATTTCCTGCTGCTGCGGCTGCGGTACGAACGGGCTTTCGGCCGCGGTTTCGGCGTTGTGGGTCATCGATCGGTACGCCCGTTTGGGCTGTTACTCGGGTAGGGGGCCTGCGCCCTCGCGCAGCACGGTCACGGTATCGCCTTCAAGGTCCAGCACCGTGGTCGGGTCAGGTCCGCAATCGCCGCCGTCGAGAAACAGATCGACGACGCGCGAAACGTGTTCGGCCAGGTCTTCCGATGTCCATTCCGACATGTCCTCGCCGGGCAGGATCAGGCTGGAGCTCAACAATGGTTCGCCCAGGGCCTCGACCAGGGCCTGCGGCACCGCGTGGTCGGGAACGCGGACACCGATGCTGCGCCGCTTGTTCTGGCGGATCGCACGAGGCAGGTTCGGCGAGGCCGGGAGGACGAACGTATAGGGACCCGGGGTCAGCTTCTTGAGCAGGCGGAAAGCCTGATCGCTCAGGCGGGCGCAGGCGCCCACCTCGCTGAGATGCCGACAGATTACGGTGAAAGGGTGCCGCGCGTCCAGTCTGCGTATCTTGGTGACCCGTTCGCGGGCGGCATTGCTGTCCATGCGCCAGCCGAAGGCGTAGCCGGAATCGGTGGGGTAGGCGATCAGGCCGCCCTCACGCAGTACCTGTTCGGCACGGCGCACCGCGCGTGGCTGCGGATGGGTGGGGTGGACCTCCAGCCGTTCAGCCATGGCGCTTGCCCAGGTCGAGGGGCCTGCGCATCATGGCCGTCTTGTTCGAAGGAGAGCGCGCATGTGATCGGTGAGTCTCTGAAGGTGTTGCCATGAACGATCGAGTGGAACGCATCCACCGCCTGCTGTCGCTTGCCTTCGCGCCGGCCGCGGTCGAGGTGGTCGACGACAGCCACAAGCACGTCGGCCATGCCGGCGCACGCGACGGTCGTGGCCATTTCAGCGTGCGCCTGGTCAGCACGGCCTTTGCCGGCCAGCCCCCGCTGGCCCGTCACCGAGCCGTGTACGCGGCGCTCGGCGACATGATGCAGACCGACATCCACGCGCTCAGCATCCGCGCGCAGACTCCCGAGGAAACCGAATCGAACCCTGGGACCGTCTGAACAACCACGGCCTGCGGCGTCCGCCTGGCTGCACGCACGCACCGGGGCAGCGCGGCGTGCCCGGACTTGTTCAGAGGGTCCC
>DAOMOD010000053.1:0-8689 GCA_035444205.1 Lysobacteraceae bacterium
GTTCTCGCCACTGATTCGCCCTCTGCGCGCTGCGACGCGTCCAGTATCGCGACACCGGCCGCAAACTCCCGGCGCATGATGGGACAAAGATCGAACTCGCTGTCCTCGAACGGAGCCAGTGCGCCACTGCAGTGCTGCGGCACGTCCAGGCTGGGTGCGGACTCGGCGAGGATTTCGGCGTAAAGCTGCGCGGCGATCGCGAGATAGCGCGTGCCGACCAGACGGATGATCAGGCTGTCGGTACGTGTACCGAGGCGGCGCCAGGTGGCCGCGAAGAGGCAGATCTCATCGAGCGCCTGCGTGCTGTCGCCATCCACATGCAGCAACGCCGCGCGACTCAGTTCGGGTCGGGGAAGGTCCATCAGCGGCGGTGTCGGTGCCCACAGCAGTGGCGGGAAGGCGTCGCGTACGTGGTCGTAACGCTCCAGGCGGCGGTTCTGTTGTCGGAACGGCTCCCATGCCTGCAAGTGTGTCCGCACGCCCTCGGCATCCGCTCGCACCGCTTGAAGGCAGCGGCCATCGGCGGCGGGACAGGGGAGCAGGCGCGATGGCTGAAGTGGCAGCAGCGAAGGATACTCGCGCAGCAGGCCGATCGGCGGGCGCTCGGCGCCTCGCGCGTGCGCCCACCAGATCGCCACCGAATCGGCGGCGACGTGCTCGATGTCCTCGTCGGCGATGGCGTGCCGTGCCGTCCAAAGCGCGGCGAACGCGTCCGCATCACCCAGCGAAATCGCCGATGCGCGCATCAGTGCCAGCGCGTCGGCATGGTCGGGCGCGATCGGCGGCAGGCGCTCGGAGGCCACCAGGGCGGCCAGCGCCAGCAGGGTGGCAAGCACGAGCGAAAGAGCGATCCAGGTGCGCATGGCCGAGCGGCATCGGGGCGATGCGTCGAGTATGGCGCAGAGTACGGATGCGGGTGGATTTCACCCGTGCCGGGAAGGAATGCGCTTGCGAGCTGTGCAGGTGCCGCGTGGCGCCTTCCGCGGTCACGCCGCGCTCGGGCGGCGCCTGAGGTGCAGCAGCAGCAGCGACAGCGCCGCGGGCGTCACGCCGGCGATGCGGCCGGCCTGGGCCACGCTTTCGGGACGCACGCGCTGCAGCTTCTCGCGGACTTCCGCCGACAGCCCCGGGACCCTGGCGTAGTCGAAATCGACTGGTACAAGGGTGTCCTCGAGGCGTCGATGGCGTTCGACTTCGGCCTGCTGGCGCTGCACGTAGCCTGAGTACCGGGCCTGGGTCTGCACCTGTTCGGCGACTTCGGGCGCAGCCACCGCAGGACCGAAGCCGGGGACGGCGGTGAGTGCGGCGTAGTCCAGCGTCGGTCGCTTGAGCAGGTCCATGGCGTGGGTCTCGCGGCTGAGCGGGATACCCGCGGCCGTCAATGCCGCGCCCAGTGCATTGCCCGGCGCCGCCCACAGGGAGGCGAGACGTGCGCTTTCGCGCTCGATCGCTTCGCGCTTTCCGGAGAAGGCCTGCCAGCGCCGTTCGTCGACCAGCCCCAGCTCGCGACCGGTTTCGGTCAGGCGCAGGTCGGCATTGTCCTCGCGCAGATACAGGCGGTACTCCGCGCGGGAGGTAAACATGCGATAGGGCTCGCTGGTACCGTGGGTAGTGAGATCGTCGATCAGCACGCCGATGTAGGCCTGGTCGCGGCGCGGACACCATGGTGACTGCTCGCGTACCGCGCGCGCCGCATTCAGGCCGGCGATCAGTCCCTGCGCGGCGGCCTCTTCATAGCCGGTGGTGCCGTTGATCTGGCCGGCGAAGTAGAGCCCGGGTACGGCCTTGGTCTCGAGGCTGGTCTTCAGCCCGCGCGGGTCGAAGTAGTCGTACTCGATGGCATAGCCGGGGCGCGTGATGCGCGCGTGCTGCAACCCCTTGATCGAATGCACCAGATCCACCTGCACCTCGAACGGCAGGGAGGTGGAAATTCCGTTCGGATACCACTCGCCGGTTTCCAGGCCTTCCGGTTCCAGAAAGATCTGGTGGCTGTCGCGCTCGGCGAAACGCACCACCTTGTCCTCGATCGAAGGGCAATAGCGCGGACCCGTGCCCTCGATGCGCCCGGCGTACATCGGCGAGCGGTGCAGGGCTGCACGGATGATGTCGTGGCTGCGCACGCCGGTATGGGTGATGAAGCAACTGGCCTGGGGTGGGTGGTCCGCGGTCGACCCGAGGAAACTGAACACCGGGCGCGGGTCGTCGCCTGACTGTTCCTCCAGTTCGCTGAAGTCGATGCTGCGGCCGTCCAGGCGCGGTGGCGTGCCGGTCTTCAGGCGTCCGACCTCGAGAGGCAGTTCGCGCAGGCGTTCGGCCAGCGTCTGCGCCGGGGCATCGCCGGCACGACCACCGGCATGCTGCACCTCGCCGACATGGATACGCCCGGCGAGAAAGGTGCCCGCCGTCAACACGATGGCACGCGCGCGGAAACTCACGCCAAGCCGGGTGCGCACGCCGACGGCGCGACCGCCTTCGAGCAGGATGTCGTCGACGGCACTCTGGAACACATCCAGGTTCGGCTGTGATTCCAGCAGGCCGCGGATCGCCATGCGGTAGCGCTGGCGGTCGGCCTGGCAGCGCGTTGCCCGCACCGCCGGACCCTTGCTGGCATTGAGGCGTCGCCATTGGATGCCGGCGCGATCGGCGGCGATGGCCATCGCTCCGCCCAGGGCATCGATCTCGCGCACCAGGTGCCCCTTGCCGATGCCGCCGATGGCCGGGTTGCAGCTCATCTGGCCGAGCGTTTCGACGGCATGGGTGACGAGCAGCGTGCGCGCGCCGGTGCGGGCGGCGGCCAGTGCCGCCTCCGTTCCGGCGTGGCCGCCGCCGACCACGATCACTTCGTAGTTGTAGGGTGCTGTCATGACCACGTTCCGCTTCGCCGCTCGCCGCTGACGACGGGCAGCCATGTTTGGCATACCTGTTGGGACATTATCGTGCAGACCCAAAGATTTGCACGATGTAACACTTGCAACCCCTTATTCGGGCATGGAATCTGCTTTACTAGCCGTGCACCCGAATGGCTGAGCGCGACGTTCATCGAGGTTGCTCGGCTGGCATTGGGAACAGGGGCTGGTCTGCTCGCCATTCGGGGAAGCAGAAAGGGCATGCGTCAGGGGCGCATGCCCGGAGCCGTAACACAAAAGGCCGCCACAGGCGGCCTTTCGTGTTTTCAAGATCTGACGCCCGGCGGTCTCAGGAACAGGGGGAATCCGTTGTTGACCACCGGACGCCAGAAGCAGGGGCGGGGACACCGCATGATTCGGCGCTCTCGGCCCAAGCCGGTCACGTTGCCCAGTCAGAATGTGACGGATTGGGTCAGGGCTGGGCGAATCATGCACCCAAATTCGCCTCAGTGCAATCGCTACCCCGGCACGGCGGTTGCATCGAATGGCGGGTCACCCCACCGTCGCTTCCCGCCATGAACGCCCGCACGTTCGACTCCAAGGACGAAAGGTCAAGCCCTGCCGAAATGCGCATGGAGCTAGGCCGCATCGAACTGGCGCTGGAGCGCGCCCGGGCCTCGTCCAACGCGTCCTCGGTACAGGGCGTGCTCGACGCACTGACCAGGGAGCGCGACCTCCTGCGCGAACGCCTGCGCCGGTCTGTCCACCGCTGAGGGAAAATCACCTGTCCTCCTGCCTGGAGCCGCGGCCGCCGCGCGCACCCGAAGGCGGGCGGTCGCTGCCGGATTCCATTCTCGCCGCAGGCGCGCTGCGCGGTGCGACTGCTGGCGGATCACTGCGTGTCGGTTCCGATGCACGTGCGGGTGCCGGGGCGACCGGTGCCGCCGGATACGAAGGGACGGCGCGCGCCGGCAGGTCGGGTGCGAAACCGCGCGGCGGTGCCGCGTGGGTGGGCGCGGGACGCTGGAACGCAGCCGATGGCCGCACAGGGTGCTCGAGTACCGTGCTCGGCGGTCGAGGATCGCCCACGGTATCCGGCGCGCGCGCCGGCACATCGACACGCCGCTCCGGCACGCCGACCGGCCGACGGCTGACATGGCCGCCAGGCTCGACACGTGGCGGCGGTGTCGCGCCTGACTGCCAGATTTCCGAGCTTCCACCGCGTGGAGACGCTCGCCAGGTACCCGCCGATTCGCCGCGAAACTGGGGATGCTCGACGCGTGCCGAGGGTTCTGGTGGCGGCCTTCTGGCGGGTTGGCGCACTTCGTCGCGCGCGGAGCGCCTGGTTTGCTCGCCGCGCTGCGCGCGCTCGGCAGGGCCTCTGCCGGCGGATGCAGCCGGTACGCCGCGTGCCGTACGTGGCTGTGCCAGAGCGCGGGGTGAGCGCGCACCGAGCAGGAGGTCACCGGACACATCCGCCGGCAACGCGGTACGAACCCCGCGCCGCGCCTGCGAGTTCAGGCTGGCGATCCGCTCGGCTTCGTTGCGTGCACTGCCGAACCGCGTGGTGTGACCGCCACGAACGTGTCCCGGCCAGTTGCGGCGCGGGGCGTGATACCAGGTGTAGTAGTTGTCCCAGAAGCTGTAGCGCCAGGGTGCATAGGCATGGTAGTAGCCCCAGTCGTGGTAGCCCAGCGAGAAGCTGAACCAGGTGCGCGGGAACCAGGTCACGCCGTAGTAGAAGCCCGGAGAGAAGAACGGATCGTAGTAGTAGGGACGAAATCCCCAGAACAGAGAGTAGTAGTAGGGGTAATACGCATAGGCGACGTCGAACGGGTAGCCGTACCAGGTGTCCCCGTAGTAGCCGTAGCCGTGGTAGCTGCGGTCGTAATAGTAGTCGCCGGCCCCGCCGGAACGCTCGACATAGCGGTAGCTGCCGTAGCTGGCGCAGCCTGAAAGCAACAGCACGGACAGGACAGCGAGGATGCGCTTCATGGTGCGACCTCCGCGACTCGGGACGTCCAGTCTAGGCGCACGGCTGTTAATTGCCCATTAACCCGTCTACACTGTTGCGCCCTTCCCGGCCCCGTTGTCATGACCCTCCATCAAGCCTCGGGACGCTGGCGCCTGGGTCTGCTGCTTGCCCTGGCCACGGCACTGCTCTGGGCCAGTCTGCCGGTGGCGCTCAAGCTGGCGCTGGAGGTGCTCGACCCGTGGACGCTGACCTGGATACGTTTCCTGGTCGCCGCCGCGATGGTCGCGGTGTGGATGGCCTGGCGCGGACAACTGGGTGTCTTCGGCGGGCTGTCGCGGCGCGGCTGGCTGCTGCTGCTGGTGGCCGCGCTCATGCTGACCGCCAACTACATCTTCTATCTGCTCGGTCTCGACCGCACCTCGCCGGCCAATGCCCAGCTCCTGATCCAGCTGGCGCCGCTGCTGATGGCGTTGGGCGGCATCTATGTATTCCGCGAGCGCTTCCTGCTGGCGCAGTGGCTGGGGCTTGGCCTGATGTTGCTGGGTGGCATCCTGTTCTTCTCCGACCAGCTCGCGGTGGGTGACGGCAGCTACGCTCTCGGCAGTCTGTTCATCGTCGTCGCCGGCGTGGTGTGGGCCGCGTACGCACTGGCCCAGAAGCAGTTGCTCACCAGCCTGTCGTCCACCGCGGTGATGGGATTCATCTACGTGTTCGCGGCCGTGGCCCTGTTCCCGGTGGCGCGACCCGCCCTGCTTCTGGAACTCAGCACCTTTCACCTGCTCGCAGTCGCCTTCTGCGCCCTCAATACGCTGGCCGCCTACGGAGCCTTCGCCGAGGCGCTGGCGCACTGGGAAGCATCGAGGGTCAGCGCCGTGCTGGCGCTGACGCCCCTGCTCACCGTGCTGGTGGTCGAACTGGTGGTCCACTTCCTGCCCGGCTGGGTGGAGGCTGAACGGATCGCGGCGCTGGGCTGGGTGGGCGCGGCGCTGGTGGTCGGCGGGTCGATGGTGGTCAGCCTGGCGCGGCGCTGACCCGGCACCGAGTCTGGCCTCGACCGGCATACGGCGCAGCATGCGCTGGAGCGCCTTGTCGGAGAACCTGCTCCTGATTCTGCGTGAGGCCTTGTCCCCGTTTGGCTTAGTATGACCCCCTGATCGACCTGGTCTGGCAGCAATGAAGATCGATGGCGAGCGCGCCTCCGACCGCACTACGGAACTCATACTGGCCTGCTATGCCGCCTACAATCGCGGCGAAGTCAGGACCGTGCTTGAACTGCTGTGCGACGATATCGTTCACGACATCAACGAAGGCAGGCGCGAGCGCGGGCGCGAGGCGTTCGCCGTCTATCTCGAGCGCAGGCACCGCTGCTATCGCGAACGCCTGAGCCAGGTGGTGGTGATGACCAGCCATGACGGTACCCGGGCCGCCGCCGAGTACGTGGTCGAGGGCGAGTATGTCGATACCGACGGCGACATGCCGGCGGCGCACGGACAGCGCTATCGCCTGGCAGGAGGTGCCTTTTTCGAAGTGCGCGACGGGCGTATCGCGCGGATCAGCAACTATTTCAATCAGAGCGACTGGCTGCGCCAGGTGGGCTGAAGCGGCCCGCCGAAACTTTTTCCCCTGTTCGCCTCAGTGCAACGCATCGGCATCCAGTTCGCCGGTGCGGATGCGGATCACCCGTTCCAGATCGTAGACGAAGATCTTGCCGTCGCCGATCTTGCCGGTATTGGCGCTCTGCGCCACCGCTTCCACGACGCGCTCCACCTGATCGTCTGCGCAGGCGATCTCCAGCTTGATCTTGGGCAGGAAATCGACCACGTACTCGGCGCCGCGATAGAGCTCGGTGTGGCCCTTCTGCCGTCCGAATCCCTTGACCTCGGTGACCGTGATTCCCTGCACGCCGGTCTCGGCCAGGGCCTCGCGCACATCGTCCAGTTTGAACGGCTTGATGATCGCCATCACCATCTTCATGGGCTGCCCCGGTCGTCGATTTGTAGGAAAAGTCCTACATGATTCTAATCCTCTGCCCGACGCGGGCAACGCCTGCGCCCGTTTACACTGGCTCCACGTTCGAGAGGGTCACATTCATGGTCAACGTTCAAAGCATCGATGAGCTGGCGCAGCGGCTGAGCGCGCTGCTGCCGCCGGGACTGTCCGAGGCACAGCGCGATCTGGAGCGCAACATGCGCGCGGTGCTGCGTTCGGGGTTGCAGCGCATGGATCTGGTGGCGCGCGAGGAGTTCGACGTGCAGCGCTGCGTATTGCTGCGCACCAGGGAGAAGGTGGAGACGCTCGAACGTCAGGTCGAGGCGCTGGAGGCGGCGGTGGCCGCCATGCGCCGACGCGACAGCTAGGACGCTTAGCGTTTGCAGGTCGGCCGGCGCAGGGAGCGCGGCCTCCGGGGTTCAGGGAGAGGAGAGACAGGAACCAGAACAGGGGACGAGCTCAGGTGAGTTACGCGACAGCCTTCAGCAGGGCCCAGGATGGGGTACATGCGCCGCAGGTCACAGTGGAAGTGCACTTGAGCGGGGGGCTGCCGGCATTCGCCATCGTCGGTTTACCGGAGGCCGCGGTCAGGGAGAGCCGTGACCGTGTACGCGCTGCGCTGCTGAACACGGCTTTCGAGTTCCCGCAGCGCCGCATCACGGTCAGTCTTGCGCCGGCCGACCTGCCCAAGGACGGGTCACGTTTCGACCTGCCCATTGCGCTCGCCCTGCTGGCGGCGCAGGGGCAGATACCGGCCGAATCGCTTCACGCCATCGAGAGCCTGGGAGAGTTGTCGTTGTCGGGCGAACTGCGCGCGGTGACCGGCGTGCTGCCGGCGACGCTGCAGGCGCGCGACGCCGGTCGCATCCTGGTGCTGCCGGTCGACAGCGGCGCCGATGCGGCGCTGGTCGGCGATGCCGACGTGCGCGTGGCGCGTACGCTGCCCGAGGTGTGCGCCTGGCTGTCCGGTCGCGGCGAGTTGCCGCGCGCGGTGCCTGCGGCGCCGCCCGCCGCGCAGGAAGAAAGACCCGATCTGGCCGATGTGCGCGGTCAGCATCGCGCCCGCCGTGCGCTGGAGATCGCCGCGGCCGGCGGGCACAACCTGCTGTTCGTGGGACCGCCAGGCACCGGCAAGACCATGCTGGCCAGCCGCCTGCCCGGCATTCTGCCCCCGCTCGCCGAAGAAGAGGCGCTGCAGGCCGCTGCGGTGGCTTCGGTCTGCGGCATGCCGCTCGATCCCGCGCGATTCCGCGAACGGCGCTTTCGCGCGCCGCACCACACGGCGAGCGCGGTGGCGCTGGTCGGCGGCGGTCCGGTGCCGCGTCCGGGCGAAGTGTCGCTCGCCCATCACGGCGTGCTGTTCCTCGACGAGCTGCCGGAATGGAACCGGCATGTGCTGGAAGTGTTGCGCGAACCGCTGGAATCCGGACGCATCATGATCTCGCGTGCGGCGCGCCAGGCCGAGTTCCCCGCGGCCTTTCAACTGGTGGCGGCGATGAATCCCTGCCCCTGCGGCTACGCCGGCGATCCGGCAGGGCGCTGCCGCTGTTCCGGGGAACAGATCGCACGCTACCGCGCGCGCCTGTCCGGACCGCTGCTCGACCGCATCGATCTGCACGTGGAGGTGCCGCGCCTGGCGCGCAGCGAACTGGCGGGCGCCTCGCCGCAGGGGGAGGCCAGTGGCAAGGTGCGCGAACGGGTGATCGCCGCGCGGCGCCGCCAGTGGGCGCGCGCCGGGCGGCCCAATGCGCGACTCGATCCGCGCGGCATGGACCGCGACTGCGCTCTCGGCGAGGGCGACCAGCACATGCTGGAGCAGGCGGTCGACCGGCTCGGCCTGTCGGCGCGCTCGGTCGAGCGACTGAGCCGCCGGGCCTTC
>DAOMOD010000053.1:8699-21666 GCA_035444205.1 Lysobacteraceae bacterium
TGTGCTGCGGGTGGCGCGCACCATCGCCGATCTCGCCGCCAGTGCGCGCATCCAGCGCCCGCACCTCAGCGAAGCGCTTGCCTACCGGGTGCTCGATCGAAGACCGCTGCTTGCGAACACGCAGGCCTGAGCGGCGGTCAAGGACGTTCCGAGCCGTTCTTCCAGGCCTCGTCGAGCGCCGACACTTCCAGGCGCTTGAGCTGTGCACGGAAGCGGCGCGCTTCCCAGGCGAAGAACCGCCACAGGAGGTCGGCCACCAGCGCCACGCACAGGCCCACCGTGACACCGCCGATGAACAGGGCATTGGTATAGAACAGCGCGGTCGGCAGTTCCTCGCCGAAACCCACCGTCGTCATCAGTCGCGATCCGACCAGTCCGGTAAAGCCGTAGATGGGCAGGATGGTGAAGGGGTTGGTAATGAACTGAAGGCCCACCGTCACCGTCAGGTTGGCGCGGAACAGCAGGGCCACACCGAAAGCCAGCACGAACTGGAAGCCGTACAAGGGCAGAAAGGCCAGCACCGCGCCGGCGTACAGGGCGGGGGCCACGTTCTCGTGCTTGTAGGACCACAGAAACGGCGCTTTTCCGGCAAGGTGCGCGAACCAGCGGATCACCGGATAGCGGTGCACATTGGCGCGTCGCGGCAGGCGGCGCAGCAGGACGCGCAGGCGCCGCCGCCGTGTTTTCAGTCCCTGGCGGTGGCGGTGCAGATCTTCGGTCATGGGGCGGCGATTGTACGGCGTGCGGCTGAACGGCGGCGTGACGGGACCGCGAGACCTCGGTGTGGCGCAGCAGGTTGCGTATAGTGGCGGCGGCAGCCTCGGTGGGCTGCGATGTCGACCGGAGGTTGAGCCATGCGCAACCACTGCTTGCTTCTCGTTCTGGCTGCATGGGCCGTGGCACCCGATGCACGGGCCACACCGATCCTCGGCAACATGCCGCCCGACAACGATGCGACTCAGACCGCGGCGATCAACGATCAGCGCCAGAAGGCCTACCGGTTCACCATTGGCCCCGACAGTCTTGTCGCTGGCGACCTGATCCTGCGCCTGCGCAACTATGACGCGCCCGGTGAGGCGATCGCCGAACTGCGCGACGCAAACACCGATACGGCGCCGGGTTCCACCGTTCTGCTGACATTTGTGGCTCCGCCGCCGGGCGGCGGGGGCATCGACAACTACACGTTCGTCCCGCAAGACACCTTCGTGCTGCAGGCGAGTACGACCTACTGGATCGTCGTGCTGGGCGTGGCTGATGGCGCCTTTGATTGGATGGCCTCAAACCCGGGCATCGCCCCTGCCGGCCTGGCCACATACGGCTCGTCATCGTTCACGTCCAACGGCGGATCGGACTGGGGCAGCTCGACACTTCTTACGACCTTCGCCTTTTTTGTGGATGGTTCCATCTTCTCCGACGGCTTCGAGTCGCCGCTATAGGCGGGGCCTGCCACCGGGCGAGCGCTTGAAGCGGTCGTGGACCCACAGGTATTCGTCCGGCGCCTCGCCGATCATGGCTTCGATGGCAGCGTTGACTCGGGCGGTGTCGGCGACCTTGTCGGTGCTGGGGAAATCCTGCAGCGGCGCGCCGAGCCGCAACGCGTAGCCGCGCCCTTCGCGGCGATGAAAGAACGGGATCAGCACGGCGCCGGTCATGCGCGCCAGCTGGTGGCTGGCGACGATGCTCTGCACCGGCTGGCCGAAGAACGGTGCCAGCACGTGCTCGCCGCGCCGGTAGGCCTGGTCCGGCGCATACCAGAGGATGCCGCCCTGCCTGAGGTGGCGGACGGCCGGGCGCAGTTCCTCGTGACCGAACATGCCGGCCGCGTAGCGCAGGCGTCCGCGCTTCACCGCCCATTCCATGGCCGGATTGCGGTGTGGACGGTACATGCCGGCCACCGGCACGTGATCGCACAGCAGGCGGCCGCAGATTTCCAGGGTGAGGAAATGGCCGGAGACCAGCAGCACGCCGCGCCCGCCGGCGCGGGCGGCCTCGATATGCTCCAGGCCTTCCACGCGGGTGTGCGTCCGCAGCGGTGCGATGCTGCCCCACCAGGCGCGCAGGAACTCGAAGGCGCCAAGCCCCAGCGAGGTGAAGCTGTCGCGCAGCAGCCGCTGCCGTGCTGCGCCGTCAAGATCGGGCAGGCACAGTGCCAGATTGCGCTCGGCGATGCGGCGCCGGCGCCGCATCAGATGGTACGCGAGCGCCCCCAGGCCACGCCCCAGGACACGTTGCAGCACCAATGGCAACTGTGCCATGAGCCACAGCAGGCCGATGCCCGGCCAGGCCGGCCAGGCGCGCGGATGGAGGATCGGGGGTTTCACCTGCGCGATTCTAATCGGGAAGCTCCGCGACCGCTTCGGCTATCCTTCCCCGATGTCCACGATCCTCTCGACTCTGCCGCCTTGCGTGCTCCTTGACCCCGCGGCCGCCTTGCAACGGTGCGGCTGCTGACATGGCAGCCGTTCCCAAGCCGTCGCCCCTGCCGCGCCCGCTGATGCGCGCGCTGTACACATTCACCATGTATGTGCTGACGCCGGTGATCCTGTGGCGTCTGGCGCTGCGCGGTCTGCGCTACCGCGACTACTTCCTGCGCTGGAAGGAGCGCTTCGCCTATTTCCCCGACCCCGGCATCCGCGACTCGATCTGGGTGCATGCGGTATCGGTGGGCGAGTTCAACGCCGCGGTGCCGCTGATCGAAGTGCTGATGGAGCATTATCCCGAAACGCCCCTGGTGGTGACCACGGTGACGCCGACCGGGTCGGAGCGGGTGCGCAGGCATTTCGGCGATCGCGTGTTCCACGTCTACCTGCCCTACGATCTGCCGGGTTCGATCCGCCGTTTCATCGACCGCACCGGTCCACGCATGGCGGTCATCATGGAAACCGAGATCTGGCCCAACCTGTTCTTCGAGTGTCATCGCCACGGTGTGCCGGTGCTGATGGCCAACGCGCGCCTGTCCGAGCGTTCGCTGCGCGGCTACGGGCCGATCCGACCGCTGGCGCGCACCGCCATTCGCACCGTGGCCGCGGTCATCGCGCAGTCGGAAAGCGATGCGGAGCGGTTCCGCGAGCTGGGTGCGGACGAGGCGCATTTGAGCGTCGCCGGCAACCTCAAGTTCGACATGGACGTGCCCGGCACGCTGCCCGAGCAGGGTGCCGCCCTGCGTCAGCAATGGGGGCCGCAGCGCCCGGTGTGGATTGCCGGCAGTACCCACGAGCCGGAGGAACTGCCGGTCATGCGCGCCCATGCGCGAGTGCTGGCGCGCTTTCCCGATGCACTCCTGATTGTCGCGCCGCGCCATCCGGAGCGCTTCCGGCCGGTCCAGCAACTGTGCAAGAGTCTCGGCTTTCGCACCAGCCTGCGCAGCGAGGATCAGCTGCCGCACGGCGACCACCAGGTGTTCGTGCTCGATTCCATCGGCGAACTGCTGCGCTTCTATGCCGCCAGCGACGTCGCCTTCGTCGGCGGTTCGCTGGCGCCCGTGGGTGGCCATAACGTGCTGGAGGCGGCGGCGCTGGGTGTGCCGGTGCTGATCGGCCCGCATACCTTCAACTTCGCCGAGGTCAGCAGCAATCTGATCGCCGCCGAGGGCGCACGGCGCATCGACGACGATGCGGCACTCGGCGCCGCCGTCCTGGATCTGCTTGGCGACAGTGCGGCACGGACCCACATGGGGCTCGCCGGGCAGCGCGCCTTCGAGCGCGAGCGTGGCGCGGTCGACCGTATCGTGGAGGCCATCGAGAGCATCCTCGACCGCCGCCCCGCCTGATCACCTTCCTACCTGGTGCGCGGCGACACCCGAGAACGCGGCCAGGCCCAGGTCGGCAGGCCGAGCCGGTGGCCGGGATCGATGCTGCCGAGAAGCGCCAGCACCTTGTCGGTGCGTTCAAATGCAAGGGTTCGACCGTCCGCCTGCAGCAGCAGGAACGGGTCGATATCGATGGGGCAGGTGCCTTCCGCGCCCGGCCGTGCCACGGTCGCCTCCAGTATCCGGCAATAGCGGTCGATCACGGCGGTTTCGGCAAGCAGTGCCGGCACGCGGCACAGCAACAGACGGTTGTCGTACACGCCGCGCGCAGCCACGGCGGCTGCGCGGCAACGTCCACGTTCGGCAATGACCGGGAACACCCGGTCGAGCGCTTCAAGCGCGAGCGACAGATGCAGGTGCGGGCGCAGATTGCTGCCGAGCAGCACCAGCAGCCGGCCCGGCACGCTCACCCCCGCCCCTCCGCCGGCAGCGTGACAGTCAAGGACAGCCGCGCGAGGTCGCGCCCGCTGGGGCTCTGGTACATGCTCAGCCCGAACTCGCCCACGATCGACAACAGGTGATCGAAGATGTCGCCGGCCAGACTCTCGTGGGCGACCCAGGCGGTATCGGCGGAAAAGCAGTAGATCTCCAGCGGCAGGCCCTGAGGACCCGGCGGCAACTGCCGCACCATCAGGATCATGCCCTGGTGTACGCCGGGGTGTGATTTCAGGTACTGCGTGACATAGGCGCGAAAGGTGCCGATGTTGGTGAGGCGGCGCTGGTTGATGTCGCCCGAATAACGGGCATTCCAGTCGGCGAGTTCCTGGCGTTTCATCGCCAGGTAGTCGCGCAGCAGTTCAAAGCGTTCGAGGTGTTGCAGTTCGGCCGGGGTGAGGAAGTGGATCGAGCCCTGGTCGATGTGCAGCGCACGTTTGATGCGGCGCCCACCCGATTCGGTCATGCCGCGCCAGTTGCGGAACGATTCGCCGACCAGGCGCCAGGTCGGGATGGTGGTGATGGTGCGATCCCAGTTCTGTACCTTGACGGTGTGCAGGGCGATCTCGACCACGTCGCCATCGGCACCGAGCTGCGGCATTTCGATCCAGTCGCCAACCCGCACCATGTCGTGCGAGGCGATCTGGATGCCGGCCACGAAACTGAGAATGGTGTCCTTGAACACCAGCATCAGCACCGCGGTCAGCGCACCCATTCCGGACAGCAGCAAGAGTGGCGAGCGCTCGATCAGGGTGGCGATGATCAGGATCACCGCGACCACGGTGAGCACGATCTTGATGAGCTGCAGGTAACCCTTGATCGGCCGTGCGCGGTTCTCCGGGCGGTGCTCGTAGATGTCGTTGACCGCCTTCAGAAAGGCGCTGATGGCCAGCATCACCATGAGGATGGTGTAGGCAAGCGCCACGTTGCGGACCACCGTGGCAAGGTCGGCGGGCACGTTGGGAACGTACTGGACCCCGAACTGGATCACCGCCGAAGGCACCACGTGGAACAGGTAGCCCAGCGTGTTGTGCTGGATGATGTAATCGTCGAGCTTGGTCTCGGTGCGCTTGATCAGTTCGCGCAGCGCGCGCAGCACCGTGCGCCGGACAATGAAATGCAGCAGGATCGCAAACAGGAACAGCAGGGCCAGGCCCAGCAGGCCCTGCGCCAGCGGCCAGTCGCTCATCCATCGATTCAGGCCTTCCAACTCATTCCCTCCTTCCGCGTTCGATGACGACGCCGACACGGCGCGCCGCCGGCACTGCATCGGGCTTGGTGATGCGCAGCCTGAGCCAGCGCACGTCGAACTCGCGCAGCAGCATGTCGGCCAGGCGTTCTGCCAGTGTCTCGATCAGCCGGTATCGGCATTGACCGGCGAAGCCCGCGATGCGTGCGCAGACGGCGTCGTAGTCCACGGTGTCGGCGACCCGGTCGGCGGCAGCCGCGCGGCGGTTGTCGAAGCCAAGCTCGACATCGACGCTCAGCGGCCGCGGCCGCGCACGCTCGAAATCGTGCACGCCGATCAGCGTCTCGATTTCGAGCTGTTCGATGAAGACGATATCCACGGGCGCTTCCCGGAGGGCCGCCGGCAGGGTAGCCTCCGCAGCGGAGAAGCGGAAGGGCGGCGCCCCGGCCAGTGGGCAGGATATAACCGATTTCTGTAGAGCGTAGCTTGGTGCGCTCAGGGGAGTTGCGGCGTGCGCGCAGGGCCGGTGCCGGGCAGGCGAGGCGGTCAGGGCTCGGTTGCGGCGATCACGCCACCGCAGGCAGGCTCTCCAGCGACCAGCGCGGCCTGGCCTCGATGGCCAATGCACTATGCTGGCCCGCGGCCAGGCGTAGCGCGCCAGCCATGGCGATCATGGCGCCATTGTCGGTGCAGAATTCCAGTCGCGGGAAGTACACGCGGAAACCGTGCCGCGCGGCGTCCGCGGTCAAGCCCTCACGCAGGCGCCGGTTGGCGCCGACGCCGCCGGCCACCACCAGGCGTTCGCGACCGGTCGCATCAAGCGCGCGCCGGCACTTGATGCGCAGGGTGTCGGTGATCGCCTCCTGGAAACCGGCGGCGACATCGGCATGGTCGGCCGGTCCCGCCACCTTGTCGCGGATGGTCAGAAGGGCCTGGGTCTTGAGTCCGGAGAAGCTGAAGTCGAGCCCCGGGCGATCGGTCATGGGGCGTGCGAAACGAAAGCGCTGCGGATCGCCCCGCTCGGCCAGGCGTGCAAGCTCGGGACCGCCGGGATAGGGCAACCCGAGCAGCTTGGCGGTCTTGTCGAAGGCCTCGCCGGCGGCATCGTCCAGGGTGTCGCCGATGATGCGGTAGCGGCCGATGCCCTCCACATCGACCAGCATGCTGTGGCCGCCGGAGACCAGCAGGGTGACGTAGGGCGCCTCGGGCGGGTCGTCCTCCAGCAGCGGCGCCAGCAGGTGCCCTTCCATGTGGTGGATGGCGATTGCCGGTACGTCGAGGGCGTAGGCCAGGCTGCGCGCGAAGCCGGCACCGACCAGCAGCGCGCCGATCAGGCCGGGGCCGGCGGTGTAGGCGATGCCGCCGAGATCGGCGGGCTTCAGGCCGACCTGCTCCAGAAGCTGGCGCACCAGCGGCAACAGGCGTTGGGCATGATCGCGCGAGGCCAGTTCCGGCACCACACCGCCATAGGCCGCGTGCAGGGCCACCTGGCTGTGCAGCAGGTGCGCCAGCAGGCCGCGGTCGTACGCGTATATGGCGACACCAGTCTCGTCGCAGGAGGTCTCGATGCCGAGCACCGGGCCTGCGGGGGGCTTTGCAATGGTCGATACGCTCAAGGTAGAATGCCCGGCTTTCCCGGTAGGTCGGGATCCCGAGTGTAGCAACCGGAGCAGTCATGCCCAACGTCAAAGTCCGCGAGAACGAGCCTTTCGAGTTCGCCCTGCGTCGCTTCAAGCGCACCTGCGAGAAGGCCGGCATCCTGGCCGAATCGCGCAAGCGCGAGTTCTACGAGAAGCCCACCCAGGAGCGCAAGCGCAAGGCCGCCGCCGCGGTGAAGCGCCACCTGCGTCGCCTGTCGCGCGAAACCGCGCGCCGCACGCGCCTGTACTGATCCGCGCCCGACCGGCTACGCCGGTCGCCCAGCCCGATCTTTGCTTCCGGCAGGCTTCGCGCCTGCCGTCTGCGTTTAAAGCACCCGGAGTATTGCCATGTCTCTCAAGACCCGCATCAGCGACGACATGAAGGCCGCCATGAAGGCCGGCGACAAGCCGCGCCTCGGCACCATCCGCCTGATCCAGGCGGCCATCAAGCAGCGCGAGGTGGACGAGCGCATCGAACTCGACGATGCCCAGGTGCTCTCGGTGCTGGAGAAGATGCTGAAGCAGCGCCGCGACTCGGTGACCCAGTACGAGGCGGCCGGACGGCAGGACCTGGCCGACGTGGAGAAGGCGGAGATCGTGGTGATCGAGGCCTACATGCCGGCGCAGTTGTCCGAGGCCGAACTGGCCGAGGCGGTCGCCGCCGCCGTCGCCGAGTCCGGCGCCGCCGGCCCGCAGGACATGGGCAAGGTCATGGGCCTGCTCAAGGGGCGCCTGGCCGGCCGTGCCGACATGGGCCGCGTGTCGACCCTGGTGAAGGCGCGCCTGGCCGGATAGAAGGCCGAGGACGACGCGCAAGGCACTGTTCCTTGTCGGAATAATCTGCGCCCAAGGAAGAGGTAATACACGCGTCAGGCACGCCCGCGTGGGGATGGCGAAGCTGGTGGTCAGGCGGACCGTGGGGGTTCGCCCTCCACCGGGATCCGACCATGAAGCCTGTCCGTGTCACCCTTGTCGCCAAGCTCGTCCTTCTCGTCCTGCTCGCCCTGGCCGCGACGGAAATCCCGGCCGCTACCTACTGCGCCGGCACGGTGGCGCAACTCCAGTCGGCGATCGCCAGCATCAACCAGAGCGAGTATGAGGACTTCGATCTCCGCATCCGCAGCGGCTACTACACGCTGGCGCCAGTGGCCGGGCAGCAGCACGCGCTGCGCATCTCTCGCTGGTTCCGTCCCGCCGCGGGCCAGACCGGCCAGTTGCGCATCTCGGGCGGCTGGAACGCGGGCTGCACCCAGCAGGCGACGAACATGAGCGCCGCCAACAGCACCGTGCTGGACGGCCAGGGGCAGACCGGGATCCTCGAGGTCCGTCCGAACGTGTTCGGCTACATCGACTTTCCGCTGCATCAGACCCTGCGCATCGACAGCCTGCTGTTCTACCGTGGGGCGAGTCCGTCGGGGTTTCCAGGCGGCCTGTACTTCAATCAGAATTCCGTGCCTGCCGGAGGCACTGAGACCGAGTTCACGCTGGTGGTCGAGCGGGTGCGCTTCGACGATTGCCACGATGCGCTCTATCTCGGACGACACTACGGTGCCCTGGTGCGCAATTCAGTATTCGTCGGCAATACGGGAGCCTATGGATCGGCAATGAACATCGTGGCCACCGAAGGCAGCGCCTGGGTCTACAACAACACCTTTCGATACAACCATTCGACGGACCCAAGCTTTGCGTCGATCGTTTATCTCCAAGGCACGGCGACACGCTACTTCCACAACAACATCGTCGCCGACAGTGTCCTCCCGCCGTCCGCCAGCCACGAAATCTATCTGAGTAACGGCACCACCTTCCTCCGCAACAACCGCATTGCCTCGCCGATTCGTCTGGGCGGTACGGCAGCCGCCGTACCGAATGGCAATACCACCGCCAACCCGGGCTTCAAGAACGCCTTCGACGTGCGCCTGGGTGACGCCTCGCCGCTGCGCGACTTCGGTCTTGCCGTGACCCCCGGCTACAGCATCGGCAATGTGGACTTCGACGGCAGTCCGCGCCTTCAGGGGGCATTTCCGGAGCCGGGGGCCTTCGAGCTGGCGCCGTTGCCGGCTCTGCCGGCGGCGGTGTTCGGTAACGGTTTCGAATGAGGACTTGTCCCCGTCTGGCTTAGCAAGGCCAACGCCCGCGCCAGCACCGGGTCGGTTCCGGCGCGGATGTCCTCAAGCGTGGGGCGCACCTCGATATCGGGCAGTACACCCACCCCGACGAAGGTGGAACCGTCCGGCCACTCGTCGCGCTTGACGCAGATGCGTGCGCTGCCGCCGCCGGGTAGATCGATGAACAGGGGCTGGCCGGTGCTGCCGCCGCTCGGCTCGCCGATGATCGGGCCGCGGCGCATCAGGCGGAAGGCGGCCGCGGTGTCCTCGGCGGCAGAATAGGTGCGCGCGTCGATCAGCATGACGACCGGGCCACGGAAAGTGCGCTCGCGCTCGCGCCGATACGGCTCACCACCGAGATCGCGCCAGCGCAGCGGCGTCTGGGCACCGCTTCGTGCGCGATCCAGCGCGTCGCCGACGCGGTGGCGACTGCTGGTGCCCTGCAGCGGCTCGGCCGAGAGCCAGGTGAGGATGTCCCAGCCGTGCGTGGTGGAGCCGCCGCCATTGCCGCGCAGATCGAGGATCAGGCCGCGTGCGGCCATGATGTCATCGAGGTGTTCCTCGAACAGACGCAGGGCGGCATCGCTGCCGAACTGTCGCGCTTGCAGCACCGCAATCCCGTCTGTACGCACCTCGAAGGTCTCGGTGGGCGGCGGCTCGATGCGGCCGTAGCCATTCCGCGGCGCGCGCACTTCGATGGTATCGCTACTGGCCTTGCGCAGCCTGAGCAGGACCGGAGTCTCGGCGGCGCCGGCCAGCAGCCGGTAGTCGTACACGCGCACCGCACGATCCTGCGCGGTGGAAGCGCCGATGAAAGGTGCCACGGAACGCTCCGCATAGGCGTGCACGTCCTCGCCGTCGATGCCGAGCACCACGTCGCCCACGTCGATGCCGAGTGCGGAGAGCACCCGGCTGGCGACGGCCGTCACCACCACCTCCCCATCGACCAGCGCGGTACGCATGGGCGGACGCGACAGCAACTGCGCGTGCAGTGCCTGCGGCGGCGAAACGCTGCTGTGGCCGTCCTCAAGCAGCGCCGCGAAACGCATCAGTATGCGGTAGTAGGCGGCCGTATCCGCCGCCGCCAGCACCTGCGGCACGAAATCGAGGAAGGCCTGGTCCCAGTCGAGTTCCGGAACCTGGTCGAACCAGACAAAGCCATCACGCGCCTCGCTCCACAGACGCGACAGGCCGGCCACACGCTCGGCTTCAGACAGCCTGTCGTGGTTCCCGCCAGCCAGGGCCGGCGCCTCGGCCAGCCGCGTGGCCACCGCCTCGCGCCGGCGCGCCGCCTGAAATCTGGGTGTCTGCACCAGCGCCTGCACATGGCGATCCTCCAGCAACCGATCCAGCGCCCCCGGATGCCAGCCGATGCGTTGCAGCGCCTCCAGGGCATCGAGCGCGGCCTCGACTTCGCCCAGGCGCGCGTGCACCTTCACCTTGTCGATCAGGAAGTTGTAGCGTCGGTAGTGCAGATGGAGGTTGCCCTCGGCGAGATCACGGTGCAGCGGCTCGTCGAGCAGGGCCAGGCCACGGTCGAGGTCGGCCACCACCTCGCGCAGCGCCTCCACCGATGCGTCAGCGCCGCGCCAGATCACCTCGCTGTGGCGGTCGCGGTATTCCGAGACCCGGTCGTAAACCTCGATCGCCGGCGAACGGGGCTCCGCCTTGGCGACCGTTGCGGAAACCGCCAAGGCCAAGGTCACCGCGGACAGCGCAACGCACGCGGAGGAAAGGCGGATGGCCTGTGTCCGGGAAATCGACGACGTATCGGACGTCAAGCAACCCGTGGTCGGAAAATCGTTCATCTGGCTTGTTCCCGGTTCGTCCTGGTGTCTTGGCGTTCTCCGCGGTTCCCCTGCTTGTCACCTTCCCCGCACCTTACAATCGACGCATGTCCGGCCGCATCCCCAACGGTTTCGTCGATGACCTGCTGTCGCGCCTCGACATCGTCGAGGTCATCGAATCGCGGGTACCGCTGAAACGCGCCGGTCGTGAGTACAAGGCCTGCTGCCCGTTCCACGACGAGCGCACGCCAAGCTTCACGGTGAGCCCGCACAAGCAGTTCTATCACTGCTTCGGCTGCGGTGCGCACGGGACCGCGATCGGCTTTCTGATGGAGTTCGACCGCCTGGAGTTCCGCGATGCCGTGGAGGAACTTGCCGGCCGCGCCGGGCTCAAGGTGCCCTACGAGCGCGACAGCCAGCCGCACGAAGACCGTAGCGACCAGTACGAGGTGCTGGCCGCCGCCGCGCGCTGGTTCGAGGGCCAGCTCAAGCTTTCCGAGCGCGCCCGCGCCTATCTCGACCGCCGCGGCGTGGGCGAGGAACTGCGCCAGCAGTTTCAGCTCGGCTACGCGCCGGATGCCTGGGACGGCCTGCTCAAGGCACTGGGCGGTTCGCCGGCGCGCATCAAGGAGATGGAGACCGGTGGACTGCTGATTGCCGGCGATCGCGGCGGCCACTACGACCGCTTCCGCGACCGGGTCATCTTCCCCATCCACGACCGCCGCGGCCGACCCATTGCGTTCGGCGGGCGCATCCTCGACACCGGCGAGCCCAAGTACCTCAATTCGCCGGAGACGCCCTTGTTCCACAAGGGCCGCCAGCTCTACGGCCTGTGGCAGGCGCGCCAGGCGCGCGGCAAGCTGGAGCGGCTGATGGTGGTCGAGGGCTACATGGACGTGATCGCCCTGTTCCAGCACGGCCTGCCGATCGCCGTGGCCACACTCGGCACCGCCACCACCCGCGAGCACGCGGAAATGCTGTTCCGCAACGCGCCCGATGTGTTCTTCTGCTTCGATGGCGACCGCGCCGGACGCCAGGCGGCGTGGCGTGCGGTGGAATCGGTGCTGCCGCGCATGCGCGACGGCCGCCAGGCGTTCTTCCTGTTCCTGCCGGACGGCGAGGATCCCGATTCGCTGGTGCGCAGCGAGGGCGAATCCGGGCTCAGGCAGCGCATGGATGAAGCCGTGCCACTGTCGGAGTTCGTGCTGCGCACGCTGGCCGAAGATGCCGATCTGGCGACGGTCGAGGGTCGCTCGCGACTGGCCGAGCGTGCCCGCCCGCTGCTCGACGCGGTGCCCGACGGCAGCTTTCGCGACCTGATGCGTGATGAGTTGCGGCGCCGCACCGGGGTCACCGGGCGAACGCCGCGCCCGGCCACGCTCAGGCGCAGCGGCTCGACGCGCGACATGCAGCGTACGCCGCTGCGCGATGCCATCGGCCTGCTGCTGCAGAACCCGCGTCTGGTCGAGTCGCTTGAGCCGCCCTACCTGTTCGGCGCGCTCGACCTGCCCGGCATCCCGTTGCTGACCGAGTTGATGGAGCTGTGCCGGCAGCGTCCGGACGCCAACACCGCGGTGCTGCTGCAGCACTTCGAAGGCCGCGAGGAGCAGGCCGCGCTGGCCAGGCTGGCTACCCAGACCTGGCCGCTGGAACGCGCTCAGGAGAAGGCGGAGTTTCTCGGCGCCGTGTCCCAGTTGAACCGCCAGTTCTTCACCCGTCGTGTGGAGGAGCTGTCACGCAAACAGGCGGAGGTCGGCCTGAGCGAGGACGAAAAGCGCGAACTGCGCGACGCACTCAAGGCTCGCGCTGCCGTGATCGGGTAGCCCGCGGCTCTCACAACCACTCCGCAGCGGGATGGTTGTGAGCGTTGCGCACTATTGACCCGGTGGGAATGCACCTGAATGTCAAACCCGAAACCGTTCGCCCTGAGGAGCGCGCATAGCGCGCGTCTCGCACGCGGGAAGGGCCATGGAAGGCCCTGCTCTGGGAGCGAGGAAGGGCGC
>DAOMOD010000054.1:0-3566 GCA_035444205.1 Lysobacteraceae bacterium
GAAGTGACCCGGCCGCCGGGAGGCGGCCGGAACAAGAGTCATGGACGACACAGACAGCCCGCGCCGCAGGCGCACCGAACAGGAACTTGGAATTACCGGAACGTCGCGTTCGCAGCTGTCGCAGCTCCTACATGAGGATTCGACCACATCGACATGCGCCAGTCGCCGTGGCGCACAATCCCGGCACTTCGGCGACAATCGCCGAAAGCGAAGCACCGACACCATGTCCAACATCCTCTGGCAACAACGCGACCTCAAGGTCCTCTGGCACCCGTGCACGCAGATGCACGACCACGAGTCCCTGCCGCCGATTCCGATCCGTAGGGGACGCGGCGTCTGGATCGAGGACTTCGACGGCCATCGCTATCTCGATGCCATCAGTTCGTGGTGGACCAACCTGTTCGGGCACGCGCATCCGCGCATCGTCGAAGCGGTGCAGGCACAGGCGGCGGAGCTGGAGCATGTGCTGCTGGCCGGGTTCGCCCACGCGCCTGCCATCGAGCTGGCCGAGACCCTGGTCTCGATGACACCCGAGTCGTTGCGCCGGGTGTTCTTCGCCGACAACGGCTCGGCTGCCATCGAGGTGGCGCTCAAGATGAGCTTCCACTACTGGCAGAATGTTGGCGAAACCTCGCGCCGGCGCTTCGTGGCGCTGTCCAACAGCTACCACGGCGAGACGCTGGGCGCACTATCGGTCACCGATGTTCCGCTGTATCGGCGTACCTACGCACCGCTGCTGCTCGAACCGCTGTTCGCGCCTTCCCCCGACGCCTGGAATGCCGAGCCCGGGGAGTCGGCCGAGAACTGCGCTCTGCGCCGGCTGGACGACATGCGCGCGCTGCTGGAGGCTCACAGCGGCGAGGTCTGCGCGGTGATCGTCGAGCCGCTGGTGCAGTGCGCGGGCGGCATGCGCATGTATCACCCGGCCTATCTGAAGGGCCTGCGCCGGCTCTGCGACGAGCACCGGCTGCATCTGATCGCCGATGAGATCGCGGTGGGGTTCGGCCGTACCGGCAGCATGTTCGCCTGCGAGCAGGCCGGTATCGCGGCGGATTTCCTGTGCCTGTCCAAGGGGCTCACCGGCGGCTGGCTGCCGCTGGCCGCGGTGCTGACTACGGAGACCGTCTACCAGGCGTTCTACGCAGAGCACGCAGCGGGCAAGGCCTTCCTGCACTCGCACAGCTATACCGGCAATCCGCTCGCCTGCACTGCCGCCAACGCCACGCTCGGTCTGCTGCGCGACACGCCGGTGCTGGCCGAGAACGTCGACAGGGCCCATGCCATGCGCACTGCCGTGGCCTCGATCGAGGATCACCCGCATGTCGCCGAGATCCGTCAGAGCGGCATGATCCTGGCCATCGAACTGGTCGCCGATCGTGCCACGCGCGCGCCCTTCCCTGCGGCGGAACGACGCGGTCGCAGGGTCTACGCGCACGCATTGTCGCGCGGGACCCTGCTGCGGCCGCTGGGCGACGTGGTCTACTTCATGCCACCCTATGTCATCGACGAGGAAGAGATCGCCTACATGGCCGCTGCAGCCATCGAGTCGATCCACGTTGCGACCGACGACTGAGCGAAGGCACGATCATGCGCATTCCTCGCATCCATGCCGATGCAGCCCTGGGCGAAGGCGTCCGGGTCGAGCTCACGGGTGCAGCCGCGGAGAAGCTGATTCGTGTCCTTCGTCTGCGCCGCGGCGACCGCGTGGTGCTGTTCAATGGTGACGGCTACGACTACACCGGCGCACTGGACCCGCTCTCCAGGAGCAAGGTGGCGGTGACCATCGACGGTCGCACCGGCGCGATTGCGGAATCTCCGTTGCGCCTCGTGCTGCTCCAGGCCCTGGCGCGCGCGGACAAGATGGACTGGATCCTGCAAAAGGCCACCGAACTCGGTGCGGTCGGCATCCAGCCGATCGTCAGCGAGCGCACCGAAGTCAGGCTTGACGGCGAGCGTGTCGAACGCCGGATGCGACACTGGCGCGGCGTGGTCCAGGCGGCCTGTGAGCAATGCGGGCGCGCGGTCGTTCCCACCTTGGCCGTGCCGCTGCCGCTGGACGCGCTGAGTGGAGAGTCCCTGCCGCCGTTACGCCTGGCGCTGCACCCGCAAGGAGTGCCGCTGCGCTCGCTGGATGCCGATTCGATGATGTCGGGTGTCTGCATCGCCATCGGCCCGGAGGGCGGCTTCTCCGATACCGATCTTCGCCTGCTGGAACGCATCGGATTTCGGCGCCTTGGCCTTGGCCCGCGCATCCTGCGCACGGAAACCGCGGGCGCGGCCGTACTGGCGGCCATCCAGGCGCTGCATGGGGACATGGGGTGAAGCGCCCGCGGGAGCCCACTCCTGGGCGATCCGGGCGTCACTCTCAAGTGAAAGGATGGTCGCCCACGAGTGGGCTCCTGCAAGGGGAGTCGGCGCCGCGACGCTTTTCCCTATTCCCGATTCCTCAGGCCGCCTGCTTCAAGGCTTCGGCGACGCGACCCTCGATGCCGGTGAGGTCGGGAACGAAAGCGAGGTCGTCGCGCACCATGACGCTGGTGAGGACGCCGGGCGCCAACTCGCCTTCCTCGCCGGTGGGAATCAGCACATCGGGCGTGATGGTGGTCAGGCGCGGGAAGCCCTGCGTCAGCAGGGCCACGAAGGGCATGCGCGGATCGCCGCCCAGCGCTTTCAGTACCGCCACCTTGGCATTGATCTGGCCTTCCTGCTCGGCCATGCCGGACAGCATCGAGAACGAGTACAACGGCAGTCGCCAACCGCGCCAACCGATGCGCCCCAGCAGCCAGGGCGGCGCGTTCTCGATCGGCTCGGCGCTGGCGAAGGTGATCACCTCGGCGACCGTCGTGTTGGGCAGAAGCACACGGCCGTTGGTGATGGGAATCATGACGCCCCGGATCTCGCGGATTTCGCTCATGACGATCTAGCCTCTGCGGTGCCGTCGGATGTGTGCGACGGGATCAACCAAATTCCTGGACGAAATGTTCGGCCAGGGCACGCGGCGACCCGATGAAGGTGGCGATGCCACGGCCTCGCACCGTCTCGGCCATGCCACCGGCCACGCAGGTGGCAGGGTCCTGAGCCCACACCACACCGCCACGCTGGGCCACATAGAGGGCGCCCTCGAACCCGTCGCGCGCGCCGCCGCTGAACAGAATGATGCCTGCGTCCATGCCGAACGCATCGGCCGCAGCACGCGCACACTGGTCGATCACGCCCACCGGTGAATCGAGCGTCTCGACGCGCACCGCACCGTCGCGGTCTACCCTGACGCGGCTGCCCTCCGGTGCCAGCACCACGCCGCCAGCATCCACCCGTGTGCATTCGCCCTGCCCCGCGACGCCCACCCGGCGCCGTCCGGAAGCGCCCAGACTGCGCGCGTAGCTCTCGGCATTGCCGCGGTCGAAATGAATCACGATCAGGAAGGCGGTGTCGCCGCGATCGGGCAGTGCATTGAGAAACTGGGTGATGGCCTCCGGGCCGCCCAGCGCGCCTCCCAGCACCCACAGCTGGCGCGGCGCGCCCGCCGCCTCGTCGACACCATCGCCGCCCTCGGCCCCACCTTCATC
>DAOMOD010000054.1:3576-20233 GCA_035444205.1 Lysobacteraceae bacterium
GCCCGCCGCCTCGTCAGGCGCATGGTCCGACGCACCCCTGGCGACGGCATCTTCGCCACCCAGCGAAAGCGCGGAATCGGGCATCGGCGCAGGTGGCGCAGGTGGCACCTTTTCCGGAAGCGCTGGCGCCACTTGTGGTGACGGAACCGCTTCCCTCGACTCGTCTTCACCCTCTTCGTCCAGTTCGAGGGGCTCCAGCGAAAGCTCGCCGAAGTACAGCCCGCCCGCGTCCTCCTCGCTGGTGAAATTCGTCTGGGCCGTCTGGTCCTCTGCCGGCTCCGACTCCTCCGGAGAATCCACATCGACCGAGGTGATCAGGTCGAGGTCGTCGGTGAAGACGAGGCCCGGGGCGGATGGCCTTTCGGCGGAGACGGGAGTCTCCGCTCGCTCGTCGTCTTCCATGGCCTCCAGGCTCAGGCCGCCAAGAAAGGTGTCATCGGCAAGCTCGGCTGTGTCGCGGGGTGTCTCCAACGCATCAGCGGCGGGCAGGTGGCCAGGCGAGGTCCGTGTGACATCGGCCGGCGCCGCGGGTGGCGTCCCGGCAGCAGGCACTGGTGGAAACACTGCCCGTGCAGCGGCACGCTCCGCCACCGCCGCCCCAGGTCCGGCACCCGCTGCGGCGGCCAGCTGGTACGGCAGGGGAGGTTCACCCAACTCGGCACTGATCACATCCTCGATGTACTCATGGCCGGGTACGCGCAGGCTGACCGGCTCGGATTCGGCTTCGGCGACCGCGGTCGCGACGGCTGCAGGAACCGTCAGCGGCTCAGCGCCGGGCGGCGGTTCGGGCAATTCCCCATCGTTGCCGCTGCTCAGCACCTTGGCAGCAAGATGCCGCGCCCATCGCTGAAGATCCCAGCCGCTCAATCCGGCGGACACGGTGGCGTCGTTGAATACCACGCGGACGGTGCCATCCTCGAGCAAGGCCTCGATTCTGGAAAGCTGTTCCTCGGTATCGGGATCCAGATTGATGACCACCACGTCGCCAGGCAGTTGTTCGAGTTCGAGCTGGTCCGGTGGTCCCTGCCATACGACCTCGGCGCCTGCGCGGTCGAGCGCCTCGCATAGCTGGTCGGCAGCTGCTCCCGGTTGGCTGAGGACAGCGACCGCCACTGCACTCATGCGCGTCCCTCCTGCATCATCTCCTCTACGTTGCGCAACAGCTCGGCCTCCTGGTACGGCTTGCCCAGGTAACGGTCGACGCCGATTTCAAAGGCGCGCTGGCGATGCTTCTCGCCGGTACGCGAGGTGATCATGATGATGGGTATGTTCCTCAAGCGTGGGTCGTTGCGCATGTACGTGGCCAGTTCGTAGCCGTCCATGCGCGGCATCTCGATATCGAGCAGCATGACGTCGGGAATGCGGTCCTGCAGCTTCTCCACCGCATCGAGGCCGTCTTTTGCGGTCATCACCTCGTAGTCGTTGCGCTCCAGCGTGCGGCCGGTGACCTTGCGCATGGTGATGGAATCGTCGACCACCATGACCACGCGCTGGCGCACGACCTCCTCTGCAGGCGCCCTGGCGATCGGCGTCAGTGCGGCTTCCATGGTTTCGCGCAGCGCGCTGGCACGGCGCACCAGGGGGGCCATGTCGAGGATGACCACGACCGAGCCGTCGCCCATGATGGTGGCGCCGAAGATGCCCGGTACCGAGCTGATCTGCGGGCCCACCGGCTTGACCACGATCTCCTTGCTGCCAAGGACCGCGTCGACGCGAACCGCGGAACGCTGGTCGCCGGTGCGCGACAGCAACAGGGGCAACTGCGGCTCTTCCACCGCGCGCGACACCGGAAGGTCGAGCATGGCGGACAGATCGTGGATAAGGTATTCCTCGCCGCCGTAGGTGATGGTGGGCTTGCCCTCCGCGACGCGTTTTTCGAGCTCGTCATGGGAAATGCGCGCCACGCCCTGCACCGAGGAAATCGGCACGGCGAACGAGGTGTCGCCCATCTTGACCAGCACCGCCTGGGTCACCGCCAGGGTGAACGGCAGGCGCACCACGATATCGGTTCCCGAGCCGCGTTCGGATTCGATGTGCAGCGAACCGCCGAGCTGTTTGATCTCGCTGGCCACGACGTCCATGCCGACGCCACGACCGGCGATCTGGCTGACCTCGGTGGCGGTCGAGAAGCCGGACTCGAGAATGAATCCGAACAGGTCGCGATCGGAGAGTTTCGCGTCTTCCTTGAGCAGCCCTCGCTCCATGGCCTTGCGGCGAATGGCATCGCGATCGATGCCCTTGCCATCGTCGGCAACGTGGATCACGACTTCGGTCGATTCGCGACCGATGCGGATGCGGATGGTGCCTTCCTCGGGCTTGCCGGCTGCCACACGCTCTGCCGGCGCCTCGATGCCATGGGCGAGCGAGTTGCGCAGCATGTGTTCGAGCGGCGGGATCATGCGTTCCAGCACGTTGCGATCCATCTCGCCCTGCGCGCCCTCGACCTTGAGCTGCGCCTTCCTGCCCAGCTCGCTGGCAGTCTGTCGTACCAGGCGACGCAGGCGCGGAACCAGGCTCTCGAACGGCACCATGCGGGTGCGCATGA
Source organism: Lysobacteraceae bacterium (assembly GCA_035444205.1). Lineage (GTDB taxonomy): Bacteria > Pseudomonadota > Gammaproteobacteria > Xanthomonadales > BPKI01 > DAOMOD01. The sequence goes on from DAOMOD010000054.1 coordinate 6,122, forward strand.
GGCCTTCCTGCAGATCGGAACTGACGCGCGACTGCTGCAGCAGAAGGGTTTCCGACTGGCGTGTATTGTCGTCGAGGATGTTCTGCAGCGACATCAGGTCGGACACCGACTCGGCCAGCGCGCGCGACAGCTGCTGCAGGTTGGAGAAGCGGTCCAGCTCCAGCGGGTCGAAGGTCTCCTCGGACTCGGCTTCGCGCTGGTAGCGCGACAGGATCTGTGCCTCGGTCTCGATTTCGAGCTTGCGCAGCTGGTCGCGCAGGCGATCGACGGTCTGCTCCAGCTCGACCAGGTTGAAACGGAACGCACCCACCTGCTGTTCCAGCCGGCCGCGATAGATGGCCACTTCGCCGGCGTAGTTGACCAGAGAGTCGAGCAGCTCGGCGCGGACGCGGATGTACTCCTGCGCCTGTACGCGTGGCGCGCCTTCATCCTCTTCCTCGACCACTGCCGCCACCGGCACGAAGCGCGGCAGCTGCGCCGCCTCTACCGCCACCGCGGATTCGGCGGGCGCCGCAGCCGGACCGACGAGATCTCCGCGGACCAGGCCCTCCAGCCGTTCCAGCGTGGCTGTGGCGAGACTGATGGCGCGCCCTTCGCTGACGCGCGTGACCTGGGCGTGCAGGCGGTCGAACGCGGACTCCAGGGTCTCGATGGAAACACGGCCCAGGCGTCGCTTGCCCTCGGCCACTGCCTCAAACAACGACTCCATGGCGTGGCCGAGGTCGCCGATCGGGTTCAGGCCAGCCATGCGCGCACCGCCCTTCAGGGTGTGCAGTTCACGTTGCAGGCCAACCACGATGTCGCGCTCGTTCGGCGACTCGCGCAGGCTCGCCATGAGGCGGTCGGCATTGTCGAGAATCTCGCCTGCCTCCTGCACGAAGACTTCAAGCAGGTCGGCATCGAGATCGGGAAGGTCGAGTGCGCCTTCGGGATCCGCAGGGTCGGCCAGCGGCGGCAGCCCCTCCGGTTCGCCGGGAGCGAGTTCGAGGCCCACGGAAGCCGCATACGCGGGCGAGGTCGCTGCCGTCGGCATGGCCTCGACCTCGGCTTCAGCTTCAGCTTCGGCGTAGTGTTCGGCATCGGTCTCGATGGCAGGCTCGGCCAGCCATTCCAGCTCTTCCTCGACCACACCGGCGGCTCCTTCGTCGGTGCTTTCCAGGACAGTCCGTTCCGCCTCCTCTTCCGTTTCCAGCTCGGCCTCGGCCGGGAACGCGGAAATCTCCTCCAGCACGATCTCTTCGTCAGCGGCCTGGCCCTCGAATCCGACCTCTTCGGTCGACTCGGCTTCGTCGGCCGGCTCGACCATCGTAACGCCGTATTCCTCAGCGCCGAGTTCTTCGACCGCAGCTTGGTCCTCGACGGCCTCGCCCGCTTCGGCGAGGAACGACTCCATCTCGCCGGCAGTCGCCTCGACCTCCGCAGCGAACTCCTCGCCGAGCATCTCCAGTTCGGTACCGGGCTCGATGACCGGGAGTTCCAGGGTGATTTCCTCGGCCCTGCCGGTCCCGGCGTCGCCTACGTCGGAAGAGGACTCGGCTTCGGCCGGCACTCTGCCGACTGCCACTTCCGGCGCCTCTTCAGTTTCCGCTTCCTTCGGCGCTTCTGCCGTCTCGCCGGCCGCTGCCGCGCGTTCTGCATCCGTGCCGGTGATGCGCGCCTCCACCGTACCCGAGTCGGCAATGTCGGGCAGGGGCAGGTCGGCCGGCGGCAGGGTGACCGCGTGTATCGGCTCGTCGGGAATCTCGCCCAGGAAGTCGGTGTCGATGTCCTCGAATGGCGTGAGCAGGCCATGCGGGGTCTGTGGCGCCGGCAATTCGTCGCGCAACTGACGCAGCACGGCGGCAAGCGGGCGGGTGTCCGGCATCGGCTCGTTGTATTCGACCGACATCATCACCGCCGAGATCAGGGTCACGGAGTCGGCCAGCGCTTCGATGCCGCGTTCGTCGGGCACACGGTCGGCCGCACGCAGGCGCTTGACGTACCCTTCGAGCGGCGACACCACGGCGCCTATCATGGGCACGTCGACCATTGCGAATGCGCCGTTCATGGTATGCGTGGCGCGTTGCAGCGCCTCGCTGGCGGGAACCGGTTCTCCGGCTTCGCGGCAGGCATTGAGGTAGTCGGTCATCACCTCCAGATGGCCGCCGACTTCGCTGCGCAGGATGTCGAACAGCACCGGATCGATGGCGATCGGAGTCTCGAATACGGTTTCGTCGACTTCCTCGACAGCCGCAGAGGCCGCCATGGCCGACTCGGCTTCCTCATGCTGCGGCTGTTCCGCTTCGGCCACGTATTCCCTTAGCTCATCTGGCTCCACCACGGGTTCGGCAGCCGGCTCATCGATTGCCGACGGCGTCGCCCGTTGGGCTTCTTCCTCGGCGAAACGCTCGGCCATCTCGGCGATCAGACGGTCGGTCTCGGTCAGTTCGTCCGTGGACACGGTCACTTCGGCGAATCGGAACGTGTCGCGCTCGGGTGCACGCACCTCGATCTCTTCCGGCTCGCCGACCTCGCCCGCGGATATCAGGTCCTTCTCCAACTCCACCGGGGGCAGTTCTTGCCCGCCCGCTTCAGTTGCAGCTCCGGCCGGCGTCTCCAGTTCAACCGTCGGCGGTTCCTCGTACAGCGAAGTCGCAGGGATGGTCTCGGCCTCTGCTGTCTCGGCGATTTCAACCTCGCCGGCCGTCTCCATGGCGGAGAACCCGGGCAGTTCCTCTTCCGAAATCGGCGCAGTCTCGGCGACGGCGTCGGTGGGCAGTTCCACCTCGACGACGTCGGAAGCCATCTCGATCTCTTCCAGCCCGGCATCGAAGGGCACCGACGGTTCCTCGGCTGCGACTTCGGGTTCGACCGATACTGCCTCCACCGCTGGAGGCGTCGCCGGTACCTCCACGCGCGGCTCGGCCAGCGCCGCCTGTACCCAGGCTTCTTCGCCCGCGGCGAGCCGGTCCGCCACATCCATCACCTCGGCAATCTCCGGACCCGGCACGCCCTTGCCCTCCAGGGCGGACAGCATCGACGGCAGGAGCGCCAGGGCCCGCTCGATCAGCGCCAGTACCGCGTCGCCCGGCTCGATGGTCTTGTCGAGCACACGGTTCAGCATGTTCTCGACTTTCCAGCTGAACTCGCCCAACGCACGCGCGCCGACCAGGCGGCCGCTGCCCTTCAACGTATGGAAGGAACGGCGAATGGGCTTGAGACGCTCGACATCCTCAAGGTTCTCGCGCCACTCGGGAAAGAGTGCGTTGAGGCTGTCGATCTCCTCCTGCACTTCCTCGATGAAGACCTCGCGGATCTCGTCGTCGATATCGTCCGAAGGCACCACCTGGAATCCCATCGCGCTCGACTCGATGGGTGCGGCCGGCTGTTCCGGGGCTGGCACCGGTGCCGATTCCGCTGCCGCCTCGATCAACTCGCCTGGCACCGGCTGAGCCGGCTCCGGAACTGCCGCGACCGGCGTCGGTGCCGGCACAGGTTCGGCAATGGGCCTGGCCGGCGCCGGGGCTCTCGCCTCCACCGGCGGTTCGACCCGCTCCACCGGGCTTGCGCGCAGCAACTCGTCGCTAAGCGGCCAGTAGCCCAGCCAGGCCAGGCTTTCCCTGGCTACCTCGAGGATGCGGTCGCGCCCACCGCGGTGTTCGCGGGTGGCTTCCAGGTAGTACTCGATGCTGGCCAGCGCATCGGCCACGCGATCCATCTGCTCGGCGGTCGGCACGCGGTGGCCGGACAGAAGCTCGATTTCGGTGAAACGGGCCAGTCCGATCACAAGACGCGCGGCTTCCTCCTGGTCGAGGATTCGCAGCGCGCCGGAAACCTGTTCCAGTTGCGGCGCTACGGAGCGCAGTCGCTCGTGGTCCCAGGGCGATTCGATGAAGGCCACATAATCGTCCTTCACCTTCTGCAGATTGAATCCGGCCTCGCGCGCCACCGCCTCGACGACGCGGCGCCCCTCGGCCTGCGGCATGACCTGCTGCTCGCTCTCCGGCCCCTGGCTGCCGAGCATCTCGACCTGGTCGTCGAGCGTGCCTTCCACATAGAGCAGCGCGCCGGCAATGTCGAGCAGCGCGCCCTCGTCGGCTTCTCGCCCTCCAGTGACGATGTCGCCAAGGGCCTCGCGCTGCTCGGCCACGACACGACGGGCCACGGCCAGTCCGAGCATGCCGAGCGTGTCGGCAACGCGTTCGAGTATCTCCAGATTGGGTTCGAGCGCACCGGCAGTTGCACCCGGACTGCGCAGATGCAGATCCAGCGCTTCCTTGACCCTGAGCAGATCTTCCTTGATCGCGGAAGACACGGTATCCAGCAGGGCGCGGTTGTGCCCCGAGATGCTGCCCACCGCGTGCTCGACTTCCTGCGAACTGGGGAGCAGTTCGGCAAGGTGGAAAGCCGCGCGTATCGCCTCGACACGGGGCGAGCTGCCGGCATGGGTGGCGATCTGGTAAAGCAGACTGCGCGTAAGTTCACGCGGCGGCTCGACACGGAAGCTGATCTCTCCCGCCGTAGCCAACCGCTTGATCTCGCGTTCGATCTTGCCGAACAGCAGCTTGAGACTGCTGTCGGGACGCGTGGACTCCTTGCTCAGCGCATCGATCAGGCCGGCGCACACCCACCACAGCTTGCGCGCGGGTTCCTCGTAGGTCAGCTCGGCGAGACGCTCGACGATGGCGCCCATCCGGTGCAGCGCGTGCTCGGGCTGGTCGCCCTTGAACCACTTCAGCAGCGCCTGCTGGAATCCGGTGCGCAGCCGTTCGGCGATCAGCCCCAGCTCCAGTACCGGCGCCGGGCGTGCCGGCCCGGCGACATCGGCCGGCAACGGCAACGACAGGTCGGGCGAGAACAGCACCTGCTCGCCGAGTTGCTGCTCGCCAATGACGCCCCGCAGATCGTTGAGCAGTGGCAGCAGCACTACCGGAATGTCCTTGTGCCCGCTCTGCAGGCGCTCCAGGTAATCGGGCAGCTGCAGCATGCCGCGCATCAGCACACCGTAACTGTCGTCCCTGTTGGCCACCTTGTTGTCGAGGATGGCCAGGGCCACTTTTTCCATCTCCTCGACGGCCATGGCGGCGCCGTACAGCTCGACCATGCGCAGAGTGCCCTGTACCTGGTGCAGGTAATTGGCGCAAAAGCGCATCTGACCGGTGTCTTCCGGATCCTCGACGTAGGCTTCAAGCGCCTGGCGGGCCTGCTTGAAGGTGGCGTCGAGCTCGGCCTTGACCCAGCTCAGGGTGGTGAAATCGATGTCTTCCTGCAGCCTCATCGGCGCCTCACCTCATCGCCCGCCATTCCGCAAGGAAACAGCAGGCTCACTGCGGACGGACGACCTCGTGCGACGCGCGGCCGCGATGTGCGGGCCTGCTGCAGCGTTCGGGTCGTTGCCGTCATCTCGTCCTCCCGTCACATCACCCGGGCAGCTTGAAGTCGGCCACCGAGCGACGCAGGTCCGCGGCCAACTGCGCCAGGTTGCCGATCGATTCGGCGGTCTGGCTGGCACCGACCGAGGTCTGCGTGGTGATTTCCTGAATGACGTTCATGGTCGAGGTGATGTTGGTGGCCGCCTGGGACTGCTGGCGCGCCGCCTCGGAGATGTTCTGAATCAGGTCGGCCAGATCGTTCGACACCTTTTCGATCTCGCCGAGCGCCAGACCCGCGTCCTCGGCCAGGCGCGCACCGGCCACCACCTCGGCAGTGGTCTGCTCCATCGAACTGACCGCCTCGTTGGTGTCGGACTGAATGGTCTGCACCAGCGTCTCGATTCGCTTGGTGGCGTTCGAGGCGCGTTCGGCCAGTCGCTGCACCTCGTCGGCCACCACCGCGAAACCGCGGCCGGCCTCGCCGGCCGAGGCCGCCTGAATGGCGGCGTTCAGGGCCAGAATGTTGGTCTGTTCGGCAATGTCGTTGATCAGTTCCACGATCGAGCCGATTTCCTGGGACGATTCACCCAGTCGCTTGATTCGCTTGGAGGTTTCCTGGATCTGGTCGCGGATGTTGTCCATGCCCTGGATGGTCTCGCGCACGATGGCCGCGCCCTTGGAGGCGATCTGCACCGAGCGCTGCGCCACGTCGGCGCTTTCCGCGGAGTTCTTGGAAACCTCGTCAATGGAGACCGCGATGTCGTTGATCGCGGCCGAAGCCGAGGTGATCTGCTGCGCCTGGTGTTCGGCGGCCTCGGCAAGGTGCATGGCGGTGGCCTGCGTCTCCTGGGCGGCGGCGGCCACCTGCACGGCGGTCTCGTTGATGGTGGTCACCAGGGAGCGCAGGGCTTCCACGGCGAAGTTGATCGAGTCGGCGATGGCGCCGGTGATGTCCTCGGTCACCGTGGCCTTCACCGTAAGGTCGCCTTCGGCCAGCGAGCCCATCTCGTCCAGCAGTCGCAGAATCGCTTCCTGGTTGCGCTGATTCAGTTCGGCGGTGACGGCGTAACGGCGGCGCTGGTCGCGGAAGATGGTGACCACCAGCAGAATCACGAACAGTACGGCGAGGCCGACCGCAGCAGCGGCCCAGTAGAAGCTGGGGAAGACGCGCTTCTCGGGCAGTTCGCCGAACGACTTGGCCAGGCGCTGGGCCTCCACCAGCAGGCTCTGCGATTCGACGAAGATCTGGTCGGCCGCTTCCTTCACCTCGAACAGCTCGGTGGCGGCAGTCAGGAACTCGTCGACGCCCTCCTCCACCTGGCCGAAGACGTTGATGACCTCGCCGAGGGGAAGCAGCGCGTCGTCGAGTGTGATCCGGCGGATGTTCAGTTCCGGGCTGCCGTTGAACAGTCCGTCCAGCACGCGGCCGAAGTCGCGTGCGTCGCGGCCGAAACGGTCGGCCGCGGTGAACGACAGTTCGCCGCCCTGCAGGATCTCGCTGACGGAGCGCAGCATGCGTTCGGCGCGCAGCATCTGTTGCGCCGCGAAGTACACCTGGGTCGTGGGGGCGTTTCTTTCGCTTAGCGCGCGCGCCACGCGGTCGATGCCGCGCTGCAGTGCGCCGATGCGCGAAGTGAACAGCTCGGCGGACTCCGCAAGGTCCAACACGAGCTGCTGCCGCTGCAGAATCTTCTCCACGCTCTCGTTGATGGCCCGCCAGGCGCGCGACACCTTGTCGAGATCGTCGGCCACGCCAGGGGTGGAGGCGAAGCCGGGCATCTTCAGTTCGCGATCGCCCTGGCTCAGTTGCTGGATGATGGTGGCGACCCGGTTTCGGGTGCTGCGCAACTCCTCGAAGGCGTCGAGGTTGCCGGCCGCCGCGTCGGTCGCGAACTTGGCGATCTGCTGCGACAACACCTGGACATCGGTGGTGAGCGCGATCGCCTGGCGGTCCTCATTGTTGCGCTCTGCGGCGAAGTAGGCGTTGGCAGCCAACAGGCCGATGGCTGCGAGCAGCAGCACCAGCCAGAGGTTGACGCCTGCCGTCCGTTCGAATTTGATTGCACCTGCGGTCGTGCTCATCTCTCACCTCACCCCTGAAATCACGGGACGGGCAGCGGCCCGCACCAGAACTTGTTCGAATTCGCGCGCCATCGCCATCGCCCTAGGCCGCCGCCTGGATGAATTCCGGGGTGCGGATCAGGCGCCCCATGCTGAACACACCCCACACGGCGTCGTCGTAGCGATACGCCGCGGAAATGAACGGCTGCAGCGGGCCGGCGTCGAATTCGGCCGGTTCCACCTTCTGTTCGTCGTTGAAATTGCGTTGACCGAGCAGTTCGTCGATCAGCAGACCGACGTTGCCGCCGGCCTGCCGGATCACCAGTGCCCGGGTGAAATCGTGAACCGCGGTGCGCTCACCGGTCAGGAAAAGCTTGACGTCGATCATGGCGATCAGGTTGCCGCGCACATTGGACACCCCGAGCAGCCAGGGCTGCGTGCCGGGTACCGGCGTGGTCGGCGGCAAGGTCAGGATCTCGCCGATCTCGGGGATCGCGCTCACCAGGCGCAGCGCGCCCAGCCGGAATCCGATGCCGCGCCACAACCCGGGCGCCTCGATGCGCTCGGGGGCCCCGGCGACGTGCGCGAGACTGCGCCGCTCGTAGTCGACGAGGATGTCGAAGGGGCTCGGCGCTTGCGCTTGGTCGGACATGGATCGCCCTAGACTCCACCCAGCAGCTGGTTGATACGGGTGATCAGATCGCGCTCGGTGGGCGGCTTGACGAGATAGTCCTTGGCGCCCTGGCGCAGTCCCCAGACCTTGTCGGTCTCCATGTTCTTGGTGCTGACGATGATCACCGGGATGTCCGATGTGGTCGCGTCGCGGCTCAGCGTGCGGGTGGCCTGGAAACCGTTCATGCCCGGCAGGATCACGTCCATGATCACCAGGTCGGGTCGATCGCGGCGTGCCAGCTCGATGCCGTCTTCGGCAGTACCGGCGCTGGACACCTGGTGGCCGTGTTTCTGCAGCAGATTGGAGAAGACCTTAACGTCGGTCGGTGAGTCGTCGATGATGAGTATGTGTGCCATGCGTTCCCCCTTGCCTCGTCCGTGACGACGGTCAGACCGTGCTCCGGTCGACGTGCTTGCGGATGGCTCCGAGCAGCTCGTCGCGCGTGAACGGTTTGGTCAGATATTGTTCGGAGCCGACGATGCGCCCCCGCGCCTTGTCGAAGAGACCGTCCTTGCTCGACAACATGATGACCGGGGTGGCCCGGAACATCTGGTTGTTCTTGATCAGCGCGCAGGTCTGGTAGCCGTCCAGCCGCGGCATCATGATGTCGACGAAGATGATATGCGGCTGGTGATCGGAGATCTTCGACAGCGCTTCGAAGCCGTCGACTGCGGTGATCACATCGCAGCCTTCTTTCTTGAGCAACGTCTCGGCGGTCCGCCGGATGGTCTTCGAATCGTCGATGACCATGACCTTGAGTCCACTGAGATTGCCTTGTTGATTGCTTTCAGTCACGTCACCGACCCCCTCTCGGAGCATTGCGGTTTCAAGTCTTTACCCGCCATCGCGAGCATGCTGCTCCCCCCGGGGCACCCTTCCAGCCAAAACCAGTCCAGCTCGTCTGCGTCGGAAATCGACGCAATGTAGTCAACCTGCTGTTTACGAACCTAAAGCCAACATGTCAAGTTTTTCCGCTAAACCTTTGTAAACGGATCAAAAGCATATCCGCCGTCGCGCTTGGGCCCCGACCCGTTCGACGGCTAGTATAGGTCCCATTGCGCCCCCCGGAGCTACCCGTGTCGCTCAGCGTTCTCATGGTCATGGATCCGATCGGATCGATCGACATCCGCAAGGACTCAAGCTTCGCCATGCTGCTGGAAGCGCAACGGCGCGGCCACGAGCTGCTGTACGCGAGTCCCGGCGGACTGCTGCTCGACGCCGGTCGCGCCATGGCGAAGCTGGCGCCCCTCAGGGTCAAGGATGATCGCTCGGGATGGTTCGAAACGGGGGAGGCCGAGCTGCGGGGACTCGCGGAAGCCGATGTCATCCTCATGCGCAGGGACCCACCGGTCGACGATCAGTACCTGTACGAGACCATGATCCTGGAACGCGCCGCCACCGAAGGCGCCCTGGTCGTGAACAGTCCCGAAGGACTGCGCGGCATGAACGAGAAGCTGGCCACCCTGGCCTACCCCGACCTCTGCCCACCGTCGCTGGTGGCGCGCGACATGCAGCGCCTGCGCGAGTTCGTACACCGCCAGGGAGAGGTGGTGGTGAAGCCGCTGGACGGCATGGGCGGTCGTTCGATCTTCCGCAGCCACAGCGATGACCCCAACCTCAACGTGATTCTGGAAACACTGACCGGCGAGGGCCACAAGCTGGCGCTGGCGCAGCGCTACCTGCCGGAGATACGAGATGGCGACAAGCGCATCCTGCTGGTGAACGGCGAGGCCGTGCCCTTCGCCCTGGCACGCATGCCGGGCGACAGCGACCACCGCGGCAACCTGGCTCGCGGCGGCAAGGGCGTGGCGATACCCTTGTCGCCACGCGACCTGGAGATTGCCGCGACCATCGGCCCCGACATGCGCGACGCCGGCATGCTGTTCGTCGGTCTCGACGTCATCGGTGACTTTCTCACCGAAATCAACGTGACCAGCCCGACCTGCATCCGCGAACTCGACGCGCAATGCGATCTGAACATCGCCGGAATGCTGTTCGACGCCATCGAATCCAGGCTGGGATGAGCGCCGCAGTCAGCAGCAGCGATCGCATCAGCACCACCCTCCTGTTCTCGGTGCTGGTGCATGCGGTGGTGGTTCTGGGCATCAGCTTCGTGGCGCCCATGCCCGGGCTGCTCCTGCCCACGCTCGAGGTGATCCTGGTCGAGGCCGAGACCACCGCCAAGCCGGACGAACCCGACTACCTCGCCCAGGTCAGCCAGGAAGGCGGCGGCGACACCGAGGAGCGGGTACGCCCGACGGCGGTGGTGGCCGGTCCGCTGCCCAAGCCGGACCCGGGGCCGGTTCCGGTGCCGCAGCGGCCGGCGGCACCGCCGCCGGCACCGGAACGCGTGGAGGACACCGTCGTCGCCCGCGAGTCGACCCGTGTGACCGTCCGCGCCGAGCCACGCCAGGCGGCCCCGGCGATCGACCAGTTGAATTCCAGGGAACTCATGGAGCGTTCGCTCGAAATGGCGCGCCTGGCGGCCGAGATCGACCGCGAGGTGCAGGCCTACGCCAAGCGCCCCAAGCGCAAGTTCATCTCGGCCAATACACGCGAGTACGAGTTCGCCGCCTACATGCGCGCCTGGGTGGCGCGGGTGGAGCGGGTCGGCAACCTGAACTACCCGGAGGAGGCGCGCGCCCGCGACCTTCACGGCCAATTGGTGCTGACCGTGGCGGTGCGCCGCGATGGCAGCGTCGAAAGCGCCGAAATCATCCAGCCCAGCGGCCAGCCCATTCTCGACCAGGCGGCCCTGCGCATCGTCCAGCTCTCGGCCCCGTTCCAGACCCTGCCGGAGACCGAGGAGCGGGTGGATGTGCTGCATATCACGCGGACCTGGCAATTTCTGCCCGGGGGGGTGTTGCGGCAGAGGTGAGGGTTGAAGGGTTCAGGGCCTAGGGCTTAGGGCCTAGGGCCTAGTGGAGCCGTCCGCATATTGGCTTGGCACGGTTTTCCTGGAGCACTTCGATGTATTGGCGGGTGACAGATCGAGCGAGAACGCTCCGAACTCGCGCCCCCTAGGCCCTAGGCCCCAAGCCCTGTGCCCTGTGCCCTCTGCCCTGTGCCCTCTGCCCTGTGCCCTATACTTCCCCCATGCCCGAAGCCTCCTACCTCTCCCACCACTTCCTGATCGCCATGCCGGCGCTGCACGACCCCAACTTCTCGCGCGGGGTGGCGTATGTGTGCCAGCACAACGAGCAGGGGGCCATGGGCATTCTGGTCAACCATCCTTCCGACTACAGCCTGGGCGACGTGCTTGGGCAGATGGGCATTTCGACCGAGGACGAGATGGTGGCCGCGGCACCGGTGCTGATCGGCGGTCCGGTGCAGCCCGAGCGTGGCTTCGTGCTGCACGACAACGAAGGGCAATGGGATTCCAGTTTCGTCATCAACGAACGCCTGTGCCTGACCACCTCGCGCGACATTCTCGCGGCGGTGGCCGAGGGACGCGGCCCCAGGCGACGCCTGGTGGCCCTTGGCTATGCCGGATGGTCGGCGGGGCAACTGGAGCACGAGATGCGCGAGAACTCCTGGCTTGCCGTGGCCGCCGACGAGCATGTGCTGTTCGAGGTGCCCATGGAACGACGCTGGGAAGAGGCCGCCAAGCTGGTCGGGGTGAGGATCGGCGAGATGACCGATCTCAGCGGACACGCCTGACCAGAATGTCCTGCGTGCTCGGATTCGACTTCGGCAACCGCCGCATCGGCGTGGCGGTGGGACAGAGCATCACCGGCAGCGCCAGCCCGGTGGAAGTGGTGAGCCAGGGCGAACAGGGGCCGGACTGGGGCCGCATCGACGCCCTGGTGCGCGAGTGGCGCCCCGAGCGCCTGCTGGTTGGCCTTCCGCTGACGCTGGATGGTGGCGAACAGTCCATCACCGCCAGTGCGCGCGCGTTCGCCGACTGCGCCAGCAGCCGCTACGACCTGCCCGTCGAAATGGTCGATGAGCGATTCAGCTCGCAGGAAGCCGACCGCCGCTTCGCCGAACTGCGCAAGAGCGGACTGGCAAGGCGCCGCGACGCCGCGCGCCTCGACGCTCTGGCCGCACAGATCATCGTCGAACAGTGGCTTCAGGCGAACAGCGGATGAAAGCGGAAGAACTGCCCGAGGTGGAGCGGCTGCTGGCGCAACTGCGCCAGGATCTGACCCGCCACCTGCACGACAGCGGTCGCGTCGATCCGGTTCTGATCGGTATCCGCACGGGAGGCGTGTGGGTGGCACGCGCGCTGGCTGGCCTGATGGGCTACCGCGAACCGGTGGGCGAACTCGACATCTCCTTCTATCGCGACGATTTCAGTCGCATCGGCCTCCACCCGGAGGTGCGTCCGTCGCGTCTGCACGGCGACCTTCAGAATCGCCACGTGGTGCTCATTGACGACATCCTGTGGACCGGACGGACGGTGCGCGCGGCACTCAATGAACTGTTCGAGTACGGTCGCCCGGCCAGCGTCAGCCTGGCAGTGCTGGTGGTGCGCGACGGGCACGAACTGCCGGTCGCCGCGGATGCGGCCGGTGCCTGCCTCGACCTTGCCGAGGGGCAGCATCTCAAGCTACGCGGCCCCGAACCGATGCGCCTGGAACTGGTCGAGGTCGCCCGATGAACGACCTTCAGCTCGACGCCAGCGGCCGGCTGCGTCACCTGATTACCCTGGAGGGCCTGTCGGCTGCGGCCATCATCGAACTGCTGGATATCGCCGAGGCATTCCGCGCCAGCGCCGAACGCGGGGTCAAGTCATTCCCCCTGCTGCGCGGCCACACCGTGGTCAACCTGTTCTTCGAGCCCTCCACGCGCACCCGCACCAGTTTCGAGCTGGCAGCGAAGCGGCTCTCCGCGGACGTCATCAATTTCGACGCCGGAAGTTCCAGCACGCGCAAGGGCGAGACGGTGCTCGATACCCTGCGCACCATCCAGGCCATGGGCTGCGACCTGTTCGTGGTGCGTCACCAGCAATCGGGTACGGCGGCACACCTGGCCGCCAACGTGGAGCCGGGCGTCGCGGTCATGAACGCCGGCGACGGCAACCACGCCCACCCCACCCAGGGACTGCTCGACGTCTTTACCATCCGCCGCCACAAGCCGGATTTCGCTGCAATCAAGGTAGTCATCGTCGGAGACATCCGCCATTCGAGAGTGGCGCGCTCGGACATCCATGCCCTGCGTGCACTGGGTGTCGGCGAACTGCGCCTGTGCGGGCCGGCGTCGCTGCTGCCTGAAACCGCGCCCGAAGGCTGCCGCGTGTTCGAACACGCCGACACTGCAATGAACGACGCCGACGTCATCATTGCGCTTCGCCTGCAGAAGGAGCGCATGGAATCAGGCATGGTGCCATCGGAAACGCAGTACTTCCGCGACTATGGCCTCAGCCGCGAGCGCATGGCGCGTGCCAGGGCGGATGCCATCGTCATGCATCCGGGCCCGATGAACCGCGGCATCGAGATCGCCTCCGAGGTCGCCGATGGCCCGCAGTCAGTCATCCTTGAACAGGTGGCCAACGGTGTGTACGTGCGCATGGCAGTGATGGCGCGCTTGATGGGGGGGGCCGCCTGAGCTGGTGCTCAGCCGGGGTTTTCGGTTTTCAGTTTTCAGGGCTAAGATCCGACGTGGGATCGTGTAGCCGCGGCACGTATCACACCGACGTCTCGCCACCCTCTCAACCGAATGTGGTGAGAAGGGCCGGCCACTTCTCCTGTAGGAGCGGCGAAAGCCGCGATCGCTGAGGTGGGTCTCGGGAATCTGCGTCTAAGGCTGCGTCTGCGTCACAGGGCTTTCCTCCGCCCTGCTGCCATCGCCTTGATCGTTCGACGCAGGAACCCGCCACAGGGTGCCCTGCACATCGCCCGCTCGCGCGTCCTTGTGGAACTGCCAGGTGGGCGGCACGGAGGGCTTTGCGTTGCGCGGCGATTCAAGGTAGACCAGTGCGCCGGGCCGCAGCCAGCCGCCTTCGTCTAGCGCTGCGGCAGCCTCGGACCAAAGGTTGGCATCGAAGGGCGGGTCGAGGAAAACGATGTCGAAGGGCTCGGCGGG
>DAOMOD010000054.1:20243-21640 GCA_035444205.1 Lysobacteraceae bacterium
CCGAAGCCAGGCCCGCGCATCGTCGCAAACTACGCTGAACGCGGGCACGCGCAGCCGCGCGGCGTTGTCGGCCAGGAGCCGGGCCAGCTCACGGTCGCGTTCCACCGCCACCGCCGAGGCTGCACCACGCGAAAGGGCCTCCAGTGCCAGCGCACCAGTTCCAGCAAACAGATCGAGCACCCGGCTGCCAGGCAAGTTCGGAATCAGCCAGTTGAACAGGGTCTCGCGCAGACGATCCGGCGTGGGCCTGAGGCCGGCCCGGTCCGGGACGTCCAGACGCGAGCCGCGCAGGCTGCCGCCGATGATGCGAATGCGTCCGGGTGCTTTCATGAGCAGGATGTTAAGCTCGAACGTCGTGCGCGCGGTTAAACTCGGCTGCGCGGCGCCGGATCCATCCAGTCCTGCCGCCGGCCCGAATCGCCTGCCCCAGGTCGTCGCTTCCTGCCACCCAACACCCCCCTGCATGCTCAAATTCTGGAAAAAGCGCCCTTCCGACACCGATGCTGTGGCTCCGGCCGTCGAGCCCGAATCCGCGCCTGCCGAAGCGGAGGCGGAACATTCGCTGCCGCTGCCCGAAACGCCCCCGGCGCCGCCCAAGGCGACCTGGCGCGAACGCCTGCGCGACAGCGGCATGTCGAGAGCGCTGGGTAGCTTGTTCGCGCGCAACCCCAGGCTGGACGAGGACCTGCTCGACGAACTGGAGACCGCGCTGATCACCGCGGACGTGGGCGTTTCGGCGGCGTCGACGCTGATCGCCGACCTGCGCCGGCGCATGGAGCGTCGCGAGTTCGCCGACGCCGATGCGCTCCTGCAGGCCCTGCGCGACGATCTCCTGGCCTTGCTGCAACCAGTGGCCGTGCCCCTCGATCTGCCGCAGGGCCGCAAACCCTTCGTACTGCTGATGGTGGGCGTCAACGGGGTCGGCAAGACCACCACCATCGGCAAGCTCGCGCGGCGCTATCGCGACCGCGGTCTGCAGGTGATGCTGGCGGCCGGCGACACCTTCCGCGCCGCCGCGGTGGAGCAGTTGAAGACCTGGGGCGAACGCAACGCCGTGCCGGTGGTGGCGCAGGGCCAGGATGCGGATTCGGCATCGGTGATATTCGACTCCCTGCAGTCGGCGCGCGCACGCGGCAGCGACCTGTTGATCGCCGATACCGCCGGGCGCCTGCACACCCAGGCCAATCTGATGGACGAGCTGACCAAGATCGGCCGCGTACTGGCCAAGCTCGATCCCGATGCCCCCCACGAAACCCTGATGGTGATCGACGGCACTACCGGCCAGAACGCCATCAGCCAGGTGCGCCAGTTCAGCCAGGCGACCGGAGTGAGCGGCCTGGTGGTGACCAAGCTCGACGGCACCGCCAAGGGCGGCGTGGTGTTCGCGCTGGCGCGCG
>DAOMOD010000055.1:0-945 GCA_035444205.1 Lysobacteraceae bacterium
GGCCTGTCAAAAGGCGAGCCCGACACGTCGCCCGCTTCCTCGGAAGCGGGCGCGGATTGAAACTTCAGTGTCGCTGGCGCGTCGCGGCTGATCCGCACGTCGCCCGCTTCCTCGGAAGCGGGCGCGGATTGAAACTTGCCGGCGCCCTGCGGTCCGTGGATGACCACGGTCGCCCGCTTCCTCGGAAGCGGGCGCGGATTGAAACATGTCGTAGGCGGCTTGGCGCAATTCGCTGAAGCGGTCGCCCGCTTCCTCGGAAGCGGGCGCGGATTGAAACGAATGCCGCCGTGTACGTGTTCGACGGTAACACCTGTCGCCCGCTTCCTCGGAAGCGGGCGCGGATTGAAACGTCTTGCACAAGGATCGCAGCGCGACATGACGGCGGTCGCCCGCTTCCTCGGAAGCGGGCGCGGATTGAAACATCGCCATGCCCTCTCAGTGCCCTACGTCGCGTGTCGCCCGCTTCCTCGGAAGCGGGCGCGGATTGAAACACCGTGGCGCCGTCGGCGCACAGCGAATCGGCATGTCGCCCGCTTCCTCGGAAGCGGGCGCGGATTGAAACATGCCAGCCACCGCAGCGGACATCGCGCATAGGGTCGCCCGCTTCCTCGGAAGCGGGCGCGGATTGAAACCCGCACCCAGATCGCCGAACTCACCCGCGCCCGGTCGCCCGCTTCCTCGGAAGCGGGCGCGGATTGAAACAAGGAAAACCGCGAGTATGTCCGCCGGATCGCTCGTCGCCCGCTTCCTCGGAAGCGGGCGCGGATTGAAACACAAGTCACCCCCGGATACCACGTCGGCGGTATCGTCGCCCGCTTCCTCGGAAGCGGGCGCGGATTGAAACGCGGCACACTGCGCGCTCTCGTTGGATCTCGCCAAGTCGCCCGCTTCCTCGGAAGCGGGCGCGGATTGAAACAATTGCGACAGCAACAGAACAGGGATTCC
>DAOMOD010000055.1:1009-1239 GCA_035444205.1 Lysobacteraceae bacterium
AACCGGGATACGCCGCCGGAACCGGCCGAGTCCCGCGGGTCGCCCGCTTCCTCGGAAGCGGGCGCGGATTGAAACTATGGTGATAGGTTCTGCGAAGTGACCGTAGAGGTCGCCCGCTTCCTCGGAAGCGGGCGCGGATTGAAACGACGGATCGTTGAAGGTCTGAACCATGCCATACCGTCGCCCGCTTCCTCGGAAGCGGGCGCGGATTGAAACACCCGCACCGCGTC
>DAOMOD010000055.1:1294-21635 GCA_035444205.1 Lysobacteraceae bacterium
GCTTCCTCGGAAGCGGGCGCGGATTGAAACAACGATCCGTCGAATTAGCGTTATGAGCTGCCGGGTCGCCCGCTTCCTCGGAAGCGGGCGCGGATTGAAACCTCGCGCCCTGAGCCCGCGCAACCTGTAGCCATGTCGTCGCCCGCTTCCTCGGAAGCGGGCGCGGATTGAAACCTCCACGTCGAGCAGCGCAAGACCGGCCAGCGCCGTCGCCCGCTTCCTCGGAAGCGGGCGCGGATTGAAACACGTCGTTGATGACCTGGAATATCGCCTCGGTAGGGTCGCCCGCTTCCTCGGAAGCGGGCGCGAATTGAAACTTCGAAGCAAAGATCCTTCGAAGATACCGCGTGGGTCGCCCGCTTCCTCGGAAGCGGGCGCGGATTGAAACGATGGGGTCGGCGCCAAGGCGGCGGCGGATTTCGGTCGCCCGCTTCCTCGGAAGCGGGCGCGGATTCAAACTGGACGGTGGGGCCGCCAGCCGACGAACGGTACTTGTCGCCCGCTTCCTCGGAAGCGGGCGCGGATTGAAACACGCCTCGGAGCGTGAGCCCTGTACCTGATGATTGGTCGCCCGCTTCCTCGGAAGCGGGCGCGGATTGAAACGTATGCAATGGCGCCGGCGTCGCGGCCGTGCGACGTCGCCCGCTTCCTCGGAAGCGGGCGCGGATTGAAACAGTACCCCACCATGCGCGGCCATCACTGCATGGTGTCGCCCGCTTCCTCGGAAGCGGGCGCGGATTGAAACTCCCAGCACGTTGCGCATGTATCCCGGCGTGTGGGGTCGCCCGCTTCCTCGGAAGCGGGCGCGGATTGAAACCAAGCTGGCAAGCCTCCCCGGCCCAGCCCACCCAGTCGCCCGCTTCCTCGGAAGCGGGCGCGGATTGAAACATGGTTTCTTGCTCTGCTGCATCGCGTCGGAGATGTCGCCCGCTTCCTCGGAAGCGGGCGCGGATTGAAACAGCCTGGACGTCGTCGATCACGGTTGACCTGGCCGTCGCCCGCTTCCTCGGAAGCGGGCGCGGATTGAAACACCGCGTTGGACTCGTCCAGCGTGATATGCGGCGGTCGCCCGCTTCCTCGGAAGCGGGCGCGGATTGAAACTTCGCACACGAGGCTGTCCGACGGTGTCCGACGCGTCGCCCGCTTCCTCGGAAGCGGGCGCGGATTGAAACATGCGGTGCGGGTCCGGGCCGGGCGGTAGGTGGCGTCGCCCGCTTCCTCGGAAGCGGGCGCGGATTGAAACATCGCGCTTGTTTGCTTTCTCTGCCGTGCTGGCCGGTCGCCCGCTTCCTCGGAAGCGGGCGCGGATTGAAACACGCGCTGATCGACGCTACCGGCGCTGGCGATCACGTCGCCCGCTTCCTCGGAAGCGGGCGCGGATTGAAACACCAGACCCAAGCCCTCGAGGCGCTGGTCAACCGCGTCGCCCGCTTCCTCGGAAGCGGGCGCGGATTGAAACGGTCGAACAGACGCAAGGTGGGCGGGTAGGGCAGGTCGCCCGCTTCCTCGGAAGCGGGCGCGGATTGAAACTGCGCGCAGAGCGGCAAGCGCATCACACGCAGCGCGTCGCCCGCTTCCTCGGAAGCGGGCGCGGATTGAAACCGCGTCAACGCTGCCGGCGACGATCCCTTGTGCATGTCGCCCGCTTCCTCGGAAGCGGGCGCGGATTGAAACTGCCGTCACGCTGCTGAAAGCGAACTGCGTGTGAGTCGCCCGCTTCCTCGGAAGCGGGCGCGGATTGAAACTTTTCGTCGCGAGTATTGGCTTTTTCGGCCGCGCTGGTCGCCCGCTTCCTCGGAAGCGGGCGCGGATTGAAACCCTACCCAACCAAGCTCGCCGAGAGTGGCCTCGATGTCGCCCGCTTCCTCGGAAGCGGGCGCGGATTGAAACCTGCGGTCGCGACGCTCTCAGGAGGTAGCGTTGAGTCGCCCGCTTCCTCGGAAGCGGGCGCGGATTGAAACCATGACGGGTTATTGTTTTCGTCCCGGTACTGTCGTCGCCCGCTTCCTCGGAAGCGGGCGCGGATTGAAACCCAGCAGTTCACCAGCCATCACCTAGAGCCTCCAAGTCGCCCGCTTCCTCGGAAGCGGGCGCGGATTGAAACCACCATCGACTACCTGAGGAAGCAGACATGAAAGAGTCGCCCGCTTCCTCGGAAGCGGGCGCGGATTGAAACTCGCCCTCAGATTGGTAGCGGCCGCGGGAGTCGAAGTCGCCCGCTTCCTCGGAAGCGGGCGCGGATTGAAACATGTTCAGTCCCCGGAGTTTCCCTGCGCGTGTTGGTCGCCCGCTTCCTCGGAAGCGGGCGCGGATTGAAACACCGCCGCCGATCTCGCTCGACGATTTGCTGGTGGTCGCCCGCTTCCTCGGAAGCGGGCGCGGATTGAAACATCCTCACCCCCGTCGCGCGCGCTTGTGCGCGCGGTCGCCCGCTTCCTCGGAAGCGGGCGCGGATTGAAACACGGCGCGCTGGTGGCTCGGGGCCGAAGCCCCAGTCGCCCGCTTCCTCGGAAGCGGGCGCGGATTGAAACATCTTGATCACGTCGGACATGGCGATCAGCGAGGTCGCCCGCTTCCTCGGAAGCGGGCGCGGATTGAAACAACAATGCGGCGGCCGGCATCCTGCGCGACCTGCGGTCGCCCGCTTCCTCGGAAGCGGGCGCGGATTGAAACGCAGACGCCGCATCCGCAACCGCAACCCGCGCAGGTCGCCCGCTTCCTCGGAAGCGGGCGCGGATTGAAACTACGCCCGTACCCTAGAGACTCTAGGTGGTGTGGTCGCCCGCTTCCTCGGAAGCGGGCGCGGATTGAAACTCGGCGATGAAGCTCAGCGCGGCGGTCACCGCGCGTCGCCCGCTTCCTCGGAAGCGGGCGCGGATTGAAACAACGCTCCGTCGAATTAGCGTTAGGGCGCATAGCGTCGCCCGCTTCCTCGGAAGCGGGCGCGGATTGAAACCTCGAACGCAGTGACAGCGGCCTCGCGGAAGCGGGTCGCCCGCTTCCTCGGAAGCGGGCGCGGATTGAAACCTCGAATGCCTGATCCAGGCGACTGATGCCGTCCTGGTCGCCCGCTTCCTCGGAAGCGGGCGCGGATTGAAACACCTTGCGCGGGTCGAAAGTGCCGTGCGTCAGGTGGTCGCCCGCTTCCTCGGAAGCGGGCGCGGATTGAAACGCATCGTCCAACGACATGGGCATCGTCGGCCTGGGTCGCCCGCTTCCTCGGAAGCGGGCGCGGATTGAAACCGTCCGTGCCTTGCGGGGTCGCGCCGTACGCCCTGTCGCCCGCTTCCCCGGAAGCGGGCGCAGATTGGAACGCCAATGCTACCGATGCGACTTCTACCGTCGTCGTTCGTCCGCTTCTTCGGGAGGGGGTGCGGATAGAAACTGATTTGAATTCAAATTGCGATTGATTCGCAATTGCTTCGTTCAATTCCTCGGAAGCCGTCACTAACCACTCGATTGAGGCCACCCTTGATCGCCGCAATGGAGCCACTCGGGACCCACATTCCGGGGGCTGGCTATGCTGGCGAGTGCGCCATCGCCATCGCCACCTCCGCGAAATGCACCACACTGGTGTCTCGACGACACTGCTACTGAGCGTGGAGATGGATGTTGGCGCGCACACTCCACGAAACCCAGATGCGGCCGACCATTGAATCGCGCTCGGCCAGCAAGGAGGGGTACAAGTCGAGTTCGATGGTCCGACTCGCTGCGCGTTTCGTTCATCCCACGCTTGTTCGGACTCAGTATCCAGTGCGCCCTCTATCCACGCGCCCGCCCGTCGCGCATCAGGGTGGACTTGCCGAACAGGCTCTCGACCAGGTCCACGGCGAGTTCGGCGGTCTTGTTGTGTTCGTCGAAGGCGGGATTCAGTTCGGCGATGTCGAGCGAGCCGAGACGTCCGGTGTCGGCGATCATTTCCATGCACAACTGGGCCTCCCGGTAGTTGGGTCCGCCGGGAACGGTGGTGCCGACACCGGGAGCGATCTCGGGGTCGAGGAAATCGACGTCGAAGCTGACGTGCAGGTGGGTGTCGGCGTCGATGTCGGCCAGCGCCTCCAGCATGACGCGGCGCATGCCGATCTCGTCGATGTAGCGCATGTCGTAGATTTCGAGACCGATGTCGTGGACCAGGCGACGCTCGCCCGCATCCACCGAACGGATGCCGATCTGGCGGATCTGATCGGGGGTGATGGCGGGCACCTTGCCGCCGAGATGAGTCAGTCCCTCGGGCCCGACGCCACACAGGCAGGCGACCGGCATGCCGTGGATGTTGCCGGAGGGCGTGAGCGTGCTGGTGTTGAAATCGGCATGGGCATCCAGCCAGAGAATGCGCAGCTTGCGACCCTGTTCGCGGCACCAGCGGGCGACGGCGGTGATGGAGCCGGTGGCCAGGCAGTGGTCGCCACCAAGCAGGATCGGCAGCCGGCCCGCGCTCAACGCCGCGTACACGGCGTCCATGGTGGCGCGGTTCCATGCGATCACCTCGGGCAGATGGCGGTAACCGTTGCTGGGCGGCTGCCAGGGATTGACCGGGCCGCTCAGATTGCCGCGGTCCTCCACTTCCAGGCCGCGCGCCTTGAGTGCTCGCTCGATACCGGCTACACGCAGCGCTTCCGGGCCCATCGAGGCGCCGCGATGGCCGGCACCGATGTCGGTGGGTACGCCGATGAGTGCGGCAGGGGGAAAGCGCTGCTCGGACATGCGAATGCTTCGTGGGGCTTCGGGCCGACCATTCTATCTGTCCTCGATTCCACTTTCCCTGGCGACGATCGCCCGCGCTCCTACCCGCCGAACCTGTTGAGCGGAATCTTGAGGTAGCGCTGGCCGTTGTCTTCAGGTGCGGGCAGCTCGCCGGCGCGGATGTTGACCTGGATGGCGGGCAGGATCAGGCGCGGCATGCCGAGCGTGGCGTCGCGTGCATTGCGGGTCGCCACGAACTCGGCCTCGGACACACCTTCCCGCAGATGGATGTTGGCGCGCTTCTGCTCGCCGATGGTGGTTTCGCAGCGCAGTTCACGGCCATCCGGCTGGTAGTCGTGGCAAACGAATACACGGGTGTCGTCGGGAAGCTCGAACAGGCGCTGCGCGGAGGCATACAGCTCCGCCGCGCTGCCGCCCGGAAAGTCGCAACGCGCGCTTCCGCCGTCGGGCATGAACAGGCTGTCGCCGACGAACACGGCGTCACCGATCAGGTAGCTGAGGCTGTCGCTGGTGTGGCCGGGTGTGGGGATGGCGCGGGCGTCGATGCCGCCGACATGGAAGGTCTCGCCTTCCGCGAACAGGTGGTCGAACTGCGAGCCATCGACAGGAAATTCGTGGCCGAGGTGGTAGATATCGCGGAAGGTGGCCTGCACCCTGCGGATGCCCTGGCCGATGGCGATGCATCCACCGCACGCTGCCTTGAGCAGCGGCGCGGCGCTCAGGTGATCGGCATGGGCATGGGTCTCCAGAATCCAGTCGACACGCAGGCGATGCGCCTTCAGGTGGGCGATGACAGCATCGATGCTGTCGCGCCCGGTACGCGCTGCGGCCGCATCGTAGTCGAGCACCGGATCGATCACGGCAGCGACCAGGCGTTCGGGATCGGCGACCACGTAGGTGAAGGTCGCGGTGTCCTCGTGGAAGAAGGGCGTGACGACGGGCGACATGGCCCCGATTCTACGTGAGCGGGTTCTCGCTTGGCGTAGCCTGCTGCGCCTTGTCGCGGCCACCTGCCAACATGCGCTCGAGCGCGACCCGGGCGCGAGCGGCCACCCGCGGCTCCACATGCACTTCGTGGGCAAGATCGCGCAGGCAGGCATGAATGTTCGGCAGGGTGATGCGCTTCATGTGTGGACACAGGTTGCAGGGCTGCACGAATTCGATTTCGGGGAAGCGCACGCGCAGATTGTCGGCCATGGCGCACTCGGTGATCAGTGCCACGCGCGGCGGGCGCTCGCGCGCCAGTCGATGAACTTGTAGTTGTCGTCGGGCGTGTAGTCGCGCAGGCGCTCGAAATCGCTCGCGCGCCAGCCAATCGCCCATGGCGCTGGTCGAACCGACGAAGTCGGCCTCGGCCAGCACTTCGGGCGGGCACTCCGGGTGCGCGACCAGCATCGCCTGGAAACGCTCGCGTGCGTGGCGCGCCTGGCCCGCCGTGAAGCGCTCGTGCACCTCGCATCGACCGTCCCACAGGATCAACTCGATGCCGGTGCGAGCCGCCACGTGGGCGCCGAGGAATCGGTCCGGAAGGAAGATGACCCGGTCGCTGCCCAGCGCCTCGACCACCTCGACGGCATTGCCCGAGGTGCAGCAGGCGTCGGACTCGGCCTTCACTTCGGCGCTGGTGTTGACATAGCTCACCACGGGCACGCCTGGGTGGCGGGCGCGCAGCCCGCGCACGTCTTCCGCGCACACCGACGCGGCCAGGGAGCAGCCGGCCTCCGGGTCGGGAATCAGCACGGTCTTGTCCGGGGCCAGGATCTTGGCGGTCTCGGCCATGAAGTGTACGCCGCAAAGCACGATGATCCCGGCCTCGACCTCGGCAGCGGCGCGCGCCAGCGCCAGCGAGTCGCCGGTCAGATCTGCCACGGCATGGAAGATCTCGGGCGACTGGTAGCTGTGCGCCAGGATCACCGCGCCGCGCAGCGCCTTCAGGCGCTGAATCGCATCGATCCAGGGCAGGTGCAGCGGCAGTTCGAGGCAGGGCAGGCTCGGCGCTAGGCGCGCGACAAGTGCGGCATGGCGGATTTCGAGATCCGGGTGCCATGCGGGCACCGGCAGTTCATGGGGCATCAGTGGCTCAGGTTCGGCAGCGCAGGCCGGATGATCGCGTGGGCGTACGATGAGCGCCCTGACCCACGTCAAGTCCCGGGAAGGAGCTAATCCCGTCAAGCGGCCGCAGCGCAGCCCCACTGCGGTCGGCATCGGGGAAGCGCGCCATGGTGCGCGCAGGGCTGTCGCGGCGACACCGTGTCGAGCGCCGCTTTGGGCCATTTGTAGAGCGGAGCTTGCTCCGCTCAAGCGTCGCGGCATGCCTGAACGGGAGGGTGCACCGAGCTCGGCACTACGAAAGCGAGAACGTCGATGCGCTCAGCTTGCGGCCTGGATACCGAGCTGCTGCACGCGGCGGTACAGCGTCGACTTGCCGATACCGAGCCGCTTCGCGGCCTCGACCGCATTGCCGTCGCAGGCGCGCAGCGCCGCCTCGATCAGGCGCTTCTCTTCGCGTTCCAGCCCGGCGGCGAGCGTGCTGTCGGCGGTCGGCTCACGGCGCGAGGCGACGATGGCGGGCTTCAGCAGACTCGAATCGAGGGCCTCGCCATCGTTGAGGAACAGGGCGACGCGCGCCATTTCGCGCTCCAGTTCGCGCACGTTGCCGGGCCAGGTGTAGCCCATCAGCGCCTCCATCGCGGCACGCGAGATGCCACCGAAGGCGACGCCACGAGCGCGACATTCGCGTTCGAGGAAGCAGGCGGCGAGATTGCCGATGTCCTCGGCGCGCTCGCGCAGCGGCGGCAATCGCAGCGGCCAGTCGGCGATGCGATGATAAAGATCCAGTCGGAATTGCCCGGGTGCCACCATCGGTGCAAGATCACGATTGCACGCGGAGACCACGCGCACTTCGGCCGGGCGCGCCTGCTTGCTGCCGATGCGGTAGACGACGCCTTCCTGCAGCACGCGCAGCAGGCGCGCCTGGGTGTCGGGCGCCATGTCGGCGATCTCGTCGAGAAACAGGGTGCCGCCGTGCGCCTGCTCGAACTTGCCGGCGCGGGCGGCGACGCCGGTGGCGACCCCTGCCTCGATACCGAACAGCTCGGCGTCGAGCAGGTCGCGTGGCAGCGCAGCGCAGTTGAGCGCGACGAAGCGTACTTCGGGCAGTCCCGACGCCTGGTGCAGATAGCGCGCCATCAGCTCCTTGCCGGTGCCGGTCTCGCCCTCGATAAGCACGTGGATACGACTCGGCGCCACCAGCGCGGCGCGTCGATAGATCTCCACCAGCACAGGCGACTGGCTGGCCGGACCCGGCATGTCGAGCGCGTTCGCGGTCGCGACCGGCGTCGCCGCGTCTGCCGTCACGTCGCGCGCGGCACAGGCGATCAGATCGAGCGCCACCGGTCCGATCTGGCGCAGCAACGGCTCGCACTCTGGAGGCGCGCGCATGACCAGCGTGAGGTCGGCGCGAACCAGCGTGAGCGAATTCGCTGTCGCATCTGCGTGCCCGGCCATCGCCAGCATGCCCTCACCGCGCCTCAGTTGCGCGCCGATACCAGGCTCGGTCTGCACCAGCGCGGCCAGCACACGTGCCGCGAAACTCCCAGGCTCCACTCCATCGGCCAGCGCACGCAGCAGCGGCGGCAGGCTGCTGGCGCAGAATCGCGCCAACGGCGCCGTGGCGAGCGTGGCGTCCGCTGCCGCGCCGGCTGACGAGCCTGGAACCGTGCCGGGCACCGCCAGTTCGGCATCGGCCGCATCGGCGGGCACGACAAGCACCTCCACCTCGCCGAGCCGCAGGCGCTGGCCGACTTTGACGCGCGCCGTGCCAACCACGCGTCGCTGGTCGACGTACACGCCGTTGCGCGAACCCAGATCCTCGACGGCAAGCGCCTCGCCTTCCGCGTACACGCGTGCGTGACGCCGCGAGATGGTCGGCTCGCGCAGCACGAAATCGCAGTCGTCCGCGGCGCCGATCGACAGCGGCTCGCCGCCGACCATGCAGCGCAGTTCGCGACCGCCGATTCTCGCCACCAGCCTCAACATGCCCGACCCGGACTCCATTGCCATCCCCGCACGTATAGTCCCCGCCATGCGCTTCGCAACCGCCGTTCCGGTGGGCAGCGGCGGCTGCGGCCGCGTGCTGCGCGCCTTCGATCCCGACCGTGGCATCGATGTCGCGCTCAAGCTGCTGCACCGCGAGGATGCCGAACAGGTGCAACGGATGCTGCGCGAGGCGGCGCTGCAGGCCAGGCTCGACCACCCCAACATCGGCAAGGTGTTCGAGACCGGCGAGATGGACGGCCAGCACTACATCGCCATGCAGTTCATCGACGGCGTGTCGCTGGACCAGGCCGTGGCCGGGCTGAACCGCGAGCAGCGCCTTGCCCTGATGCTGCCGGTGCTGGACGCAGTGCAGGCCGCGCATCGCGAAGGCCTGATCCATCGCGACATCAAGCCATCCAACATCCTGGTGGAAAAGCAGGCGGACGGCAGCCTGAAACCCTACGTGGTGGATTTCGGGCTGGCGCGCGAGACCTCGGCGCAGGGGCTCACCTTGACCGGACAGCTTCTCGGCACGCCGGGATACCTGTCGCCCGAACAGGCCGAAGGTCGCATCGACCTCGACCGCCGCAGCGATATCTTCAGCCTGGGTGTCGTGCTTTACGAGCTGGTGTGCGGGCGCGCCCCGTTCCAGGGCGACAGCGTCGGCGCCCTGCTGGTGCAGGTACTGAAGGCCGATCCGCCGACGCCGGACAGCCTGGTACCGGGGCTGCCGAAGCCGCTGGTGCGCATCCTCATGCAGTGTCTCGAACGCGACCCGGCACTGCGCTATCAGAGCGCGCGCGAACTGAAGGACGACCTTGAAGCCTTTCTCGACGGCCGTGCGGTGCGCGCGCGCAGTCTGGGGCCGCTGTTCCGGTTGCGCCGTTTCAGCCGCGCCAATCCGGCACTTGCCGGCGCGCTGGGCCTCGTATTGGTGTTGGTCGTGGCACTGGCCGGCGCCTGGCTTCAAGGGCGCTGGCATGCGGCCGAGCAGGCGCGCCTTGCCCAGGTCTTCACACGCACGGCGACCGAAGTAGCCAAGGATGCTCAACTGCTCACCATGCGCCCACGCCAACCGTTGCGCGCCGACATGGATCGACTGCGCGAACGGCTGGCGCCGCTGATCGAGTCGGTCCGCTCGGCCAGTCCCAACCTGCGCCATGCCGCCGCCGAACCACTCGGCCGTGCGCTGGAAGCACTGGGCGAACACGAACGCGCGCTGGAAGTGCTGGAACAGGCACGACGCGCTGGAGAACCGCGCGCAGAACTGTTCGCCGTGCTCGGCCGCCTGCAACACCGTCGCTACCAGTCGACCCTGGCCGAAAGCGCGGCGATCGCCGATGCCGAGGTGCGCGCGGCAACGATCGCGGCGATCGAGCGCGATCTGCTCGCGCCGACTTTGCAGATCCTGGAGGCTGGTACCCTTGCGGTCGGCGAAGACGGCCTGCTCGCCCGCGCCCTGCTCGCCTTCCACACAGACAGCAGCGCCACGGCGTACGCCATGCTGCTCGAAGAATACGATGGCCTTTCGCTGAGACCCCTGGCGGTGGCCGCCTCGCTACGACTCCAGGAGGCTGCGGTCGCGGTGGGCGAGCCCGGCGCCGGCGATGCCGCGGCGCTGATCGAGGACAGTCGGGCTGCCTACGAAAGGCTGGCCGACATCGCGCGCAGTCATCCCGAAGCCTGGCTGGGACTGTGCAGAGTCGCCGAACTCGAACTGCGCGCGATCGGTCGCGATGGCATCGTCACACAGACCGACCCGCCCCTCGAGGCCTGCACCCTGGCGCTCGAGATCGACGCCGACGCACCCGACCTGGTGGCCGCCGCTGCCACTGCACATGCCGCCCTGGCGCGCCGCCAGACCATGGTCGGCGATGACCCGGAGAGCGCGGTGGAACGCGTCCGCCAGCTTGCCGGCTCCGGCCATCCTGAAACCCTGCTGGCTCTTGGCGAGGCATTGACGGTATGGGCCCAGCACCGCCGGCGCCAGGGCGAGCACACCCTGGCGATACTCGCCGAGGCCGGGGAGATACTGGCCGAGGCGGCCGCCCTGCGTCCCGCGCATCCCGCGGCGCGGATCGCCCTGGCGGCCGCCATGCAGATGGCGGCCATCCACGCCGCACAGGACGGCGAACATTTCGAGCCGCGCTTCGGCGAAGCCGCCGACGTACTGCGCGCAACGCGCGCTGACTTTCCGCGCGTCGACTCGTTGGCCATCCGTCTCGGCGAGGTCCTTGCATGGTGGGGCTACTACCGGCATCTCGCCGGCCTCGATCCGATGCCGCAGCTCGACGAGGCGATCGCTGTGCTCGACGACGTGGCCGAGCGCGCAGCGGCCGACATGCGGCTCCTGCAGCGCCAGGCCTTCGCCCTTTGGACGCGCGGCGAGCATCGCGTGTGGCGTGACGAAGAGGCCGAACCGGACCTGGCGCGCGCAGCGGCCATCTATCGGACCATCCTTGAGCGCGACCCGGCCCGCTACGCCACGCGCTTCAACCTGACCAGCATTCTGTTGCTCACGGCGCGCCATCGCCTGCATCGCGACCGCGACGCCGCCGGCCTGCTGGAGGACGCAGCCGCGATCCGCTCGGGCTTCGCCGTGGAGACGCAGGTACCGGCACTGGATGGCGCCTGGTTGTCGCTGTCGGCTGCACAGGCGACTCTCGAAGGCGCCGACGCCGCAGACTTCGTCGGGCGTGCGCGCAAGGTGCTGACCTCAGCCCTCAGTGTGCCCGAGGACCGCTCGCATGCTGCGGCGCAACTCGCCGACCTCGCCGCGCGCGAACACCGGCGTGCCATCCTGGCGGGACGTTTCGACACAGCCGAATTCGCCGCCGACCTTGCCGCCGCCGAGGCGATGCTGGAAGCACACCCCAACCACCGCGTCCTTGCCGTCCAGCATGCGCGGCTGCTCCAGCTCGCCGTGACCGCCGGCCTCGACAGTTACCGCGCGCGCCGCGACCAGACGCTTGCCGTGCTGCAAGAGGAGGCGCCGCTGTTCCTGCGGCCTTTCGCCGCCGAATTCGGGATCGAGATGGGGCCGCCGTAGGTCGAGCGGATGCAGAGTCCCGGTCGGGTGCGAAGCGGCTGTGGGGACGGTCCTTCGGCTGGGTCCACCAGCCGCCGCTCCCACGCAGACCGCACAGCGAGAACCGTTCCCTCGCTCCTCACGCGTCTTCACTGGTTTCTCGCTCCACCCGCCATTCGAACACCTCTTCCACGCCGACCTCGAAGGCGCGTGCAAGACGAAATGCCAGCTCCAGCGACGGCAGGTACTTGTGGCCCTCCAGGGCGATGATGGTCTGGCGGGTGACGCCGCAGTTGCGCGCCAGTTCTTCCTGTGTCATCTCGCCGTGCGCAAAGCGCAGGCGGCGGATGTGGTTGCGGATCGGCGGCGCCTGGCCGCGTTCTTCGCTCATCGCCGGTCCCACCAGTACAGGAGCACCGCGGCGTTCCAGCGCAATGCCACGCGCAGCAGGAGCAGGTTGAACAGCATCAGCGCGACGCGCGGAGGCGTCGCCCAGGCGCTTTCACTGGTCGGCACGACCGCCAGCACAAGCGCGGTCATCGCCACACAGATCATCAGCGCACTGTCGCCGAAGGCCGCGGTCTTGCGGGCGATGGCGCGGTCGCGTTCGTCCTCGACCACCGGGTCCGCGTATCGCGCGTGCAGCCGCCAGGTCAGCAGCAGCCAGATCGCGGCGAACATGCCCAGGATCATCGCCGCCATGTGGACGGCCGGATCCTGTGCAAGGTTCGCGGCCTCACCAAGCGTGCGGAGCTGAGCCAGAAAGACCAGGTAGATCAGGTTGGCAAAGAGCGCGCCCAGCCAAGCCTGTGCTTCGGCGTGGGCGAGCCCGGCATTCTCGTCGGCGCTACCGCGCACGCGCAGGTGCAGGCCGGCCCAGCCGCTCACCACCACCAGCAGGCCACCGACCAGCAGGTTCGACAGACCGAGCACACGCGCCGGCCCGAACAGCATCAAGGCGAGGCCGCCGAGCAGCGGTGGCAAGACCCAAAGGGCGGAGCGCTGAAACAGCACCATGGTCATCTCCACACGACAGTATGTCATGTGTACTTTACATTTGCCCGCCGCAGTGTCAAGTCTTTTTTACATCACTTCGCCGCG
The DNA here is from genome assembly GCA_035444205.1 of Lysobacteraceae bacterium. GTDB lineage: Bacteria > Pseudomonadota > Gammaproteobacteria > Xanthomonadales > BPKI01 > DAOMOD01. Next base: position 14,166 of record DAOMOD010000055.1, read on the forward strand.
GTGAAGGACCGGCCGGGCGGCACCGGGACCCCGATTGTGCGTCCCGCGTGCGGGACGTGTGGTCCCGGCGACGAGACGAAACGGACCCCCACACCGAACACAGAACCCAAGCCGATCAATCGCTTACGCAAGCAATCTGCAACCTGCGTGGCTGGCACGACTGTTGCTGAAGAAAAGGCGACCTCCCTCGGGCCGGAGATTCCGCCATGCGTTCCCTCAGTTTGATTGTCCTGCTTTGCCTGGTTGCCCCGGTCGGGGCAGCCGTCTTCAACGTCACCAACGGCAACGACAGCGGCGCCGGGTCGCTGCGCGCCGCCATCGAGGCCGCCAACGCCAACGCCAGCGATCCGCACTTCATCAGCTTCGACGCCAGCGTCACCACCGTGACCCTGAACACCCCGCTGCCAGGCATGACGCGGACCATGATCGTCAATGCCTTCAACAGCAACCGGGTCACCCTCACCAAGTCCGGCAGTGACTGCTGGCCGGCCTCGCAATCCGGGCTGTGGGTGCAGGGCCCCGATTCCATCCTCCACAACCTGGCGATCGAGGGCTGTTTCTATTACGGCGTGCGCTTGTCCGGCAGCGCCACCAACACTGCGCTACAGGGGTTGCGCGTGGTCGGCAGCGGAGCCAACGGGTTGTTCATCGCCGCCAGCGGCGTTGAGGTGGAACGCTCGGGCACGCAGGGCTCCGAGATCCTGGACGCCGGTCGATCCTTTCCCGAGTTTCCCAGCCATCTCGACTATCCGATGGCCAGCGCCATCCGCGTGACCGCCAGCAATGTGCGCATCCGCGGCAGCCTGATCGGCGCGCAGGTCGGGGCCGCCAACAAGGGTGGACATGGCATCTACGCCATCGGTGCGCACGGTCTGGTGGTCGGCCTCGACGCGGGCGGCGCCGTGCAGGAGAACCACCGCAATACCCTCCTGCGCAACGTGGGCAGCGGGATCTATGCCGTCGACAGCAACAATATCGCCATTCGCGGCAACGGCATCGGCAGCCCCTGGACCAACGGCCCGGGCGGCAACGTCGGCGGCCAGCACAACGATCAGGCCGGCATCCGCGTGGTGCGCGGCAGCGGCACGGTAATCGGCGGCATGGACGCCGACCGCGGCAACCTGATCGGCAACAATAAAGGCCCCGGCATCCACATCAGCGGCACCAACACCGGCAGCGTGATCGAGGGCAACCGCATCGGCGCGCCGGAGCCGGACCTGTCGCTCGCCAACACCGGCTTCGGCATCTTCGTCTCGGCCGGGGTCACCGGGTTGCGTATCGGCGATTTCGCCGTGGACCGGCAAAACCTGGTCGCCAGCAATCTGGCCGTGGGCATCCGGCTCGACGGCGAGTTCACCCAGAACATCGCCGTCATCGGCAACAGCATCGTCGGAAACCTCGGCGCCGGCATCCTGCGCGGCAACAGCGCCAACCTGCTGGCCAACACGCCCACCATCACCCAGGCGACGCCGCTGATCAGCGGGACCGGCGCCAACGCCGACGGGCTGGTCCAGGTCTACGCCGACAACGGCTCGCAGGGCCGATACTTCCTTGGCACCGCATTTGTCGACGGCACGGGCAACTGGAACCTGTCGGTGGACCTCGCGCCTCACGCCGGCCGCAACCTCACCGCCACCAGCAGCCGCCTGGGGACGGGCCTGTTCGAGACTTCGGACTTCAGTGCAGCCTTCCCCATCCCCGGCGCCGCCCGCCCGCTCAGCGTCGGCAAGACCGGCAGCGGCAGCGGCCTGGTGACCAGCAATCCTGCCGGCATCCACTGCGGCAGCACGTGCAGCAACGAATTCGCCGACGGCCTCCAGGTCACCCTGACCGCCAGCGCCGATCCCGGCTCGCTGTTCGCTGGCTGGAGCGGCGAGGGCTGCGCCGGCACCGGCACCTGCATCGTGACCATGAGCCAGGCACGCAGCGTCATCGCCACCTTCAACCTGGCGCCCACCGAAACGCTGATCTTCGCCGACGGTTTCGAGTAGGCACCGCTAGCACCCGCGGGGCGCTCGCCCGTCCCGCATGTCATTCCACGCTCCATCGGGCCGGAGTCCTCCACCATGAAAGCCTTTTCCATCCTCACCACCCTGCTGAGCGCCCTGCTCGGCGCTGGCGCGGCGCAGGCCAGCACCTTGATGCTCACCGTCAACACAACGCTGAACATTGCCGACGCCAACCCGGGAGACGGCGTATGCCAGACCCCGACACCGGATCAGTGCACGCTGCGGGCGGCGATCGAGGAGGCTGTGGCCTCCATCAACTTTCCCAATGCGATCACCGCGGCCGAGATCCACTTCAACATTCCCGACACCGACCCCGGCCGCGTCTCCGGCACCGATCCGGTCAGCGGCCTGTCCTACGAGTACTACCGCATCGAGGTCGCCCAGCCGCTGCCGGCCATCGGCGCAGCCAACATACTGATCGACGCCACCACCCAGATCGCGGTCAACCCACTGGGGCATCCCACGGTGCTGCTGAGAGGCAGCGGCACCGCCGCCAATCAGGGCACCGGTGGCCTGCGCGCGACGCACAGCTTCATCACCATCCGCGGCTTCGCCCTGCAGGGCTTCGGACGGGCTCTGGCCATCACGCCGAGCGGGGGGCTGGCCGACATGGTCCGCCTGCAGCGCAACTGGGTCGGCATTCCGCTGCCCGGCGACGGCGGCGGCCACGGCAATGTGGAGGGCATCGTGGTGGCGCCGACCGGGGGCTCCGTGGTCACGCGCTCGACCATCGGCGGCACTACCCTCGGCGACGGCAACTGGATCGGCGGCAACAGCGCTGGCGGCGTCATCGTTTACGGCCGTTCCGGCAACAACTCCGACAACGTGGTCAGCCTGTTCAACGTCTTCGGCAACCGCATCGGCCTGAATCCACTTGGCCAGACCGCGCTCGGGAACGGCGGCGCCGGCATCTATATCCGCCATGCCGGCGTGACCGTGGGCGGGCTCACCGCCGAGCGCGCCAACGTGATCGCCGGCAGCGTGCCGGGCGACCTGCTGATTCAGACCGCGCCTGGTTCGCCCCAGTCGATTGCGATCGAGGGTGTCGGCGTGTTCTGGGACAGCGGCGGCACCGGCAGTATGGCCGGCAACCTGGTCGGCACCCGCGTGGCCGGCGACCAGGCGCGGCCCAACGCCAGCGACGGCGTGCGGATCCTGAGGACCGCGGGTGCCCTCAGCATCGGCAGTACCCTGCCCGGAGGCGCCAACCTGATCAGCGGCAACGGCGGCCACGGCATTGCCGTGGTCAACGAACCCGGAACCGTATCGCCGGGCATCGTGATCGACGGCAACCGCATCGGCGTCGTCAACGTCGGCACCGCCGCCCTGCCCAACCAGGGTTCGGGCATCTTCGCCAGCGAGTTCTTCACCGCACCGCCGATCCGAGTCGGCAGCGCTGACGGCGGCAACGTGATTGCCGGCAACCTGGAGGACGGCATCCGCATCCACAACATGCGCGTTTCGCAGCTCGAGGTGCTTGGCAACCGCATCGGTCTCGGCAGCGACGGCAGCACAGCCGTCCCGAACCAGCAGTACGGCCTGGTCCTGAGCCAGGCCGGCGCCACCGACGAACCGGACCCTGCGGCCCGGATCGAGGGCAACACCATCGCCGCCAACGGCGCCGGCGGCATCCTGGTGACCCAGCCCGGGACCTCGATGGTGCTGGAGCTGTGCAGCAACCGGATCGGTGTGGCCGCCGATGGCGTCACTCCCCGCGGCAATCAGGGCGCAGGCATGCGCCTGCAGAACGCAGCCACCGGCTCGAACGGCGGCCGCATCCTGCAGCCCGCGGACTGCGCCGAGGCCAACCTGTTCGCGCACAATGCCGGGCCCGGCGTGGTCATGGCAGCCAACGCGACCAACCTGATCGCCACCTTTTCCGGCATGCGCTTTGGCGACAACGATCTCGACGAGAACGCGCTCGCCATCGATCTCGCCGACGACGGGCCCACCCCCAACGATCCGGGCGACGCCGACACCGGGCCCAACCGGCTGCAGAACTTTCCCGACCTCGGCGCCGTGGTGCTGGCCGAGGACGGCGACACGCTCAGCGTGACCTTCCGCGTCGACAACTTCTTCCCTGATTTCCACCCGATGATGGTGGACTTCTACCTCGACGACGGACAGGGGCAGGGCCGCGATCACGTCGGCACCGCGACCGTCCTCGCCGGTGAGATCCAGCAGCTCAAGACCGTGCTGCTCGATGCCGAGCCGGCCTGGGCAGGCCGCGGCCTGGTGGCCCTGGCCACCGACGCGCTGGGACACACCTCCGAGTTCAGCCGCCCGCGGGTGGTAATCGACACGCTGCCCAAGCGCACCTTGAGGACGCGCATCACCAGCACCGGCGGCGCCAGCGGCAAGGTGGCATCGGCGCCGGGCGGGATCGACTGCGGGCTGGGCGCGAACGACTGCGTCGCGGCCTATCCCGAAGGCCAGAACGTAACCCTGTCCGCAACCCCCGGCCCCGGCTCGGTCTTCGACATCTGGCTTGACGGCGCCTGCGTCGGCAACGTGCCCAGCTGCGAGCTGCCGATGAGCCAGGACCGCAACGTCACCGCCAACTTCATCCCGGCGTCCAGTGCCCACACGCTGACGGTGACGCTGGATGGCGAGGGCGGCGTCAACAGCAATCCGGCCGGCATCGACTGCCCGGGCACCTGCGCTGCAGCCTTCGACCACGGCAGCACGGTGACCCTGACCGCGACTCCCGACAGCGGATGGCTGTTCGACGGCTGGATCGGCTGCACGCCAACCGACGAGCCGGGCCAGTGCAACATCACACTGAACTCGGCCGCCAGCGTGACCGCCCTCTTCGTCCAGCAAGCCACCGATATCCTGGTCGACTTCAGTGGCGCCGGCGAGGGCAGCGTCACCAGCAGCCCGGCCGGCATCGACTGCTTCTCCGGCGGCCCGGCCTGCTTCGGCGAGTTCGATGGCGGGGACGGGCCGGTGACGCTCACTGCCAGCCCCGACAGCGGCTCGGTGTTCTTCGGCTGGTCGGGCGACTGCACGGGTACCGGACCCTGCGTGCTGGGTCCCAGCGGCGAGTTCCAGGTGACGGCGCGCTTCGAGCCCGAGGGCGCACTTCCGGACGAGATCTTCGCCGACGGCTTCGAGGGCGGCGGCACGCCCTGAGCAGGTTTGCGCAGCGCGCCGTGGCCCGACGGACGCGCCGCGCAACCGGATGCCGCCCCCTTCCGGGGGCGGCATTCTTTCCCGGCACAGCCCCGGGTGCGGCCTTTGGCCTTACCCGGGCTACAGGTCTTGCGGATCTTTTCGTAGCCCGGGTAAGCGCAGCGCACCCGGGAATGCGGGCGCGTCGGCGTCGCGTCGTACAACGACTCCCCGGGTGCGGCCTGCGGCCTTACCCGGGCGACAGGTCACTTCCATCGTTGTCGTAGCCCGGGTAAGCGCAGAGCACCCGGGAGAAGGCGCGCCGGTCGAGCCGGTGAATGCCATGAGCCGCAACCCCGGGCGCGCATGGGATACGATCCGGCCATGGTGTTGTATCGGCGCAATCGGGTCGCCAACGGGACGTTCTTCTTCACGGTCACGCTGCGCGACCGGCGCAGCGATGCCCTGGTGCGCCACGTCGACGCCCTCCGCGAGGCCTGGCGAAACGCCAGGTCGCGTGTGCCGCACCAGGTGCTCGCATCGGTCCTGCTCCCCGATCATCTGCATGCCGTCATGGCCATGCGTGACGACGCGAGCGACTACTCGCGGCTTTGGCAGGAGATCAAGAAGGGCTTCACGCGGCGCGTCGGCTCGCACGCGGGATCCCCGTGGCAGCCGCGTTTCTGGGAGCACACCATTCGCGACGATGCCGATCTGCACGCACATATCGACTACGTTCATATCAATCCACTCAAGCACGGTCTCGTCGAGCGCGTGGTCGATTGGCCGCACTCCTCGTTCCATCGCTACGTGCGCGAGGGCATCCTGCCGGCGGATTGGGGCGGAACCATGGAGTTCACTGGCCGCTTCGGCGAGCCGTAGCGCTTTCCCCGGGTGCGGCCTGCGGCCTTACCCGGGCTACAGGACTTGCGGATCTTTTCGTAGCCCGGGTAAGCGCAGCGCACCCGGGAATCGGGCGGGGCGTTCATCCTTTCATCCGCTCCAAGCGATATAATGGTCGGCCTCACGCATCGAGGGGCGTTGCAGCCCGGGTTCCCGGGTCAGGCTCGATGCGGCTTCCCATGCAACCGCGCCCGTTGAAACCAACGGAGTCATCCATGAATGCTGTCGTCAAAGAATCCTCGCACCAGGACTTCAAGGTGCGCGATCTCGCGCTGGCCGAACTCGGTCGCAAGCGCATCCGCATGGCCGAGGAGGAAATGCCCGGCCTGATGCAGATCCGCGCCAAGTACGCACCGCTCGCACCGCTCAAGGGCGTGCGCGTGTCGGGCTCGCTGCACATGACCAAGGAAACCGCGGTCCTGATCGAAACGCTCGCGGCGCTCGGCGCCTCGGTGCGCTGGGCCAGCTGCAACATCTTCTCCACCCAGGACGACGCCGCCGCGGCGATCGCGGTGACCGGCATCCCGGTGTTCGCCTGGAAGGGCGAGACCCTGGAGGAGTACTGGGACTGCACGCTCGACATGCTGACCCACCCCGGCATGAAGGGTCCCGAGCTGATCGTCGACGACGGCGGCGACGCCACCCTGCTGATCCACAAGGGCGTGGACATGGAAGACGGCGATACCTGGGTCGACAGCCCCGGCGCCAACCATGAGGAGCAGGTGATCAAGAACCTGCTGAAGCGCACCCGCACGGAACGCCCCGGCTTCTGGAAGCAGGTGGCCAGCGAGTGGCGCGGGGTCTCTGAGGAGACCACCACCGGCGTGCATCGCCTGTACCAGATGATGGAGGCCGGCAAGCTGCTGGTACCGGCCATCAACGTCAACGACTCGGTCACCAAGTCCAAGTTCGACAACCTGTACGGCTGCCGCGAGTCGCTGGTCGACGCCATCAAGCGCGCCACCGACCTGATGATTGCCGGCAAGGTCGCCGTGGTGTGCGGTTATGGCGACGTCGGCAAGGGCTCATCGCACAGCCTTCGCAACCAGGGCGCGCGCGTCATCATCACCGAGATCGACCCGATCAATGCCCTGCAGGCGGCGATGGAGGGCTTCGAGGTCAAGCGTATCGAGGACGTGCTGGGCGAGGCCGACATCTTCGTCACCACCACCGGCAACAAGGACATCATCACGCTCGAGCACATGCAGGGCATGAAGAACAACGCCCTGGTCTGCAACATCGGCCACTTCGACAACGAGATCCAGGTGGATCGCCTCAACGCCAGCGGCGCGAAGAAGGAGACCATCAAGCCGCAGGTCGACCGCTACACCTTCGACAGCGGCCGCAGCATCTACCTGCTGGCCGAAGGTCGCCTGGTCAACCTGGGCTGCGCGCATGGCCACCCGGCCTTCGTCATGTCGAACAGCTTCAGCAACCAGACGCT
>DAOMOD010000056.1:0-21544 GCA_035444205.1 Lysobacteraceae bacterium
GGCCGCCAAGACCATCGACCGCATCATCGACGTGTTTCCCGCCGGCGAGAAGCCGATGGTGCGCTCCATGCTGTCGGAGTCGCTGCGCTCGGTGATCTCGCAGTCGCTGTTGAAGAAGGTCGGCGGCGGGCGCATCGCCGCCCACGAGATCATGGTGGGCACGCCGGCCATCCGCAACCTGATCCGCGAGGACAAGGTGGCGCAGATGTACTCTGCCATCCAGACCGGCCAGAACTACGGCATGCAGACCCTCGACCAGTGCCTGCAGGATCTGGTCAAGCGTGGCCTGGTGGCGCGCCAGCAGGCTATCCAGTACGCCAAGGACAAGACCATCTTCCAGTAATCCAGGAGCAGACCATGAGCACGGCCGACTTCACTTCGTTCCTCAAACTGATGGCGCACAAGAAGGCGTCGGACCTGTTCGTCACCGCCGGACTCGCGCCCAGCATCAAGGTGCACGGCCGTATCTCGCCGATCACCCAGCAGCCGTTGTCCGCACAGGAAAGCCGCGACATGGTGCTGGGCGTGATGACGCCGTCGCAGCGCGAGGAGTTCGAGCGCACCCACGAGTGCAACTTTGCCATCGGCGTGGCCGGCGTCGGCCGTTTCCGCGTGAGCTGCTTCTACCAGCGCAACCAGGTGGGCATGGTACTGCGCCGCATCGAGACGCGCATTCCCACCGTGGATGAGCTCAACCTGCCGCCGGTGGTCAAGACGCTGGCCATGACCAAGCGCGGCGTCATCATCTTCGTCGGCGCCACCGGCACCGGCAAGTCCACCTCGCTCGCGGCGATGCTTGGCTATCGCAATCAGAACTCCACCGGGCACATCATCACCATCGAGGACCCGATCGAGTTCGTGCACCGCCACGAGGGCTGCATCATCACCCAGCGCGAGGTCGGCATCGACACCGACACCTGGGAGAACGCGCTGAAGAATACCCTGCGCCAGGCGCCCGACGTCATCATGATCGGCGAGGTGCGTACCCGTGAGACCATGGACCACTGCATCGCCTTTGCCGAAACCGGTCACCTCGTGCTGTGCACCCTGCACGCCAACAACGCCAACCAGGCGCTTGATCGCATCCTGCACTTCTTCCCGGAGGATCGCCGCCCGCAGTTGCTGATGGACCTGTCGCTGAACCTGAAGGCGGTAGTGGCGCAGCAGCTCATCCCCACGGTGGATGGCAAGGGCCGCCGCGTCGCCATGGAGATTCTGATCGGCACCCCGCTGGTGCAGGACTACATCCGCGATGGCGAGATCCACAAGCTGAAGGAAGTGATGAAGGAGTCGACCAACCTCGGCATGCGTACCTTCGACCAGCACCTGTTCGAGCTGTACACCGCCGGCGAGATCTCCTATGAGGACGCGCTGCGCCATGCCGACAGCGCCAACGAGGTGCGACTGCGCATCAAGCTGAGCCAGGGCGGCGACGCGCATACCCTGTCTCAGGGTCTCGACGGCGTGGAGCTGATGGAGGGCTGACCGGCGCGATCAGGGTCCGGGCTGCGCGCCACGGGTGTACGCGCCGGTTCCGGCGCGGGCCTGCTACGATACGCGCCCCTCGATGCGACCCCGGAACCGATGCCCGTTTCCCCAGCCGCCGCCCGTGTGGCGGTCTACCCCGGTACCTTCGACCCCATTACGCACGGGCATTCCGACCTGGTGCAGCGCGCCAGTCCGCTGTTCGAGCGCATCATCGTCGGTATTGCCGAAAGCCCCGCCAAGGGGCCGGCCCTGCCGCTGGCCGACCGCCTCGAACTGGCACGGCTCGCGCTCAACGGCGTGGCCAATGTCGAGATCTGCGGCTTCGACTGCCTGCTCGCCGAGTTTGTCGAGCAGGTGGGCGCCGGCGTCATCCTGCGTGGCCTGCGCGCGGTTTCGGACTTCGAGTACGAATTCCAGCTGGCCAGCATGAACCGGCACCTGATCAAGGGTGCGGAAACCCTGTTCCTGACGCCGGCCGAGCAGTACAGCTTCATTTCCTCGTCGCTGGTCAAGGAAGTTGCCCGCCTGGGCGGCGACGTGGCGAACTTCGTGCACCCCGCGGTGAACGAGAAGCTGAAGGCCATCTTCCGTCGCGGCTGAGCGTTGCCGCGCATCCGGACCACGCCATGGCACTCCACATCACCGACCAGTGCATCAACTGCGACGTCTGCGAACCGGTGTGTCCGAACCAGGCCATCTTCATGGGCGAGACCATCTACGAAATCGACCCGCTGCGCTGCACCGAATGCGTCGGCCATTTCGACGAGCCGCAGTGCCAGGCAGTGTGCCCGGTGGAATGCTGCCTGCCCGATCCCGCGCACCAGGAGTCGCCCGAACAACTGCAGGTGAAATTCACGTTGCTGACAGGTCAGGACATCGCATGACACGCATGACACGCACGGTTTTTCTCCTGGCGCTGCTGTTGGCCGCGCCGTGCTGGGCCGAGGCGCCGGGCCAGGCCGCCATCGCCAGTGCGCACCGCCTTGCCACCGCGGCGGGATTCGAGGTGCTGGAGGCGGGCGGCAATGCCTTCGATGCCGCCGTCGCGGTGAGTGCCGCGCTGGCCGTGGTGGAACCTGCCAGTTCCGGCCTTGGCGGCGGTGGGTTCTGGCTGCTTCATCGCGCGGCAGACGGCTTCCAGACCATGGTCGACGGTCGTGAAACCAGCCCGGCGGCGGTGCGCGCCGACATGTTCCTCGATGCCGAGGGCGCGCTCGATCGCGACAAGTCGCTGAATGGTCCGCTCGCTGCCGGCATTCCCGGCCAGCCGGCGGGGCTGGTACACATCGCCGCGCGCTACGGCCGCCTGCCGCTGGCCGAGTCGCTGGCGCCGGCCATGCGACTGGCCCGCGAGGGATTCGAGGTCGACGAGAAATACCGGCGTCTGATGGGTTTTCGCCGCGACGTGCTGCGCCGCTATCCACAGGCCGCCGCGATCTTCCTGGCCGATGGCGAGGTACCCGAAGTCGGCCACCGCATCGTGCAGCCGGACCTCGCCGGCGTGCTGGAACGCCTGGCAGCCGAGGGCTTCGACGGTTTCTATCGCGGCGAACTGGCCAAGAAGCTGGTGGAAGGCGTGCGCGAGGCTGGCGGACACTGGGCGCTGGACGATCTGGCCGGTTATCGCGTGGCCGAGCGCGAGCCGATTCGTGCCACCTACCGCGGCTACACCCTGGTCACCGCGCCGCCGCCCTCCTCGGGTGGCCTCGCGCTGGCGACCATGCTTCACATCCTCGACCGCTATCCCTGGGAGCGCCTCGACCGGGTGGCGCGCACTCACCTGATGGTCGAGACCATGCGCCGCGCCTACCGCGATCGCAGCGTGTACTTGGGCGATCCCGATTTCGTGAAGGTGCCGGTGGGCATGCTCACCAGCCCGGACTACGCCGCCGGCCTGGCCGCGGGCATCCGCCTCGACCGCGCCACGCCCAGCGAGCTGCTGCCCGGCATCGAGGTACTTGCGGTCGGCGAGGACACCACGCACTTCTCGCTGATGGACGCCGAAGGCAATCTTGTGGCCGGCACGCTCAGCGTCAACCTGCCCTATGGCTCGGGGTTCGTGGTGCCTGGAACCGGCTTTCTGCTCAACAACGAAATGGACGACTTCGCCATCGTGGCCGGTGTGCCCAACGCCTATGGCCTGATCGGCGAGGACGCCAACGCCATCCGCCCGGGCAAGCGCATGCTGTCGTCGATGACGCCGACCTTCGTGTTCGGTGCCGATCGCGTCGCCGTGCTGGGCACGCCCGGCGGCAGCCGCATCATCACCATGGTGCTGACCGGCATCCTCGATTTTGTCGCCGGCAACGATCCGCAGAGCTGGGTGTCGCGGCCGCGCCTGCACCATCAGTACCTGCCTGATGTGATCTCCGCCGAACCCGGCGCGCTCGAGGAGGTCGAAGCACAAGCCCTGCGCGAGCGCGGCCACACGGTCAATGTCGGCGAGCGCGAGTGGGGCAACATGCAGGCGGTGATGTGGGATCGGCGCGGCGGCCGTGTGCTGGCGGCCAGCGATCCGCGTTGGGGCGAATCTTCAGGTGTTGCAGAAGTGAGGTGAACATGAGGTTGTTGGTTCTTGCAGGATGGGTCGGCCTTGGAGCTCTTGCCATGCCTGCCTGGGGCCTGGACGTCGACACGGTGGTCGGTCGTCTGGTCGGCGAATTCACGGCGCCGGCGGAAGGCGATGGCGCGGCACAACATGCCGTGCACGCGGAAGTCCGCGTCCGCGCCATCGATGGACGGGTAGTCTTCATGCAGTGGCGGGAGCAGGGCGAAGGTGACGAACCCGGCGAGCTGACCCGCCAGCGCCTGTGGTCGGTGGTCGAGGATGGCGACGGTGTCGTGCTGCGCTTCTTCACTTTCCATGACCACGCTCCTTACGTCGATCTGCACAAGAAACCGCTCATCGCCATGGCGCTGCGCAGCGAAGACCTGCGCGCCTATCCGGACTCCTGCGCAGTCCGGCTGCGTGACGTCGATGGCCGCATCGGCGGATCGGTTGCCGCCTCCGATTGCCGACTCGACACCGACGCCTACGGGCGCAATCTTTCGCTGGAGTACGCACTGGAACTCGACGCAGAGGGATTCGAGTTCCATGAGGGGGCCTTCCAGGCGGACGGCAGCCTGGCCTTCCGCATGCCCGAATCCGGCGCCTACCGCTTCCGTCGCCGCTGAGTGCCCGATGAAGCTCTGGTCGATTCTCGGCAACTCGCAGCGCCTCGATGGCGGTGCCATGTTCGGCAACGTGCCGCGCGCGATGTGGAGCGCGTGGTTGCCACCGGATGAACAGCACCGGGTACCGCTGGCCTGCCGCGCGCTGCTGGTCGAGGGCCTCGACGGCAGGAACGTACTCTTCGAAACCGGCATCGGCGCCTTCTTCGAACCGAGGCTGCGAGAGCGTTACGGCGTGGTCGAGGAGCGCCATGTGCTCCTCGACTCCCTGGCCGAGGCCGGCTTTTCCGATGCCGATATCGACGCCGTGGTGCTCTCGCACCTGCACTTCGACCATGCAGGCGGATTGCTGGCGCCATGGCGCGAGGGCGAACGACCCGGTTTGCTGTTTCCCAGGGCGCGGTTCCTGGTCGGCCGCGAGTGCTGGCAACGTGCCTGCGATCCGCATGCGCGCGACCGCGCTTCCTTCATCGCCGAGTTGCCTGCCCTGCTCGAGCAGAGCGGACGACTGGAGATCGTCGACGGCGAGACCTCGTCGACGCTCGGTCCCAGGGTGCGATTCAGTTACAGCCACGGTCATACGCCGGGCCTGATGCTGGCCGAGATCGGCGGCGCTGGCGGGGTGGTGTTCTGTGCCGACCTGATTCCAGGGCGTCCGTGGGTGCACCTGCCGGTGACCATGGGCTACGACCGCTTCCCGGAGTTGCTCATCGACGAAAAGCGCGCCTTCCTCGAAGACAAGTTGGCGCGCGATGTGCGCCTATACTTCACCCATGACCACGGTTGCGCCATGGCGCGCGTGCGGCGCGACGAGAACGGCCGCTTCGGAGTGACCGATGAACACGAGCAATTGCGCGGCCTGCCGCTGGCCGCCTGAACCAGGAGTACCGTGATGCACCGCTTGATCCTGCTTTTCGCGCTGTCTTTCCCGGCGGCGCTTTTCGCCGAGACCTATGGCGAGCCCATGCCTGAAGGGCAGTCGCGTGGCATCGGCGAGGCGCTGGCGGCCGAATTGCATGGCGCTGCGGCCAAGTACCACGGCCGCATCGGCCAGATCTGTCAGACCAAGGGCTGCTGGCTGATCCTGGAGGACGATGGTCAGTGGGCACGGGTCATGACCGGGCACAAGTTCTTCCTTCCCAAGGACGCCACGGGGCGGGCCACGGTGCACGGTGTACTGGAGGCGGTCGACGTCGAGGAGAAGCAGGCACGCCATCTGGCCGAGGACTACGGCGGCGACGCGGAACCTGTCATGCGCGAGTACCGCATCGTCGCCAGCAGCATCGATATCGACGGGTGAGCCCATGGGACGCCGCGCCCGTCGCGTGAAGTATCGCCGCCCTCTACCGCTGCTGCTGGCGGTATTTCTGGTAGTGGTCATGCTTGTGCTGGTGTTCCAGTGGCGGGAACAGCGTCGGGTTACCGCGCCTGTCGCCCTGCCGACACCGGTGGTGGTGGCCGCCGCGCCGGTCGACCGTGCCCGCGAGGGGCGCGCCGTGCAGGTGTCCGGGCGCACCTCCAGTCCGCGACCGGTGCTCGACCCGGTCTTCGGCATCTCCATCGACGGCATCGCCCTGGTGCGGCGTGTGGAGATGCGTCAGTGGCAGGAGCGCATCGACAGCACCGGAGCCGCGGTGTACGTGCAGGTGTGGTCGGAAGATGCCATCGACAGCAGCGTCTTCATGGAGGCTGAGAGCCACGCGAATCCGCTCAAGATGCCCTTCGAGAGCGTGCGCGTGGCCGCCGATTCGGTCCGGCTGGGCGATTTCCTGCTTGGCCCTGCCGTGCTGTCGCGACTGAGCGGCACCGAGGAGCCGGCGCCGGCGCACGCCGAATCGCTCCCCGAGAATCTTGCCGCCAGTTTCGCCGCGCGTGACGGCGAGTTGCACACGGCGAGCGATCCCGATGCACCCGACATCGGCGATCTGCGCATCCGCTTCTTCCGCGTCCCGCACCAGACCATCACCGTGGTCGCCCGCCAGGTCGGCAATCGCCTGGAACCGGTACCGCTCGCCGATGGCGGCGAACACCTCGAAGTGCGGCGTGGCCCGTCGCGCTGAACCCTCGGAACCAGGATCGCCCACCCATGTCATTCCCCGTCACTTCCCTGTACGCAGGATTGCTCGCGCTCTTGATCGTGTTCCTGGCACTGCGCGTGGTCGTGGTCAGAAGACACGTCAAGGTCGGTCTGGGCGTCGGCGAGGGCGGGGGGCTGGAGCAACGCGTGCGTGTTCACGCCAACGCCATCGAGAACATCCCCATTGCGCTGATCCTGTTGCTGCTGCTCGAACTGGGCGGACTTGGCAGCCCCTGGTTGCATGCGTTCGGCGCCACCCTGGTGGTGGCGCGCATCCTGCACGCATGGGGGTTGTCGCAGCACCGTGGGGTCAGTTTCGGGCGTTTCGTCGGTACGCTTGCGACGTGGTTGGCGATCATCGCGATGGCGGGGATCCTGCTGGTCCGGGGGGTGTCGTAGGAGCGCACCCAGTGCGCGACCGGTGCGGGAAGGTCACGCACAAGGTGCGCTCCTGCGAGGCGATGCATGCCGCGTGGTGGCGAGTCCCCTATTCGACGTTACTGCCATCCGCATCGTGATCCAGGAAATACAGTCCGGCGTACAGCTTGGGATCGATCGAATCGCCCTGCTGCATGCGTTCGAACAACCAGCGTGCGACCTCGATCCTCGGCACCTCGTGCACGGTGATTTCCTCGCTCGGATCACCGCCGCCTGAGCCTGTGCGCTTGAGCCCCCGGGCGCGCACGAAGGCGATCATTTCGTTGCTCATGCCGGCCGACGTCGGCCCGGCCATGATGAAATCGAAGCTTTCCGCAGTCCAGCCGGTTTCCTCCTCCAGCTCGCGTCGCGCCGCCTCCATCATGTCCTCGTCCTCATGACCGCGGACGTCGCCGACCAGGCCCGCGGGCATCTCGATGGTGTTGGCCATGAGCGGGTAGCGGAACTGTTCGACGAACAGCACCTTGTCATCGGGGGTGATGGCGACCACGATCACCGCCACGAAACTGTTGGTGCGCTCGGCGTATTCCCAGGTGCCGCGGCGGCACAGGCGCAGGTATCTGGCCTGGTGCAGGATCTCGATCTCGCTCATGCAGTCGTTTCGTCCGGTCTAGTACAATGGCGGTGCCGATCCTACCCGGGTTGAACCCTCGCCGGGGTCAGCGGTCGCAGCCTTCTCCCGATCCTGAGTTTCGAATTCCCATGTCGAATCCACGCCTGCTGCTCCTGCCGGGCCTGTTCCTCTTGTTGTCTCAAGTGGTCCACGCCCAGGTCCTTCTCGATCCGACGCAGGCGCCACCCAGCGCCTTCGAGCGGGAAATCGCCGCCATCGAATCGGTCGCCGAGCTGTCGGCGAGGAGCGAGGAATTGGGCAAGGCCGGGCGGTACGCCGATCAGGCTGTGGTGCTAAGGCGCATGGTGCTGCTGCAACCGCAGGTGGGGCGCCATCGCTACGAGCTGGCTGCCGCCTTCGCCCGGCAGGGCGACCGCCGCAGTGCCTACGACATCCTGCTGCGACTGCATGGTCAGGGCTATGCCTTCGATATCGGTGCCGACGACCGCTTTGCCAAGGTGGCCGATACAAGGGTGTGGGAGTATCTGGTGGCAAACTACCAGGGCAATCGGCAGCCCTTCGGCAGTGGTTCGGTGTCGTTCGAACTGCCGGCGTCCGACAGGCTGGTGGAGTCGCTGGCCTGGGACGCGCGCCACCAGCGCTGGCTGTTCGGGAGCCTGCGCGACGGCGGCATCTACACCCGCGACGCCGACGGTGCGCTGGTGCCGTTTGTCGAATCCTCCGCCGACAATGGTCTGTGGTCGGTGCTCGATCTCAAGGTCGATGCGGGACGCGGCCGTCTGTGGGTGGCCTCGGCTGCCATGCCGTTCTTCGAGGGGCTGCGCCGGGAGCAGCTTGGCCTGACCGGACTGTTCCTGTTCGATCTGGACAGCGGCAAGCTGCAGAAGCGCTGGCTGATCCCGCCGGGCGAACGCCTGCAGGCCCTGACCGCGCTGGCGCTGGGACGGCAGGGCGAGGTGTACGCGCTGGATGGCCTGACCCAGACCGTGTACCGGGCCGACGAGGAGGGCATGCGCCCCGTGTTCGGATCGCCCAAGCTCGCCGCCTTGCGTGCATTGGTGGTCTCCGAGGACGGCAACCGGCTGTACCTTGCCGATTACGACGCCGGCATCACTGTGGTCGATCTCGCCCGCAGCAAGGCTTTCGATCTGCGCATACCGCAGAACCTGACGCTGGATGGGATCGAGAGCCTCCACATGTGGGACGGGCACTTGGTGCTGGTGCAGTCCGGCACCGATCCGGCCATGCGCGTGATGCGCCTGCACCTGTCCGCCGATGGCCTCGAGGTGACGCGCGCCCAGCCGGTCGACGCCAGCCAACCAGCGATGACGCAGCCCGTGTCCGGCGCGCTTCACGGACCGAACCTGTATTTCATTGCCAACAGCCAGAAGCGCCTGTACGGCGACGACGGGCGGCTGCGCGAAGGGGTCAGGCCCGAACCGGTGCGGGTGTTCCGCAGCGACCTCAGCGTTTCCCTGGAGCTGGAGACTGCTCCCGCTGTCGACTGAGACGCGAGTCAGCACCTGCTCCGTTCGGCTTGGTAGGTGGGTCAGGCGCGGCTCGCCTCGCGCGCCCGCCGCCGCGTCAGCGGACCGAAGCGCAAGCGGTCGAACAGTGCGTCGAGACGGTTGAGGTCGACCGGGCGGACGGCGATGGCTTCGGGCGCATCCGGCGCGGGCGCATCCAGCGCCACGCTGGTCAAGCGGCGCGCCAGGCGGGCGGCATCGGCATGTTCGCGCAGCTTGCGGTGGGTCGCCTTGGCGCCGCGCAGGCTGAGGAACGGCACTTCCTCGACGCGCGCCAGCAGGGCGTCGAGGCTGCCGAAGTGGCGCAGCAGTCCGGCTGCGGTCTTGACGCCGATGCCGGGCACGCCGGGAATGTTGTCGATGCTGTCGCCGGCCAGTGCCAGCAGATCGGCGAGCTGGTCCGGACGCACGCCGAACTTCGCTTCCACACCTTCCGGACCCCAGCGTTCGCGACGGGCGAAATCCCACTGGCGGTCGTGCTCGCCGAGCAGTTGCGACAGGTCCTTGTCGGGCGACACGATCACCGAGCGGAAGCCGTGCCGGCGCAGGCGATGAACCAGCGTGCCGATGATGTCATCGGCCTCGTAGCGGCTGTCGACCAAAGGCGTGAGCCCGAGCGCCTCGGTGACCTCCTGGCACAGGCGGAACTGGTGCTTGAGCTCTTCAGGCGCCGGCTCGCGGTTGGCCTTGTAGGGCGGATAGATCTCGTTGCGGAACGAGCTTTCCAGCGATTCGTCGAAGGCCACCGCGAGGTGGCCTGGGCGGGTCTGTTCGAGCAGGGTGATCAGAAATCCGGTGAAGCCGTACACGGCGTGCACCGGGTTGCCGTCGATGTCGTTGAACTCCGGCGGCACCGAGTGCCAGGCGCGAAAAACGTAGACGCTTGCGTCGACCAGATAGGCGGTGGGCTTCATCCGGTCCACTCCGTGAGAAGAGTGGCAGGGTCCGGGCGTGGACGTTCCGGAACATCGCCCTGCGCAGTGCCGATATGCACGAAGGCGACGATACGCTCGTCGGGCGCAAGCCCCAGTACCTGCGCGATGCCATGGTCGTAGGCGGCCCACCCGGTCAGCCATTGCGCGTCGAAGCCGAGCGCCTGGGCGCCCAACAGCAGCGTAAACGCCGAAAGTCCGGCCGACAGCACCTGTTCCTGCGCTGGAATCCTGTGGTCTGCCATCACGCGAGCCACAACGGCTATCACGGCAGGCGCGAAGGTGAATCGCAGGCGGTCCTTTTCCAGCGTGGCCCCCTGCACTGCCGGGTCGATCTCGGCGTGGCGGGCACGGAAGATCTCACCCAGCCGATAGCGTGCGTCTCCGCGAATCAGCAGGTAGCGCCATGGCTCCAGCTTGCCGTGGTCGGGCACCCGAACCGCGAGGCGCAGCAGATCGAGAATCTGCGCATCGCTCGGCCCCGGCTCGCCCAGCAGCCGCGCCGGCACCGAACGCCGTGAGGCGAGGAAGTCGTAGGCGGTCATGGGGTCGGGAGTGTAACAGTGCAAGGCCGGGACCTCGGGACCCGGGACCCGGAGAGCTTCGACAAGTGTGGGGCACGCCCTTTGCCAT
Source organism: Lysobacteraceae bacterium (assembly GCA_035444205.1). GTDB lineage: Bacteria > Pseudomonadota > Gammaproteobacteria > Xanthomonadales > BPKI01 > DAOMOD01. The sequence goes on from DAOMOD010000056.1 coordinate 10,840, forward strand.
CCACCGCGTCAATGCTCGCGAGCCTATCCGGTAAAACAGAACCGTTTCGGTGGGCTAGAGCAGGCAGGGTGCAGGCCAGTCTCGAGCACTCCCGTGGCGCGCGGTATTCTTTCCCGGGTCCCGGGTCCCGGGTCCCGGGTCCCGACATCACCGCTATCCGACTCCCGATCCGCAGCCCGATCAGCTAGCATGGCGCGGTCCTACGATCCGGGGAGAGGTTTCGATGGCAATCACTGTAGCCGTCGTGCGAGAGACGACGGCGGGCGAGCAGCGTGTGGCGCTGGTCCCCGATGTCGTGAAGAAGCTGCGCGCCAAGGGCGTGCAGGTGGTCATCGAGAAGGGTGCCGGTGGAGGCGCACACATTCCCGATGCCGCCTTCGCGGACGTGGAGGTCGTCGATTCCGCCATGTCGGCCATCGGCCGTGCCGACGTGCTGTTCAAGGTGCGCCCGCCGAGCATCGACGAGATCGCCGCCATGCGTGAGGGCTCGGTGCTGATCGGCATGCTCGCCCCGCACCAGGACGACGCGCGCGTTCGCGCCCTGCGCGACCGGAAGATCACTTCGTTCTCGATGGAACTCCTGCCGCGCACCACGCGCGCGCAGGCGATGGACGTGCTGTCCTCGCAGGCCGGCATGGCCGGCTACAAGGCGGTGCTGATCGCGGCGCAGACCTCGGGCAAGTTCTTTCCGATGCTGACCACGGCTGCCGGCACCATTCGCCCCTCGAAGGTGCTGATCATCGGCGCCGGCGTGGCCGGCCTGCAGGCCATTGCCACCGCCCGCCGCCTCGGCGCGCAAGTGGAGGGCTTCGATGTGCGGCCTGAAACGAAAGAGCAGATCGAATCGCTCGGCGCCAAGTTTCTCGACCTCGGCGTCAGCGCCGCAGGCGAGGGCGGCTACGCCCGCGAGCTGACCGCGGAAGAACGTGCCGAACAGCAGCGCCGGCTGGCCGACCATCTCAAGGGGGTCGACGTGGTGATCACCACCGCCGCCGTGCCCGGGCGTCCGGCGCCGAAGATCGTCAGCGCCGACATGGTGCGCGGCATGAAGGCAGGCAGCGTGCTGGTGGATCTCGCCGCCGAGACCGGCGGCAACTGCGAACTGACCCGTCCGGGTGAAACCTTCAGCGAGGGTGCGGTGACCATTGTCGGCCCGATCAACATGCCGAGCATGGGCGCCATCCATTCCAGCGAGATGTACTCGCGCAATCTCTACAACTTCCTTGAGCTGCTGATCGTCGATGACGCGCTGAAGATCGACTTCGAGGACGACCTGGTGGCCGGCACCTGCCTCACCCACGCCGGCGAGATCCGCCATGCGCCAACCCGCGACCGGATGGGGAGCCCATGAAAGTACCCACCACCTACTGCGACCGCCCCTGGTCGCGCCCGGCTGCGTTGCGGGGACCCCCGAAATCGGGTCACGGAGGCCGCAGCTACGCTCCCCAATTTCGTGCACGCCCACGCCTTGCCGGACACGCCCAGGGGCGGTCTCGCGACGGCGCCGGGTACTTTCATAGGCTCCTACCATGATCGACGGATTCCTTGCCCTCTACATCTTCATGCTGGCCGCCTTCACCGGCCACGTCATCATCTCGCGGGTGCCGGTGATCCTGCACACGCCGCTGATGTCCGGCTCCAACTTCGTGCATGGCATCGTGCTGGTCGGCGCCATGATCGCGCTGGGTCACGCCGATTCCACGCTGGAGCGGGTGATCGGCTTCGTCGCCGTCCTGCTCGGCGCCGGCAATGCGGTCGGCGGCTACGTGGTGACCGAACGCATGCTCGACATGTTCAAGTCGAGCAAGAAGCAGGGAGGCCAGTGACATGAGCATGGACGTCATCCTCGACTTCCTGGCCAAGGCCAGCTACTTCGCCGCTGCGGTGCTGTTCATCATCGGCCTGATGCAGATGGGCTCGCCGGTCACCGCACGGCGCGGCATCCGCTGGGCCGGCGTCGGCATGGTCATCGCGGTGGTGGTGACCTTCGTCGCCCCGGCGACCTGGACCGACCACCGCATCGATCAGACCAACCTGATCCTGATGGGCGTCGCCATCGCCCTGTCCTACGTGTTCTGGGTATGGGGCAAGCGCGTGCCGATCACCGACATGCCGCAGATGGTCGCCATCTTCAACGGCATGGGTGGCGGCTCTGCCGCGGCCATCGGCGCGGTGGCGCTGCTCAACAACGCGGGCTTCGAGGGCGCCTGCACCGTGGATGCGCTGACTGCGCACGAATGCCTGACCACGCCGATGACGGTGCTGGCCATCCTCGGCTCGCTGATCGGCGCGGTGGCCTTCTCCGGCTCGGTGATCGCCTGGGCCAAGCTCGACGGGCGCCTGGACCGGACCTTCCGCTTCGGCGGCCAGCAACTGCTCAACATGCTGGTGTTCCTCTCCGCGCTGGGCCTGGGCGGGGCGCTACTGTTCACCCCCGATGCCAACATCATCATTGCCTTCTTTGTGCTGTCGCTGCTGTTCGGCGTGCTGATGACCCTGCCCATCGGCGGTGCCGACATGCCGGTGGTGATCTCGCTGTACAACGCCTTCACCGGCCTCGCGGTGGCCTTCAAGGGTTACGTGCTGCAGAACGAGGCGCTGATCATCGCCGGCACCGTGGTCGGTGCGGCCGGCATGCTGCTGACCCAGTTGATGGCCAAGGCCATGAACCGCTCGATCAGCAACGTGCTGTTCTCCAACTTCGGCGGCGGCGGCGCCAGCGCCGCCGAGATCGAGGGCAGCATGAAGCCGATCGAGGCGCCGGATGCGGCCTCCTACCTGTACCTCGCCGAGCGCGTGATCATCGTGCCCGGCTACGGCATGGCGGTGGCGCAGGCACAGCACAAGATCTGGGAGCTGTGCAAGCAGCTGATCGCCCGCGATGTCGACGTCAAGTTTGCCATCCACCCGGTGGCCGGGCGCATGCCGGGCCACATGAATGTGCTGCTGGCCGAGGCCGGCGTGCCGTATGACCTGATCGCCGACATGGATGACATCAACCCCGAGTTCAAGACCTGCGACGTCGCCATCGTGATCGGCGCCAACGATGTGGTGAACCCGGTGGCCAAGACCGACAAGTCCAGCCCGATCTACGGCATGCCGATCCTCGACGTGATCGACGCCAGGCAGGTGATCGTGATCAAGCGCGGCAAGGGCACCGGCTTCGCCGGCATCGAGAACGCGCTCTTCTACGCCGACAACACCCGCATGCTCTACGCCGACGGCCAGGAGGCCGCCAACCGCATGCTGTCCGAGCTGAAGGCCCTGGACGGCGGCGGCGGGCACTGAGGTGCGGCACGCCGGACCGGCACCGACGCCTGGGTAGGTCGGGGTAAGCAGCGCACCCCGACGGCTTTCTGTCCGCAACAGAAGGCTGGTGAGAAGTCTCTGCTAAGGTCGCGGCCGGCGGCCGGCCAGCCAGGCGGCGAGGGCCAGGCCGGCCAGGATCAGGCCATCGCCGAGCCAGTCCTGGCGCGCGCGCCAGATCGCCCAGATCATGTCCGCACCCATCGCCTCAAGCACCTGGAGCAGTTCCATGCGGAAGTGGATGGCCATTCGCACGCCTACCGTCAGCGTCACCGCGCTGGCGGTTGCCAGCAGGGTGAGCAGGACCGCCATGGTGCTGGCAACGACGCCGCCCCGGACCCCGTGCAGGCCGAGCGCGAACGCCACCGCCAGGGCGGTGAACAGCGGCATCACCAGCATGAAACCGGTGCCGTGCACGGCGACAATGGCCCACAACATGGCCATGCTTGCGGCAGCGGCGAGGCCGGAGATCGTGGCGAGAAAGTAAGAGCGGTTCGGCTCGGTGCTGGCGGATTGCGACAAGTCGGAGATTCCGCGGTGGGGCGCGCCATGGTAGCGGACATGCGCACCATCGGACTCCTTGCCATGATCAGGACCGATCTGGTCCGATATAATCGCCGCCATGTTCAGCAGATCCAGCGAACCCGTGCGCTTCGAGCGCGATTGCGACGCCGTGCTGGTGCCACAGGGCGAGCAGGTGCGCCTCCCCGCGGGCAGTGTGGGCTACATCACCCAGGCGCTCGGCGGCAGTTTCACCGTGTATGTCGAAGGCAATCTGTTCCGCATTCGCGGCAGCGACGCCGACGCCATCGGCAAGACACCATTGCCGGCCCCGGAACTGCCCGAGGGCGCCAGCGACGACGATGTCGAGAAGCTGGCCTGGCAGCAGTTGCGCACCTGCTTCGACCCAGAGATTCCGGTCAATATCGTCGACCTTGGCCTGGTCTACGAGTGCGCGATCAAGCCGGCCAGCGACGGCCGTCGCGACGTTGCCGTCAAGCTGACCCTGACCGCGCCGGGATGCGGCATGGGCGATACCCTGGTCGACGACGTGCGCGCCAAGCTCGAGTTGATCCCCACCGTGGCCGAGGCCGATGTCGAGCTGGTGTTCGATCCGCCATGGAATCGTGACATGATGAGCGAGGCGGCTCGTCTCGAGATGGGCCTTTTCTGATGTTGGACCAAGTGTTCTCCGCATGCTCAAGCGCAATCGTCACTGGATCGTCCTGATCCTCTTCCTGCTGAGCTTCCTGTACAACGCCGTGGTCTGGGGCGGCCTGCTGCGTATTCCGCAAATGGGCCCGGTGGCACTCGATTCGGCCAAGCGCGAGGCGCCCCTGGTGCTGCTCTATATGCGCAGTGGCGAACTGCTCGCTCAATATGGCCTGTTCGTGACGAGCGGCGAGCGTATGGCTGACCGTGCCTTCGGTCTTGCCGAGGAACGCCTGCGCATCAGCCCGCGCGCTGCCATGGATATTCTCACTGGCGATGCCATGAACGCGAGCCACCGCTGGCTCAAGTTGAACCACTGGCTGGCGCCGGTACTGCTGCTGCTGGGCTTGTTCCTGCTCTGGAGGCGGCCGAAGTCGGTGCACATGTTCGGGCCGAAGTAGGAGCGGCGAAAGCCGCGATGGACGCTCCGGATGGAACGACTAATCGCGGCTTTCGCCGCTCCTGCAGTTCAGGGCTCCGCCTCGAAGCGGTTCGCTTCCACGTTCTTGCGTACCCGCATCGGATCCCAGATGCGCCCGTTCATGGCGATGTACACGCCCTCTGGCAGCGCCTGTACCGCACCCACGGCGGTGCCGACATTGAATACCGCGTCCGAACCACGGAACAGGGCGGGGTTGAGCGAGCCGGTGAGCACGATGACCTTGTCGGAGAGGCCGGCCAACGCACGCGCGGTCTGCACCATGGAGTCTGTGCCGTGGGTGATCAGCACATGGCGGGTATCCTGCGCCTCGACGGTGCGCCGGATCAGTTCGCGGTCGGCGTCGTCGATGTACAGGCTGTCCTTGCGCAGGATGGGAATCACGCGGAAGCGGAAGGCCACACCAAGTTCCTGGAGGATGCGTCCAATCTGCGGCTCGCCGACCTGGAAATCCGACTTGTCGTCGAAGTAGATCTTGTCGATGGTGCCGCCGGTGGTGACGATCAGCAGTTCGTCCACGTCGTCGCTTCGCTTGCTTCGGGGGTTCGAAGTTTCGAAGTATAGAGGGCGCCTGGACTCCGTGGCGGGCCGCGATGCATCGTGTGGGCAAGCGATTGAACCGCAGAGCACGCAGAGATCGCGGAGGAATGGGTTGGGCCTGCGTGGTCCCGGCTCCCCGCGCGGCGCTGGCTGCGAAACCTGAATCCATGCGCTTTTCTCAGCGAGCTCTGCGTGCTCTGCGGTTCAGGGCTTCTGTCTTTTCCGCCGGATGATCGTCGCCGGCACTACCACCAGGGCCGCCGCCAGTACCGCCTCGATCAGGGCCGGCACCCGCGCCGCGGCCTCGGTCCAGGCCTCGCTGATGCCATGGCAGAAGTAGAACAAGGCCGCCACGCCGGCCCAGAACGGGGCGCTGCGGTGCCCGCGGAGAAGTCCGACCAGCGCCAGCAGAAGTGGCGGCAGCAGCAGACCGAGCACCAGCCACAGCGGCATCAGCGTCGGTGGCGCCCACCACAGGTACCAGGCCAGCAGGTTCAGGATCATCACCGCGCAGATCAGCGCGGCTGCACGATGAGCGCTCACCGGAAGCCGTCCAGTCGCAGCGCCGCCTCGGCCACACGACGGCCGAGCGCCCGGCACAGCACCTTCTCTTCTTCGCTCAGTGCCCGTTCGCCGCTGTCACCGGCCCAGTGGCTGGCGCCATACGGGGTGCCCCCGCTGCTGGTATGGGTGAGGGCGGGCAGGGTGTAGGGCAGGCCTACCAGCACCATGCCGTGGTGCAGCAGCGGCAGCATCATGCTGAGCAGGGTGCTTTCCTGGCCGCCATGCAGGGTGGCGGTGGCGGTGAAGACTCCGGCCGGTTTGCCGGCCAATCGGCCGGACACCCACTCGGCGCCGGTGCCGTCGAGAAAGTGCTTGAGCGGTGCGGCCATGTTGCCGAAGCGGGTGGGGCTGCCCAGCACCAGGCCGGCGCACTCGACAAGGTCTTCACGGCTGGCGAATGGCGCGCCTTCGTCCGGCACCGGCGGCAGTGCGGACTCCGTTTGCACGCCGACCGGAGGCACCGTGCGCAGGCGTGCGCTCATGCCACCCTCGCCGACGCCACGGGCGATCAGACGCGCCATGGCGGCGACGTGTCCGCTGCGGCTGTAGTAGAGCACAAGGATTTCGCTCATGGTCTGGTAGTCTGAACCGATGCTGGATTTGAGATCACTGGCGGACAGTCTGCGCAGGCGCTTCGATCGCGACCGTGTGGGCGCGTTCCTGCGCTTCCTGGCCCGACGTTTCCTTGACGACCGCTGTTTCCAGTCGGCCGGGGCGTTGTCGTATACCACGGTGTTCGCCCTGGTGCCCCTGACCGCGGCCACCCTGGGCATCGTATCGGTGTTTCCGGTGTTCGACGTGTGGTCGCAGCAGCTCACCGGCTGGATCTTCGAGAACTTCGTGCCCGATGCCGCGCGCGCGGTGCAGGAGTACCTCACCCAGTTCGCCAGCGGCGCATCGCGCCTGACCGCCGCCGGGGTCATTGCCCTGCTGCTCAGCGCACTGCTGATGATGGCCAGCGTCGAGGATGCCTTCAACCGCATCTGGCGTGTCACCACGCCGCGGCGCACCCTGGCGCGCTTCGTGGTGTACTGGACCGCGCTGACCCTGGGGCCGCTCCTTGTGGTGGGGTCGCTGGCGATCAGTTCCTACCTGTTCTCGTTGCCGCTGATCTCGGAAACGGCCCAGGAATACGGCCTGCAGCGGCGCCTGCTCGGCATGCTGCCGACCCTGGTGGTGCTGACCGCGTTCACCATGGCCTACGTGGTCATACCCAACCGCACCGTGGCGTTCCGCCATGCCTTCCTCGGCGCGCTGGTGGCCACCCTGCTGTTCGAGGCGTCCAAATTTGCCCTGGCCACCTATCTCGGCCGGGTGACCACCTACCAGCAGATCTACGGCACGCTGGCGGTAATCCCGATCTTCCTGATCTGGATCTACATCGCCTGGTCGGTGGTGCTGCTCGGCGCCTCGCTGGCGGCCAGCCTGAGCGCATTCCGCTACCTGCCTCCGGCCATGCGCCTGCCCGCTGGGCTCGAGTTCTACGGGCTTCTGCGCGTGGTCGAGCGCCTGGACCGGGCCAGGAGCGGCGGCCGCGGTCACGGCACCGAGGAACTGCGCCAGCTCGAGCCACTGCTGTCCGACGATCAGCTGGTGCGGATTCTCGACGATCTCCAGCGCGCCCGCGTGGTGCATCGCACCGAGCTGGGGGAATGGGTGTTGGTGCGCGATACCGCGGTGCTGCGCCTCGGCGAGCTGTACCAGAGCGGTGCCTACCGCCTGCCCGCCGAACTGCCCGATCTGCCCTGCCAGAATGACGAGATCGGAAGGCCGGTGCGTGGCGTGCTGGAGCGGCTGCAGCGCGCAGTCAGCGACGTCATGGATACGCCATTTGCTGGAATCGTTTCCGCGTCCGCGCGGTCTGATGAGAACCGTTCTGGAGATCACCCATGATCAGAGTGCTGTTCGCCCTCCTGCTTGTCGCCGTCGTGCCTGCCATGACCGCCGCGGACGCGGCAAGGCCCGCGCTTGTGGTCGATACCCTCGACCACGGCCGTTTCGACCTCGCCGAGCAGCGCGGCCACTGGGTGGTGGTCAACTATTGGGCCACCTGGTGCGCACCCTGCATCAAGGAGATTCCGGACCTGTCCGCCTTCGCTGCGTCACGCGAGGATGTGCGGGTCATCGGCCTGGCCTACGAGGAAATCGAGCTTGACGAGTTGCGCGCGTTTCTGGAAAGGGTGCCGGCCGGGTACCCCATCGCCGTGCTCGACGTGTACGACCCGCCGTCTGACTTCGACACTCCGCGCGGCCTGCCGCTGACCTTCCTGATCGACCGCGAGGGACGCATCGCGCATCGGTTCCTGGGGCCGATCACGTCGCAGGATCTCTCGCGCAAGATCGCCGAACTGGGTGGGTAGCCGATGAGGCGCTACCTGGTCAGCGGCCGCGTGCAGGGCGTGTTCTTTCGCGCCTCCGCGGTCGAGACCGCGCGATCCCTGGGCTTGCGCGGCTTTGCCCGCAACCTGGCCGACGGTCGTGTCGAGGTGGTGGCTGGCGGTGAAGTGGATGCGCTCGATGCCCTGGAAAAGTGGCTGTGGCAGGGACCGCCCCTGGCCCGGGTGAAATCGGTGGTGGCCGAGGATGCCGATCCATCCACACGCCTGCCCGTGGACTTCGAGGTGGCGCGCTGAGGACGGGCACCATTGCGATGGCCATGTGGCTTCCCGATGCGGGCGATCGGCAATCATCTGTCAAAGGGAGAACTCGCCGCACAACCCTGTCCACGTTCTCCAAGGCAGGCTATTGCTGACAGTTGATAGCTGTCCTGCAAGCCGCGGTCATCGACGCCCAATCGGCACGCTGGCATCGCTGCAGCAGCTCGAACATTCCGGCGGGGCCGGGGCCTGCATCTAATAGGGCCCTTCGATGGGAGTGACCACGCCGCTGTAGCGCTCGCGTCGAAGTTTGCCCACCGCCAGTGGGGGCAATTCGAGCACCGGCTCCGGCACCGCCCGGTTCGGTACCTGGTCGATCAGGTGGCGGATCAGATTGAGTCGGCCGCGGCGCTGGTCGTTGAAGTCGACCACGAACCACGGCGCGTGCCTCTTGTGGGTGGCCTTGAACATGGCTTCGCGTGCGTCGCTGTAGTCCTGGTAGCGCTCGCGGGCGGCGACATCCACCGGCGAGAGCTTCCAGCGTTTGACCGGGTCCCTGACGCGCTCGGCGAAGCGCCTTTCCTGCTCGATCTGGTCCACCGCCAGCCAGTACTTGAGAATCATGATGCCGTCGTCGGCCAGCATGCGCTCGAACTGCGGCGCCTGCTTGAGGAACGCGCGGTACTGCGCATCGCTGCAGAAGCCCATGACCTTTTCCACGCCGGCCCGGTTGTACCAGCTGCGGTCGAACAGGGTGATCTCGCCGGCCGCCGGCAAATGCGGAACGTAGCGCTGGAAGTACCACTGCGACTGTTCCCGCTCGCCGGGCTTGGACAGGGCCACGATGTGGCAGTCGCGCGGGTTGAGGCGCTCGGCGATGGCGTTGATGGTGCCGCCCTTGCCGGCGGCGTCGCGGCCCTCGAACAGCGCCAGCAGGCGCCGGCCCTTGTGGCGCAGCCAGTTGTGCAGGGCGTTCAGTTCCTCCTGCATCGACCGCAGTGCATTTTCGAAATCGCGTTTCTTCATGCGCTTCATGACGATTCCCCCAGTCGCGGCCTGAGTGCCGCAAGGTTGCAGGGCCGGGTACGTGCGTCAAGCTGGGCACGGATCAGCTTCTCCCAGGCAGTACGGCAGGCCGAAGTCGAGCCGGGCAGGGCGAACAGGAAGGTACCGTTGGCGACGCCGGCAAAGGCGCGCGATTGCAAGGTCGAGGTGCCGATCTCCTCGAACGACAGCACCCGGAACATCTCGCCAAAGCCCGGCATCATCTTGTCGAGCAGCGGCTTGAGTGCTTCCGGGGTGGAATCGCGTCCGGTGAAGCCGGTGCCGCCGGTGACCAGGATCACGTCCACCGCCGGATCGGCGATCCAGGCCGACACCTGGGCGCGCAGGCGGTAGCGGTCATCCGGCAGCAGCGATCGCGCCGCCAGACGATGCCCTTCGCCTTCAAGCGCTGCGACCAGGTAATCGCCCGACGTATCCTGATCCGGCCCGCGACTGTCGGAGACCGTGAGGACGGCGATGGCTAGTGCGATCGGTTCGGCGCTGTGAGCGGGCATCGTGGGTGGATCTTGGCGGCGTTTGAGGGGTACGTTACAGGGCCTAGGGCCTAGGGCCTAGGGGAAAATCCGGCGGACCGTTGCGAGTCCGCTTGCTTGTCCGCTCGCGACGTACCGTGAGCGTCAGTTGGATCGCTCGGCTTCGGTGCTGCGACACTCCAGGCCCTAGGCCCTAGGCCCTAAGCCCTAGGAAGCAGCCATCGCCGCCAGCCGATCGGCCCGATCCTCCGCCTGCAATGGCTCGATCAGTGCATCCAGATCGCCTTCCAATACCTCCTCCAGCCGGTACAGGGTGAGGTTGATGCGGTGGTCGGTGATGCGGCCCTGCGGGAAGTTGTAGGTGCGGATGCGCTGGCTGCGGTCGCCGGACCCGACCTGCAGGCGCCGGCTTTCGCTCTGTGCAGCAACCTGTTTCGACTGCTCGGCGTCGAGCAGGCGTGCCTTCAGCAGCGACAGCGCGCGGGCGCGGTTCTTGTGCTGGCTGCGTT
>DAOMOD010000057.1:0-21313 GCA_035444205.1 Lysobacteraceae bacterium
GGGTTCACGACGAGGTGAGCGGCTACAACCGCACGGTGAGCTCGATCGAGCAGACCATCACCGTGGCCGCCGGCGATGTGGATACCGATGGTCGGGTGCACGTGCGCTTCAACGCCGCGCCGGTGCTCGAGGATCCGAGCCACGCCGCCAACGAGCAGCCCTACTTCTTCATCGAAATCACCGGGCCCGGCGGCGCGTCGCTGTTCCACACCTACAACTTCGCCGGCGAGAGCGGCGTGCCCTGGCAGACCAGCGGCGGCTACAAGTTCACCGACTGGCAGGCCTTCGACGTGGCGCTCGATCCGGGCGCGGTGACGGTGGGAAGCACGATCACGCTGAAGGCCATCGCCGCCGGCTGTTCGCCCACGGCCCACGCCGGCGCGGTTTACCTGCGCGGCGCGCGCACGGCGCGACTGGTGGCCGGTGCCAGCCTCTGGATTTCCGCCACCGGACCCGCGCAGGCCTGTGCCGGTACCAACGTGACCTACACCTACACCTACGAGAACAACGGCAGCGATCCGATGACCAACGTCATGGTCGAGGCAGCGATGCCGCAGACCAGCGATCCGCTGACCACCACGTTCGTGAGCATCAGCAACCCGAGCTTTGGCGGCGGCACCTGCAGCGCGCCGGCTACCCCGGGCGATCCGGCGCTGTGCAACATCGGCACCCTGCAGCCGGGTGAGCTGGGCACCTTCACCATGACCGTTTCGGTGCCGGCCTCGGCCACGGGCAACTCGCTCAACAACGGCAACTACACGATTTCCGGCAACGACCCGGCATCGGCCCTGATCACGCAGCTTGGGCCGCTGGTCCGCACCGTGCTCGACATCTGCCGTGCCCCGCCGACGCTGGTGCCGACCCTGGGCCAGTGGGGCCTGATCCTGATGGGCCTGGTGATCCTCGGCCTGGGTGGCCTTGCGACCCGCCGCCGCCTGTTTGACTGATGTCCTTAGTGCAGCGCGCGGGGCGGCGATCCGCCCCGCGCGTCTGCGTATCTGCCGTTCCTCCTGGAGACGCCCGGCGATGCGTTCCGCCGCCTGCGGCCTGTCATTGATCCTTTTGTTCGCCGGATGCGCGGGGGGCGCGGTCGTCGAGCTGCCCCGGCGCGATGCCGGCCTCTGGGAAGTGACTCTCGTGGACGAGGGCGCGCGCCGCCCGCGCCCCGTGGTGACGCGCGAATGCACCAGCGCCGAGGTGGATGCGCGGCTGCTGCTTTCGCTGGCACCCGGGCAGGAGCACTGCGCCTCGCCCGACGTGCGCAAGACCGGTTCCGGTTGGGAAGTCCGCACCGCCTGTCGCGTGCATGACAATCGTATCGACACGATCTTCACCTTCGGCGGCGATTTCCGGACCGACTACAGCGGCCGCTTTGAAACCCGCTACCGCGACACGTGCCCGCGTAACCTGCCCGATTGCCGCGAGGTGCGCGAATTTTCGGCACGCCGGCTGGGCGACTGCCCGGCCGACATGCGTCCGGGCGACCGGATGCTCCCCAACGGGATCGTGGTGCAGGCGCTACCTGCGCAAGAGCATGGCGACGCGCACTGATCCTGCCTGAGGTGCCGCCGCAGGCAGGTTGTCGCGGGTGCGGCACCATGGGCTTTTGGAGAATGCGGCCTTGTCCGGTTCGTAGCGGGAACCTTTTTCGTGCCGCTGCGTCTGCCTGGATGAATCCACTCCTGCGGAGTCGGCTGATGTCCCCTTGGTTCGAGTCGCCGCCCGGCGTGCTGTTCCACGACCTCGTGATCCGGACACGATCCGCTTCGCGCTCGCATTACGTTGCGCCGCGGTGTGATGCAATGCTTTCGGGGCCATCGGCATGAACGCGAAGGGGAGCGCCGTGAGCGAAGCAAATACGAGGCTGGCGCGCGACTACGCGGCGCTCGATGACGCCGCGCTGGTGGTGTGCGTGCGCGCCGGGGAGCGCGAGGCATTCCGGCAGGTGATGCAACGCTGCAACCAGCGCCTGTATCGCGTGGTGCGCGGCGTGCTGGACGACGAAGCGGAGATCGAGGACGTGATGCAGGAGGCTTACCTGAAGGTCTTCGAGAAGATCGAGACCTTTCGCGGTGCTTCTTCGCTGGCCACCTGGATCAGCCGCATCGCGATCAACGAAGCCATCCAACGCCTGCGCCGGAGGCACCCGACCGTGGACATCGACAACCTGGACAATGCCGCGCCCGACGCGGGCAGCGTCGTTTCCCTGCCGCTTCGCGCAGCGGACGGCGATCCTGCGGCGGCGGTCGCGCGCGACGAGCTGCACCGGCTGCTGGAACGCGCAGTGGCCACCCTGCCGCCGACGTTTCGCAGTGTCTTCCTGCTGCGCGATGTCGAAGGCTGCTCGACCGAGGAAACCGCCGAACTGCTGGCGATCCGCAGCGAGACCGTCAAGACCCGGCTGCACCGTGCCCGGCAGCTCCTGCAAAGCGAGCTGCGAGAGCGCGCCGAAGCGGCGCTGGGCGGCACCTTCCCGTTCCTCGGCCGACGCTGCAGCCGCGTGACCGACGCGGTGCTTGCGCGCCTCGACGGCCATTTCCCGGCCAACACCTGATCCATTCCAGCAACGAAAACCCGGGGGTTCGAACCATGCTCAAGTACGCACTCATCATTTTCCTCATCGGTGCCGCAGGCGGTCTTTACATGGCCACGCACGTGCTGCGCGGCCGGCTTGCACCCTGGGTCGTATCCGCGCTGCACGCGCTGTTCGGTGCCGCCGGCCTCACGCTTCTGATCATCGCGATCCTGATGGGCAAGCTCAGCGGCCTGCCCGTGATCGCGCTGGGTGTCCTGACCGTGACCGCGCTGCTGGGCTTTTTCCTGGCCTCGGTGCATCTGGGCAAGCGCGTGGCGCTCAAGCGCTATGTGTTCACGCACGCCGCGTTCGCGGTGACCGGCGTAACCCTCCTGATCCTTGCGATCCTGATGCCGTGAAGCAGCCGCTGCATCCGGCGCTGGTGCATTTTCCCGTCGCCTGCTGGACGCTCGGCACGCTGGCGGATTTCGGCGGTCTGTGGTGGGCGCGCTGGCCGCTCTGGCAGCCGGCGTTCTGGCTGCTGGTCGTTGGCTGTGCGACGGGCCTGCTGGCTGCGGCCGCAGGTTTCCACGAGCTGGTCCGCCTTCCCGTAGAGCATCCGGCCGCGCGCGATGCATCGCGCCACATGCTGCTGGCGCTGGGTGCCTGGGTGGCCTATGCGGCAAGCCTCTTCCTGCGCCTGGACGGCACCACGCCCGTCGCGCCCGACCCCCTTGCCCTGGGCACCAGCGCCGTCGGATTCCTGCTGCTGGTCGGTGCCGGCCACATGGGCGGACGGCTGGTGTACGTGCACGGGGCAGGGCACCGCGACTGAAGGGTTTTCGTGGCCGCACAATGATGAAGGCCCCGCACCGCGGGGCCTTTTCGATCATGCGGCCGATTACCGCATGGCGCAGGTCAGCCCTCATCCTTGTAGGCATCCACCGGGATGCAGGCGCAGAACACGTTCTTGTCGCCGTGCACGTTGTCCACCCGGCCCACCGGTGGCCAGTATTTGGACTGGCGCAGGGAGGCGAGCGGGAAGGCCGCCAGCTCGCGCGGGTAGGCGTGGGTCCAGTCGCTGCCGCTGACGGCGGCGGCGGTGTGGGGGGCGTGCTTGAGCGGGTTGTCGTCGCGATCCAGCTCGCCGCGCTCGATCTGCCGGATTTCCTCGCGGATCTGGATCATGGCGTCGATGAAGCGGTCCAGCTCGTGCAGGGATTCGGATTCGGTCGGTTCCACCATCAGCGTGCCGGGTACCGGGAAGCTCAGCGTCGGCGCGTGGAAGCCGAAGTCGATCAGGCGCTTGGCCACGTCCTCGGCGCTGATGCCGGTGGCCTTTTCCAGCGGGCGAACGTCGAGGATGCACTCGTGCGCGACGAGGCCGTTGCGGCCGGTGTAAAGGGTCGGGTAGTGCGGTGCCAGGCGGCGCGAGACGTAGTTGGCGGCCAGCATCGCGACCTGGGTGGCGCGGCGCAGGCCGTCGCGGCCCATCATCGCGATGTACATCCAGCTGATCGGCAGGATGCTGGCGCTGCCGTGCGCGGCCGCGGACACCATGGACACCGAGCCGTCGGCCGCCCTGTGACCGCGCGGCAGGAACGGTGCCAGGTGCGACTTCACCGCGCAGGGACCCACGCCCGGCCCGCCGCCGCCGTGCGGGATGCAGAAGGTCTTGTGCAGGTTGAGGTGCGACACGTCCGACCCCCACGCGCCCGGCTTGGCCAGGCCGACCAGTGCGTTCATGTTGGCGCCGTCGGTATACACCTGTCCGCCGTGCCGGTGCACGATTTCGCAGATTTCCACCACGTCTTCCTCGAACACGCCGTGGGTGGAGGGATAGGTGAGCATGATCGCGGCGAGGTTGTCCGAGTGCTTTTCGGCCTGCGCGCGGATGTCGGCCACGTCGACGTTGCCGTTGGCGTCGCACTTCGTGACAACGACGCTCATGCCGGCCATCTGCGCGGATGCGGGGTTGGTGCCGTGGGCGGACTCGGGGATCAGGCAGATGTTGCGGTGTGCCTCGCCGCGCGAGGCGTGGTAGCCACGGATGGCGAGCAGGCCCGCGTACTCGCCCTGCGCGCCGGAGTTGGGCTGGAAGCTGACCGCGTCATAGCCGGTGATGTCCACCAGCATGGCTTCGAGCGAATCGATCAGCTCGCGGTAGCCGCCGGTCTGTTCGGCGGGTGCCAGCGGGTGGATGTTGCCGAACTGCGGCCAGGTGATCGGGATCATCTCGGCCGTGGCGTTGAGCTTCATGGTGCACGAGCCGAGCGGGATCATGGTGCGGTCCATCGCCAGATCCTTGTCGGCAAGCTGGCGCAGGTAGCGCAGCATCTCGTGCTCGCTGTGGTAGCTGTTGAACACCGGGTGCGTCAGGAAGGCGCTGGTGCGCTGCAAGTCGGCCGGGATCAGATCCGGCGCGCTGGCGTCCAGCGCGTCGATCGAGGGCAGGGCAGCGCTGTCGCTGGAGAAGATGCGCCACAGCAGTTCAATGTCGGCGCGGGTGGTGGTTTCGTCCAGCGAGATGCAGATGTATTCGTCCCATGCCTTGCGCAGGTTGGCACCCAGCGATGCCGCGCGCGCCATCAGCGCGTCGGTCTTCTCGCCGGTCTTCAGGCTCAGGGTGTCGAACGCGCTGTCGTGGTGGAACTGGTTGCAGCCAAGCTGCTGCAGGCCGGCCTTGAGGATGGCCGTGTAGCGTGCCACGCGGCGCGCGATGCGCGTCAGGCCCTCGGGGCCGTGGTAGACCGCATACATGGCCGCCATCACCGCCAGCAGCACCTGCGCGGTGCAGATGTTGGAGGTGGCCTTCTCGCGGCGGATGTGCTGCTCGCGAGTCTGCAGGGTGAGGCGATAGGCCGGGTTGCCGTGGACATCGATGGAAACTCCGATCAGACGCCCGGGCATTTGCCGCTTGTAGGCGTCGCGGCAGGCCATGAAGCCGGCGTGCGGGCCGCCGAAACCGAACGGCACGCCGAAGCGCTGCGAGTTGCCGATCACGATGTCGGCACCCATTTCGCCGGGCGACTTGATCAGGGTCAGCGCCAGCAGGTCGCTGGCGACGACGAACAGGGCGTTGCTGGCATGGATCGCCTCGGCGTCCTTCTCCCAGTCCGCCAGCCAGCCGCTGGATGCGGGGTACTGCGCCAGCACGCCGAAGAAATCGCCCTTGGCCAGCGCGGCGTTCCACTCGGCTTCCGAGTTGGCAACCTCGACGCTGATGCCCAGCGGCTCGGCGCGGGTGTGCAGCAGTTCCAGCGTCTGCGGGTGGGTGTCGCCGCTGGCCAGGAAGATGTTGGACTTGGACTTGGCCGAACGCTTGGCCAGCGTCATCGCCTCGGCCGCGGCGGTGGCCTCGTCCAGCAGCGAGGCGTTGGCGATCTCCATGCCGGTGAGATCGGCGACCATCTGCTGGAAGTTGATCAGCGCTTCCATGCGGCCCTGCGAGATCTCCGCCTGATAGGGGGTGTAGGCGGTGTACCAGGCCGGATTCTCGAGGATGTTGCGCAGGATCACGTTCGGCACGTGGGTGCCGTAATAGCCCTGGCCGATGAAGCTGCGGAACATCTGATTCTTGTCGGCGATCGCGCGGATCTTCGCCAGCGCATCCACTTCGGTCAGTGATTCGGGCAGGGCCAGTTCGCCGGTGCCGGCGATGCTCGCCGGCACGATGGCGCGGGTCATGGCATCGAGCGAATCGTGCCCGATGGTGTGCAGCATCTGCGCGATTTCAGCCTCGTTGGGGCCGATGTGGCGGGCGACGAAGGCGTCGTGCTGTTCGAGATCGTGGAGCGTGGGCTTGGACATGGTGGGTATCCGGAGGGTGGGCGACGGGAGTGGGAGGGCTCGCAGGCTCGCAGCTTCGCTGCTCGAAATCCCTGCTCGTTCCGGCCAGTGGGCTTGCATGCCCACTGGCGCTTGCAGGCTTGCGGCTTGGCTGTCGAGTTTCCTGCCCGGCCCGGCTGCTTGCATGCAGCCGGGCGCTCGCAGGCTCGCAGCTTCGCTGCTCGAAATCCCTGCTCGCCCCTCTGTCCTTTTGCCTGAGAGTTTGGGGTGCGTGGTGCTGCACCTTTGCCCCTTCGGCGCCGGCGCGGGCCGGTCTCTCCAGAGTTGTGTGCACGCGAAGGTACGGGGCCTGAGCGATTACGGGCGTTGCGCCTTCGGCAGCCGGTTGTGGAACCGGCTTCTCCCACCGCGTGCTGCAGCGCGCATCATACGCCAGGCCGTGGATTTACACGCCCTCTTTTCCGTCGCTGGCGGGGGCGGGAGGGTCGGCGGGTTCATCGTCGCCGTCTGGCGGTGGAGCCGCCGCAGGACGTGATGTGGCGCTGTCGTCATCGACCACCTGCACGCTGGGGATGAAACTCACGGCCCGGCCCGGCGGCAGCGCGTCGCGCCAGCGCGCCAGGCGTTCGGTGATGGCCTCGCCGGCCGCCCATTGGGGTTCGGAGGGATCGTATTCCTCGGCCTTCTCGCGCTCGGCGATCCGGTGGCGGGCGCGCAGGAAGGCGCGCCGGAAGCTGGTGGTGTGGTTGAGCCCGTCCACGAGGAACGCCTGTCCGAACCAGGTGGCGTTGGCGCTGTTGCCGCAGCCGAACGAGGTGCGGTCGGCGCGTGCGGCGGTGATGACCAGGGTGCGCGGACCGCGCAGGGTGTCGATGAAGCCGCCCGAGTAGCAGGCCGAAATCACGATGACGCGCCAGCGGATGCCGGCGGCGTCGAGGGCATCGCGCAGTCGCGCCGGATCGAGCTGATCCAGCGGCAGCGGCGGCTGGTTGACGTACAGCTCGGGGTCTTCGCTGCCGTGGCTGGAGAGGTAGAGGAACAGGATGTCCTCGTCCACGTCCATGCGCTGCCCGATGCCCCGGAGCGCGCGCTCCAGGTTGGTGGCGGTGGCCAGCGGCACCGCGTCGGCGCTGCCTGGATGATTGACCAGCCGCAGGCTGCGGCCGGCGGCGTCGAAGCGGTGTGCGGCCAGTTCGGGAAGAAAATCCACCTCGTTGCGGAACGCGCCTTCGCTGGCATCACCGGCGAAGCCCAGGACGTAGAGGTCGATCTGGCCGGGGCGCTGCGGCGCGAGCTGCTCCAGGGCGCGTTCCAGCAGCGCCGTCTGGGCATGGAAGGTGGCTTCCGGGTCGGAAAGTTCGCCTGGCTCGCGGTAGTCCGCGCCTTCGCCGCGGGCGGCCATCTGTTCGTAATGGGCGAGCCAGTCGGTTTCGATCAGTTCCGGAACATCCATCGCCAGCCAGGGCAGCACGCTGATGGCGGCGGCGGCCGCCGCCCCGGCCAACGCGCGGCCGATGCCGGGAGCGAGGAACCACGCCAGGCGCAGCACGATGGCGCACCACCAGACCACATGGATCACCCAGCGCGCGGCGAGATGTTCGTTGGCAAAGGATGTTGCGACCGGCAGTACACCTGCGAGGGTCGGAACCAGCCCCGCCGCCGCCAGCCATGCGGCCACGGTGAAGGTGAGCGTCGGGCGCTGCGCCAGTCGGGCGAGGGCGGCACCGGCCACGAGCAGCAGCGCCAAGGCGATCAGCGGCCCCGCCAGCCCGTTGATGGCAAAGGTTCGCGGAGCCTCGATCAAGGACCAGACGCGTGGAAGTCCCAGCAGGGCATCGAGCGCGACCAGCAGCAGCACCGGGCCGATTCCGACCTGCGCCGGGATCTTGCGCGGCGCGCGCAGCAGCGCCAGGCGCAGGCCGTCGCGCAGCAGGGTGCGCAGCGTACTCATTCGGCCTGGGGATCCACCTGCGCGAAGCTTTCGACTCGGCGGTGCCCGTGCGCCGCTTCGCCGCAGCGCGGCTGCGGATAGTCCTCGCGCCGGTCCAGCAGCACGGTGCGAAGTCCGGCTTCGCGCGCGGCGTCGAGCTCTTCCACCACGTCGGAGAGGAACAGGATGTCGTCCGGCGCGCGCCCGATGGCCTGGGCAATGGCACGGTAGCTGGCGGCCTCGCGCTTGCCGCCGGTTTCGGTATCGAACCAGCCGGAGAAAAGATCCCGCAGGTCGCCCGCCTCGGTGTGCCCGAAGAAGAGCTTTTGTGCCGCCACCGAGCCGGAGGAGTAAACGTGCAGCGCGTGCCCGGCGGCATGCCAGGCGCGCAGCGCGGGTGCGGAATCGGGATAGATGTGGGCGCGGTAGTCGCCCGAGCGGTAGCCCTCGATCCAGATCAGCCCCTGCAGGGCCTTGAGCGCGGTGTGCTTGCGATCCTCGTCGATCCAGCCCTGCAGCACTTCGGCCAGCACCGCGTCCTGGCAGACGCTGCCGGCATCAACGGCAGCGGCATCCAGCCAGCGTCGCACTTCGGGTTCGTGGCCGCGTTCGCGCACGAAGCCGGGCAGGGCGGCGCGTGCGTAGGGGAACAGCACCTCGCGCACGAATGAAATCGAGCTCGTGGTGCCCTCGATGTCGGTGAGGATGGCGCGCTTCATCCCGCCTGCCCGGGTTCGTAGCGGGGAAAGCGCCGGGCGATGTCGCTGCCGGTGAAGTGGCCGACCCAGCCGTCCGCCTCGGTGAAGAAGCGGATCGCGGTGAAGTCGGGTTCCGGGCCCATGTCGAACCAGTGCGGGGTGGCATCGGGCACCGAGATCAGGTCGCCGGCCTCGCACCGCACCTCGTAGACCTTGCCGCGGACGTGCAGGGAGAACAGGCCGGAGCCGGAGACGAAGAACCGAACCTCGTCCTCCATGTGCGAGTGTTCTTCCAGGAACTTGCCGCGCAGCGCCGCGCGGTCGGGATGATCGGGCGTCACCCGGGCCACGTCGATGCTGCGGAAGCCGTACTCTTTCACCAGTTCGTCCACCTCGGCGCGGTAGGCGTCCAGGACATCTTCCTGGCTTGCGTCGTGGGAAAGCGCATGCGGCGCGGGCCAGCGTTCGAAGCGCACGCCCAGCGCGTCCAGTTCGGCCTGGATGCGCGAGTAGTTCTCGGTGACCAGTTCCGCGGTTGCGGGCCGGGTGTCGGAAAAGATGCGAAGGCGACTCATGTGAACCTCTGCAGGTGGAGCTCGCAGCCGAGCAGGAATTCGAAGGCGTCCAGGTGGCGCCGCGCTTCGGTCATGTCGCGGCCCCAGGCGTACAGCCCGTGGCCTTCGATCAGGTAGCCCCAGTGCGGGCCGGCATCGAGCAGTTGCTCGACCCGCGCGGCCAGCGCCGGAATGTCCTGACTGTTGGGCAGCACCGGCAGTTCGACCGCGGTGTCGTGGGTGTCATTGCCGGCAAGGGCCTTGAGGAGCTCGTAGCCCGCAAGGCGCAGGTAGCCGCGCCGGGCGAACAGCCGCGAAGCCACGGTCTGGTTGTGCGAGTGGGTGTGCAGCACGCAGCCGAGGTCGGGAAAGCGTCGGTAGAGCTGGGTGTGCAGGCCGGTCTCCGCCGACGGGCGGTGATCGCTGCCCACCGCGCGGCCGTCGAGATCCACCACCATGAAATCTTCCGACACCAGCCGGCCCTTGTCGCGTCCGGACACGGTGATGACCGCGTGGTCGGCGTCCAGGCGCATGGAGAAATTGCTGCTGGTGGCCGGCGTCTGGCCGAGGCGCGCAAGTTCCCCGGTATGGAGGATCAGCGCGTCGATGCAGTGCGACAGGCGGGCGGGATCGGGAAACGTGGCGGTGCTCATCGCCTCATTCTAGCCGGATGCACAGGGCGTGACCGGTGCGGCGCGCGGGTGGATGGCTGCGCAAAGGCCGTGTCCGGCGCTCCGAAACGACGATCCCGGCGCAGGCCGGGATCGTGGGGCGTGTCGCATCGCGTGACGCGGTCACGAAGGCGTCAGTGGATGCCCTGCAGGTCGCGCAGCTTGGTCGGCTGAGCGGCGAAGTAGGCGGCGAGGTCGAGCATGTCCTGATCGCTCAGGGTGCTGGCAAAGCCCTTCATGATCGCGTTGTCGCGCTCGCCGGACTTGTAGTCGCGCAGCGCCTTGGCGAGGTAGTCCGGGAACTGGCCGGCGAGCAGCGGATACTGCGGATCGCCGATGCCGTTGCCGTCGGCACCGTGGCAGGCCTGGCAGATGACGGACTTGGCCTTGCCGGCATCGACGTCGCCGGTGTTGGCGGCGAGGGCGGAAAGGGGAAGGATCAGGGTAGTGGCCAGCAGGGCCGCTCGAAAGATCATGGGGGGCTCCTTACTTGGCGGTGGCGAGGCTGGCGAGGTAGGCGGCGACATCGGCGATGTCCTGGTCGGTGAAGCTCCCGGCCTGCGCCTCCATCGTCGGGTGCGCGCGGTTGCCGTTCTTGTACTCGGTCAGCGCGGCGACCAGATAATCGTAGTTCTGCCCGCCGATCTTGGGCACGCTGTAGTGCGGGTAGATGTTCTTGTAGCCGGTGACGCCGTGGCATCCGGTGCAGGTGTAGGCCTTGACCTTGCCGGCTTCGACGTCTCCCTGGGCGGAGGCGGTGAAGGTGGCGAGGGACAGGGCGAGCGTGGCGGCAAGTCGAAGCATGGGCATGGTGGGCGGTTCCGGCACTGACGGGTGGATGACGGGCACCTGAACGCGATCACGATGCACGCTGCCGGCAAGTATACGCACGCCGCGCCGATTGCGGCCATAGTCCGGACATTCCCCACGCTGGCGGGACGGCGATCGGGCGGCTCACCGGCGGCTGAATCGCGCGCGGCGGCGTGACTTGCGACACGCGCGCCGCGCGGTGACCTCGCCCATGCTGCGGCACCCGTGACACTGGAATAATCTAGTGTTATAGTTAGCTATAACACTATTGGAGCAGCTCGCATGAACCTCTCATCCCCGACTGTCCGCCCCGCGCCGCGTGTCGGCCGCTTGGCGCTGGCCGCACTGATCCTGACGCTGGCCGCCTGCGGTGGGCCGGACAAGCCCGGTTCCGCTGCCGGCGGCAAGGCCGGCCCGGACGCCGCACCTGCGGCGGTGGTCGTGGAAATCGCCACGGCGAGCCTGCAGCCGATCAGCGCCAGCTACAACGCCACCGCCGCGCTGGAGGCACCCAATGAAGCGCAGGTGGTGGCCAAGACCTCGGGCGTGCTGCTGCAGCTCCTGGTGGAGGAGGGCGATCGGGTGAAGGCGGGACAGGTGCTGGCAAAGATCGACCCCGAGCGCCCGCGTCTGGAAGTGCAGCGCGCCGAAGCCCTGCTGCGCAAGCTCGAAGCCGAGCTCGCGCGTTCGAAGGAGCTGTACGAGCGCAAGCTGGTGGCGGCCGATCTTTACGAGAAGATCCGCTATGACGTGGATACCCAGCGCGCGGTCTACAACATGGCCCGGCTGGAGCTGTCCTACACCGACATCGTGGCCCCGATCTCGGGCGTGATCGCGCAGCGATCGGCCAAGGTCGGCAACCTGATCCAGCTCAACGCCTCGGTGTTCCGCATTGTCGACACCTCGCGCCTGGAGGCGACGCTCAACGTCCCCGAGCGCGAAATCGGCACCCTGCGCGCCGAAGCGCCGGTCGAACTGCGGCTCGATGCGCTGCCCGGGCAGGTATTTGCCGGCCGCATCGATCGCGTCAGCCCGGTGGTGGATGCGGGCAGCGGCACTTTCCGCGTGGTGTGTGCGATCGAGCCGGACGAGCGCCTGCGGCCCGGCATGTTCGGCCGCATCGCGGTGGTGTTCGACCAGCGCCAGGACGTGCTGACGGTTCCGCGCGTGGCGCTGCTGGAAGGTGATGGCGAGGCGGCGGTGTATCGGGTGGTCGATGGCAAGGCCGTCCGCACGCCGGTGCAGCTGGGCTATCTCTCCGGTGAGCTGGCCGAGATCCGCGGCGGGCTTGCGCAGGGCGACGCCGTGGTGACCACGGGCAAGGTGGCGCTGCGCGACGGTGCCCTGGTCGAGGTGATCGGCGGCGCGACCGCGATTCCCGATGAGCTTCCCGGCAACGCCGACACGGCCGGCTATTGATGGACGCGCCTTCTTCGATGCCGGCGGGTCAGGGCGGTGGCCTCGCCGCGTTTTCGGTGCGCCGACGCGTCACGGTGGCGATGGCCACGCTTACGGTCGTCCTGTTCGGCCTGATCGCGCTGGCCGAGCTCAAGGTCAACCTGCTGCCGGACCTCTCCTATCCCACCCTCACGGTGCGCACCGAGTACACCGGTGCCGCGCCTCAGGAAATCGAAACCCTCGTCACCGAGCCGGTGGAAGAGGCGGTGGGCGTGGTCAAGGGCTTGCGCCGGCTCAAGTCGATCTCGCGCACCGGGCAAAGCGATGTGGTGCTGGAGTTCGCCTGGGGCAGCGACATGGACCAGGCCAGCCTGGAGGTGCGCGACAAGCTGGAAACGCTGAATCTGCCGCTGGAGGTGAAGGCACCGGTGCTGCTGCGTTTCAATCCGTCGACCGAGCCGATTCTGCGCCTTCTGCTCACCGGTGATGGCGCGGGGGAAAGTTCCGAA
Source organism: Lysobacteraceae bacterium (assembly GCA_035444205.1). Lineage (GTDB taxonomy): Bacteria > Pseudomonadota > Gammaproteobacteria > Xanthomonadales > BPKI01 > DAOMOD01. Next base: position 12,875 of record DAOMOD010000057.1, read on the forward strand.
GCGGCGCTGATGCGCCTGCGCCGCTATGCCGACGACGAACTCAAGAAGCGCCTGGAGCCGGTCGCCGGCGTCGCCGCGGTCAAGGTCGGCGGCGGTCTGGAGGACGAGGTGCAGGTGCTGATCGACCAGGGCCGCCTGGCGCAGCTGCGCCTGCCGCTGGACACCGTCATCAGCCGCCTGTCGCAGGAGAACGTCAACATTTCCGCCGGCCGCCTGGAAGAGGGCAGCCAGCGCTACCTGGTGCGCACCATCAACCAGTTCGAGAACCTGGAGCAGATGCGCGACCTGCTGATCACCGGCGGCAGCGCCGGCGGCGGCAGCGAGGCGGCGCAGGAAGCGGCGCTGGCGACCTCGCGCATCGCCGCGCTGTCGGCCGAGGCCGCGGCGGCGGCGGCGGCGGCGAATGCCGCCGCGCAGGGTGATTCCAGCGCCCCCGGCGGCGGCCTGCCGATCCGCCTGCGCGACATCGCCACGGTGGAGCAGGGTTACAAGGAGCGCGAGGCCATCATCCGTCTGGGCGATACCGAGGCGGTGGAGCTTGCGATCTACAAGGAAGGCGACGCCAACACCGTGAGCGTGGCCGATGCGGTGCACGCGGCGCTCAAATCCGCCCGCCAGATGCTGCCGCCGGGCACCGAGCTGACCGTGATCGAGGACCAGGCGGTCTTCATTCGCCAGGCCCTGCACGAGGTGCGCGTGGATGCGCTGATCGGCGGCCTGCTCGCGGTGCTGATGATCTTCTTCTTCCTGCGCGATGGCTGGAGCACCTTCGTCATCTCGCTTTCGCTGCCGGTGTCGATCATCGCCACGTTCTTCTTCATGGGGCGCTTCGGACTGTCGCTCAACGTGATGTCGCTCGGCGGCCTGGCGCTGGCCACGGGCCTGGTGGTGGACGATTCCATCGTGGTGCTCGAATCCATCGCCAAGGCGCGCGAGCGCGGCCTGGGTGTGCTGCGTGCGGCGGTGGAAGGCACGCGCGAGGTGGGCATGGCTGTGGTGGCCTCGACGCTCACCAACGTCGCGGTGTTCCTGCCGCTGGTGTTCGTGGAAGGCGTGGCCGGCCAGCTGTTCCGCGATCAGGCGTTGACCGTGTCCATCGCGATCCTGATGTCGCTGGTCGTGTCGCTCACCCTGATTCCGATGCTGTCGTCGCTGAAATCACGCGCGCCGCTGCAGTTTCCGGAGGAAGCCCCGCGCCAGGAATGGGCGCCGCGCCAGGCCCCGCTGCGCGGGCTGGCAGCGGTTTCCCGCGGCATCCGGCGCGCCATCGGCGCGGCGTTCTTCGCGCTGGGATACGTCGTTTCGCGCCTGTCGCGGCTGCTGTCGCGCGCGGTGGGCGGCGTCCTGCTGCGCGTTGGTGCGGTGGTGATGAAACCCTACGATGTCGCCGCGGCGCGCTACGCCGAACTGCTGCCGCGCGCGCTGCATCGTCCCGGACTGGTGCTGGGAATCGCGCTGGCGGCGTTCGCCGGCACCATGGCCCTGGTGCCCACGCTGGGCGTGGATCTCATCCCCCAGCTCGCGCAGGATCGCTTCGAACTGACCATGAAGCTGCCGCCCGGCACCCCGCTGCGCGATACCGACGCGCTGGTGCGCGCGGTGTCCGCGGCGCACCGGGGCGAGGACGGGATCCGCGCGCTGTACGGGGTAAGCGGCACCGGCACGCGCATGGACGCCAATCCGACCGAGTCAGGCGACAACATCGGCAAGCTCAGCGTGGTGATGGAGCACGGTGTGCCGCGCGGCACCGAGGCGCGGCTCACCGACAGCCTGCGCGGCACGCTGGAGCGCTATCCCGGCATCGAGGCCAAGTTCGGCCGCCCGGAGATCTTCAGCTTTTCCACCCCGCTGGAGATCGAGCTGCGTGGCTACGACCTCGAAGCCCTGCGGGTCGCGGGCAACCGGCTGGCGCAGCAGATGCGCCGGTCCGACCGCTTCGTGGACGTGAAGTCCTCGGTGGCCGACGGCTACCCGGAAGTCCAGATCCGCTTCGACCAGGAGCGTGCAGCGGCGCTGGGCATGACCACGCGCCAGGTGGCCGACGTGGTGGTCAAGAAGGTGCGCGGCGAAGTGGCCACGCGCTACAGCTTCCGCGACCGCAAGATCGACGTGCTGGTGCGCGCGCGCGAGTCGGACCGCAACTCGGTCGACGCGCTGCACCGCCTGATCGTCAATCCCGAGAGCGCGCGTCCGGTGACGCTGGACGCCGTGGCCGAGATCGTGGCGACGCAGGGGCCGAGCGAAATCCACCACGCCGACCAGGTGCGGGTGGCGGTGATTTCCTCCAACCTGGCCTATGGCGATCTCGGCAGCGCGATGCAGGAAGTGCGCGACATCGTGGCGGCCAATCCCATCGGTGCCGACCTCGGCCTGCACATTGGCGGCCAGGGCGAGGAATTGAACGACTCGATGATGTCGCTGCTGTTCGCCTTCACCCTCGCGATCTTCCTTGTTTATCTGGTGATGGCCTCGCAGTTCGAGTCGCTGCTGCATCCCTTCGTTATCCTCTTCACCATCCCGTTGGCGCTGGTGGGCGCGGTGCTGGCGCTGTGGATGAGCGGATACAGCCTCTCGGTGGTGGTGTTCATCGGGCTGATCCTGCTGGTGGGCATCGTGGTGAAGAACGCGATCCTGATGATCGACAAGGTCAACCAGCTGCGCGAGGCGGGCGTGGCCAAGTACGAGGCCATCGCCGGGGGCGCGGTCTCGCGCCTGCGACCGATCGCCATGACCACGATCACCGCGCTGTTCGGCTTCCTGCCGCTGGCGATCGGCGGTGGCGAAGGTTCGGAGGTGCGCGCGCCGATGGCGATCACGGTCATCGGTGGACTGGCGGTATCGACGCTGCTGACCCTGTTCGTGATCCCGGTGATGTACGCGCTGCTGGATCGCCGCGCCGATGCCCATTACGTCGAGCGCGCCAAGGCCATTGGCGAAGCCGAAGGCGGGGAGCTGCCGGCGTGAGCATCGTCGAGACCAGCCTGCGCCGACCGGTGACGGTGGTGATGTTCTTCCTCTCGCTGCTCGTGATCGGCGCGATCGCCAGCGTGCGCCTGCCGCTGGAGCAGTTCCCCGAGATCAACGCGCCGTTCCTGATGGTGTCGCTGCCTTACGCCGGCTCCACTCCGCAGGAGGTGGAGCGCACCCTGGTGCGGCCGGTGGAGGAAACCCTCGCCACGCTTCCCGGCATCAAGCGCATGCGCGCCCAGGCGCGCGCCGACGGCGGCTCGATCTTCATGGAGTTCAGCGACTGGGACCGCGACATCGCGATCGCCGCTTCCGAGGCGCGCGACCGCATCGACGCGATCCGCGCCGACCTGCCCGACGACTTCCAGCGCTATTTCGTCTTCAAGTTCTCCACGACCGATGATCCGGTGCTGCGCATTCGCCTGGCGTCCGATTCCATCGACTTGACCGCGGCCTATGACCTGATCGACCGCGGTCTCAAGCGCCGGCTGGAGCGGCTTCCCGGGGTGGCCAAGGTCGAGGTCTCCGGCGCGCCGCCCAGCGAGGTGGAAATCGCCATCGATCCCGACCGCCTGACTGCGCACGGGTTGAGCCTCAACGATCTTTCGCGCCAGCTGCAGGCGGTGAATTTTTCCGTATCAGGCGGCAGCATCGACGAGGGCACGCGCCGCCTGCGGGTGCAGCCGGTGGGCGAACTGCGCGATCTTTCCGAACTGCGAGATTTGGTGCTGAATGCCCGCGGGCTGCGTCTCGGCGACGTGGCCAAGGTGCAGCTCAAGCCGGCGCGCATGAACTACCGCCGCCAGCTCGATGGGCGTCCGGCGGTGGGCATCGACATCTACCGCGAGCGCAATGCCAACCTCGTGGACGTTTCGCGCACCGCGTCGGCCGAGCTGGATGCCATTGCCCAGGAGCCGGAGTTCGCCGGCATCCGCTTCATTTCCTTCGACGACCAGGGCAAGAACGTCACCGAATCGCTGCTGGAGCTGACCGAGGCCGGCATCATCGGCCTGCTGCTGGCCATCGGCGTGCTGTATTTCTTCCTGCGCCACTGGCCGTCCACGCTGATGGTGTCGCTTGCGATCCCGGTGTGTTTCGTGATGACGCTGGGCTTCATGCACTTCTTCGGCGTCACCCTCAACGTGCTTTCGATGATGGGCCTGCTGCTGGCCGTGGGCATGCTGGTGGACAACGCCGTGGTGGTGGTGGAGAGCATCTACCAGGAGCGCGAGAAGCATCCCGGCAGGCCGCGCCTCGCCGCCGTGATCGGCACCCGCCACGTCGCCATCGCGCTGTCGGCCGGAACCCTGTGCCACTGCATCGTGTTCGTGCCCAACCTGTTCGGCGAAACCAACCAGATCAGCATCTTCATGGTGCAGATCGCGGTCACCATCACCGTTTCGCTGCTGGCCTCGTGGCTGGTGGCGATCAGCCTGATACCGATGCTGGCCGCGCGCATGAAGACGCCGCCGGCGGCGACCGACGAAGGCGGATTCATCGGCAGGATGCGGCAGCGCTACGCCGACCTTCTGCGCTGGAGCCTGGTGCATCGCGGATGGAGCGTGATGGCGATCCTCGTGATCGTCGCGGTGAGCCTGGTGCCGATGAAGTTCATGAAGGTGGACATGTTCGCCAGCGACCAGGGCCGCACGCTGAACCTCAACTACCAGTGGCGCGGTGCCTACACCCTGGAACAGATGCAGCAGGAGATCGATCGGGTCGAGGCCTGGGTCGGCCGGCACCGCGATGCGCTGCAGGTGGAGCAGGTCTATTCCTGGTTCAGCGAGCAGGGCTGGGGCGGCACGCGCCTCACCCTGCGCTCGAGCGGCAGCGGCGTGCGCGGCACCGAGGAGATCATGGAGGAAATCCGCAGCGGGCTGCCCAAGTCGGCGCGCGCCACGATCGGATTCCAGGACAGCGGGCAGGGCGGCGGAGGCAGCGCGCAGGAGGGCATCTCGATGGCGCTGGTGGGCGACTCGTCGGAAACCCTGCGCGAACTGGGTGATGCCCTGGTGCCGCTGCTGGCGCAGCGCCCCGAACTGCGCGACGTGCGCGTGGAAACCGGCGACCGCAACAGCGAGCTGGCCATCCACGTGGATCGCGAGCGCGCCGCGCGCTACGGTTTTTCCGCCCAGGAGGTGGCCAGCTACGTCGGCATCGCGCTGCGTGGCACGCCGCTGCGCGAGTTCCGCCGCGAGGGCAGCGAGATTCCGGTGCAGCTGCGCTTCGCCGATGCCGAGGAGACCCGCATCTCCGACCTGAGTGGCTTCATGCTGCGCTCGGCGGCCGGGGAGCAGATCCCGCTGATGACCCTGATCGACGCGGACCTTCGCCCGTCCGCCACCCAGGTCACCCGCGTGGATCGACAGACCATGCTGGAACTGAAGGCCGATCTCGCGCCCGGTGCCACCGCGCCGGATGCGCGCCGCGCGATGGCGGCGGTGATGGCGGCCACCACGCTGCCGGCCGGCTACGGCTACACCTTCGAGGGCGCGTTCCGGCAGAACGACGAAGCCGGCCAGCAGATGCTGTTCAACACCCTGATCGCGCTGGTGATGATCTATGTGGTGATGGCGGCGGTGTTCGAGTCGCTGCTGTTCCCGGCCGCGATCCTCTCGGGCATCGGGTTCTCGATCCTCGGCGTGTTCTGGCTGTTCGCGCTCACCGGCACCACCTTCACCATCATGGCCTCGATCGGCATCCTGGTGCTGATGGGCGTGGTGGTGAACAACGGCATCGTGATGGTGGAGCACATCAACACCCTGCGACGCGGCGGATTGCCCCGCACCGAAGCCCTGGTGCAAGGGTGCCGCGACCGGCTGCGGCCGATCCTGATGACCATGGGCTGCGCGATCCTGGGCATGGTGCCGATCAGCCTCTCCACCACCCAGATCGCCGGCGGCGGCCCGCCGTATTACCCGATGGCGCGCGCCATCGCGGGCGGACTGGCGTTCTCCACCGTGGTCACCCTGCTGTTCCTGCCGACGATCTACGCCATTTTGGACGACTTGCAGCTGGCGACACGGCGGGTGTTGAAGCGGGTGCGGAAGGCGGGGCGAGCGACGGAAGCATCGGGAGAGGGGGTGGTGCGATGAGGCTGGCTGTCGCAGAGTAGCGCCCGGTCGATGGGGCTATTCTTCAAATGGATCAGGCAATAGAGCCTGTCGATATTATTTTCATCGCTTGGTGGAAAAATTCAGTGCAGGCCTTGTGGCGGAAATGGGATTCAAAAGGCAACTACGATTTTGGAGAATATCAATCGTTTTGTCATGGCGATACCATTGATACCGAAGCCACTGATGCCGCTGCTGGAAACTCCCAGGATCAGGCGTGTGAATCTGGCTGGCTCATAGGTATATCGAAACTGATACTGCACGAGATCATCTGGTTCAGTGCGTGGTGTAGTCAGGTCTCGATAGTCATCAAACCGCGCTCCGTTGACCAATAGTGCGATGTGCTGGTGCTCAGTTGGGTGCAAGCCGGCCTTGAATGTCACAGTCCTGATCGTGTAACCACCGCCTGCCGGCAAGCGCAGTGAATCATGGGTTGCCGAGAAGGATGCATCGACAGTTTCGAAACCCTGCAACGCAAGCAATAGGCTGGCCTGCTTGGCACGTCCATCTACACCAACATCGTAGTCAGGGGTTGAGCCGATACCCATGCTTCCGGCAACGAGAAGATAGGGTCCGATCGTCCCGTCAACCGTGATCAAGGCGAGCTTGCCGTCGAGTAACTTGCCGCCGACTCGCGATGTCATACCGCCAATCGATCCGGTTAACGTCATGCCGTTTGTGAGGCCGGCACCAGCACTGACCCCAACCTCTCCGTCCAGTAGGGTCGAGCCGTCAAATGTCCCGTCCGAGGAAATGCCGAACTGGTATTGCGGACCTTGTGATTGGACTACAGTCCAAGTCGATGCGTGTGATGTCGCCTGTGTCCCTACGCGAACACCACTACTGAGGTCGGGTCGAAATTCGTCGCTGAATGAAGTTGCAGAAGTCACAGATTCGTAGGAACCTTTCGCATAGCGGTGGGAAATGAATCCGCCATAGCCCGTTGCAGACGCATTCTGGGCTTCTAGACTGACAGCAGAGTGCGTTCCCACCACTTCACCCATCAAACTATGTGCGCCGGAGGTCCAACGGCCGTCCATCGCCGCCACAACGTTGGTGTAGCCGTCAGTTGTACGGGCAGTCGCGAATGTCCCCCACGAAGAACCGTCTTCGCGCGACTCAATGGATCGATACACCAGGTTCCATGAGCGCGTCGGCATTGTGACTTCGTATGAGCTGCTGCTGCCGAGTTCACGATACGTCGTGGTTTCATCATCTGCCAGAAGAAATGCCCGAGATGACGTTGCCGTACGTCGCACAACCTGTACTCCAACGTTCGGGTTTCGGATTGCGCGGGTGTAGACAAGGCCAAGTGGGTCCTGGAACACGCCTGCTTCTCGTGTGAAAAATGGCCGATGCTCGGTGTACGTCGCTGCGAAACGACGGTTGATCGACGATACGAATCTGTCGGACTCAATGTCGGAAAAGTCCGGGTTGATGGTCAATGCCGCTGTGTTTCCGCCTCTGAATTTCGCAGAAACATCAAGGCCGACATCGAAATTTGTTGTTTCGCTGATGGCCTCGCCTGTGAACGGATCCCATCGTTCTTCCGAGAAGCCGATGGTGTACGGTAGCCACTGGACTTCAGCCTCCTTGTCTTTCATTTCATCTTGCGAGGCCTCAACCGTGATTGCAGGGAATTGGCATTCGAAGCATGGAAGCCGCGTATCTATGGGCGCTGAGCTGTAGCGTGCTTTCCGGCCACTAGTGGTCTCTTGCTCCACCAGAAGCCCGACTTCGGCTGAGCCACTCATGCCGATAGTCCTCCAAGGAACAATGAACGAAACCACGTAGCCAGCAGTTGTCTGCCTTGCACTGCCGGTCCAACGGCCTGTCCACCTCTTATTGCCGAGGGTCGTGCTGGACACGATCGCATCGCGCGTGGCTCCTGCTGCGTTGACCTTGAACTCATACGCGTACTGAGCTTGCGGCGGGCGGATATAGAGAGTTACGTGATCGTCGATCGCTGACTTGTCGTGCGGCGCTCGGCTGGCATTGATCTGTTCGGCTTCGACGGCGACGCAGATCAGCAGTCCTTTCCCTGTCTGATGGACGGTCGCTTTTCCACGGGAACCGACATCTTCGCCCCACGCCGGGCTCGTTTCATAGCGGAGCGAAAGTGTCGCAAGCGGCTGATCAGCACAGGCCTCCGGTGGTGTGGCTGATACCGATGTAGATGAAGCAGTGGCAATGCAGGCGATCCATGCAAGTGTTCTCATGCGGCGTGACGCTCCTTTGCTGCATGGCATATGGAAAGGTCGATCACGCGGTTTGGGAACCTCTGAACAAGTCCCCATCCCTTGCCCCGTCCCACGTGTAGCCTCACATCGGCGACAATACCCGCATGAACCAGCTCACT
>DAOMOD010000058.1:0-21297 GCA_035444205.1 Lysobacteraceae bacterium
CGGACTTACACAAAACAGGGGTGAACGGGTCCAAGGGAACTGGGAGGCACGACACCACACCGTCCTGATCGTTGCGGTCATGCATTGCCGGCGGAAGCCAGGGTATTGGCGGAGTCGGATTGCGCCACAGGAAACCTGAGCGCTGCGGAACTGCGGGCCGACGCAACGGGGATAATTGCGGATTCCGGCGCGCGACGGCGTAGCATTCCCTCCCCCGCCAGCGGGGGAGGCGCAGGTTTTCCGCAACCGTTCGTGGTGAGGAGGTGCCGCAGGCACCGTCTCGAACCACCCGAGCAACCCTTTGGCCTTGCCCCCCCTCCCAACCTCCCCCCGCACGCGGGTGGAGGAGCAGGATTTCCGCAACCGTTCGTGGTGAGGAAACGCCAAAGGCGTCGTCTCGAACCACCCCCCGCCCAGGAAACCGTTCGTGGTGAGGAGGCGCCGCAGGCGCCGTCTCGAACCACCTGCACCAACGCCCGGCCGACTACAATTGCCGCCCGCCCTACTCCCAGCGCCATGCCCTGCCTCTACACCACCGCCCAGCACTGCCTCCAAGCAGCCGACCCCGACAGCAAGGTCGCGCTGACCCACGAAGCCGGCAAGGCCTACGCCGCCGGCACCCTGAAGCGCAGCGCAAGTGCGCCGCCCCCGCAGCCCATCGGCGCCCCCGGACGCCCCGACCGCCCGCGCCTGGTCGAACCTCGACACCTCCCGCAGCGCAGCCTTGGCAGCCGCGAAGGCCGCGCCGCCTTCATCCACGCCATCGCCCATATCGAGTTCAATGCCATCGATCTGGCCTGGGACGCCGTGAATCGTTTTCGCGACATGCCGGAGGCCTACTACGCCGATTGGGTGGGGGTCGCGGTGGACGAGGCCCGCCACTTCCGCATGCTGCGCTCGAGATTGCGCGACTTCGGCGCCGACTACGGGGACTTCGATGCCCACAACGGGCTGTGGGAGATGGCCGAGAAAACCGCAGACGATTGCCTGGTGCGCATGGCCCTGGTGCCGCGAGTGCTGGAAGCGCGCGGCCTGGACGTCACCCCGGCCATGATCCGGCGCCTCTGCGACCTTGGCGATACCGACACGGTCGGAATCCTGGAGACCATACTGGCCGAGGAGATCGCCCACGTCGCTGCCGGCACCCGCTGGTTCGAATACTGCTGCCGGCGCCGGGGACTCGACCCCGAAGCCACCTTCGAGGCCCTGCTCGGCGCCGCCACGAGGGGCGCCCTGCGTGGCCCATACAACCGGGAGGCCAGGATCCGGGCCGGATTCACCCCGGAGAACATGGCCGCCATCGAGCGCCGGGCGGCCGAAAACTGAACGGAATCGGGGCGAATCGGGAACTTTTTTCGCCCGAAGCGTCCGGATTGGCTTCCCCCCTGCGTTTACTTGTGTTAACTTCGCGGTCAGCTTCGGGCTGAACGGGTCAGAGTTGCCCGCGGGGAAAGCCCATCAACCAACCAAAATGGGGGTTACACACCATGGCAATTCGCCACATCACCCTGTTGTCCGCGGCGCTGGGCGCCGCGTTCATGTTCTCTTCCTCGGCCCAGGCGTGCACGCTCAATGCGTGGACCGTGAATGGCAGCATCGTCGGAACACCTGCAGCCGGCGGTCCGGCTGAGGCACTCCAGGTTCGCCGTTACAGCGGCCTTTGCGGCATGCGTGCCACCGGCACCGGCAACTACGTGCAGAACGACGATCCGGCTGGCGACCAGATCTTCCGCCAGCGCTTCTACGTCTTCACGGCCACGGCCGCGGGTCCGGCCGTCGTCTATCAGGCCGGCAATGGCACCAACGCCAACGAAATCCAGGTGTCGATGACAAATGGCACGCAGATCGCGGTGTCCCATCGCGGCGGCGCGGCGATGACCTTTGCGACCACCGCCAACCGCTGGTACTCGGTGGAGACGGCGTTGAACTCGACAGCCTCGGCTACCACAGGTGACGATCCGATTCCGGCGAACACCCTCATTGCACGTGTGGGCGGTGGCGGTTCCGACACGGTCAACTCCAACTCGACGGGTATTACCAGTGGTGCGGCCATCGACTTCGCCCGCCTTGGCTGTGTGTCGGGCTGCGGCGCAACCAATGTCGACTTTGAAGAGTACGAGTCTACGCGTTCCGCGGGCACCGCAATCGGGCGACTCTGCCGTGGCGATGCGAACGGAAATGGAGCGATCAACAACGGCGACCGCGTGGTGGTGACCAATGAGATCCTTGAAATCTCCTTCGCGACCGGACAGCCGGACTGCACGGAGACTGGTGTGATCAACCCGGGTGACCGCGTTTGCATCACCAACCTCATTCTCGCGGAGATCGACTGCCCGTGAGGGCACGATCGAACAGTCGACCATATACAGGAACTCGAAAGATGAAGACGTTCGCAACCACAGCTGCTCTCCTGCTTTCTCTGGCGCTCGGTAGCGCCTCAGCCAACGAATTGTTCGTTACCTCCGCCAAGAGTGCTGGTGGCCAGGCGTTTGCGCTGGACATCAACAGCAGTGGCACGGCGACAGCCCTGCAAATCCGTGTTGCCGTAGGTGAAGGTTTGAAAGTCGACCTGAGCAAGTGCGTCAGCGGCTTGCCTGGTACCCACTCTGGCGCATGCGGATACCGTAACGGCAAGGTCACGGTTCTCGTGCACAGTGAAACCAACGAAATGCTGCCCTCGGGGATGCTTTCGATTGGCTCGATCGCGGTTTCGGGTGCCTCGGCGAAGGAACTGTCAGTTGTTGAACTGCTGGCGTTCGACAGGAATGGTAATGAGGTTTCCATTTCGTCGGACGATCAGGCACCCCCGACCCGTAGTCTCGCGAAGTAAGCTTGGGTTTCTTTTCTGGCTGAACCTTTAAGGAGTGATAATGTGATGAATCCTGCAAAGAATTTGGCGGCGAGCCTCGCTGCTGGGTGTCTCCTCGCGATTGCGGGAAGCGCCAGCGCCGGAGGTGGTGCTGCGGTGGTAACAATCGGATCGGCGACTGGCACGCCCGGTTCCAACGTGGTCATCCCTGTCACTTTCGAAGGAGAGGGTGTGGCCGTTGATTTTCTGGCGGATTTCAGCTTTGATCCAGGCGGTCTGGATTTTGTCAGTGTGTCGCCGCAGAACGGAGCAAGCTGTGTGCAGCGTCCGGCACCAAATGACAACCAGATTCGTATTCTGGCGCCGCCGAATGCGACCAACGATCCGATTCCGCCGGGACCCACGCTGTTCTGCAACGTGACGTTTGGGATTCCTTTGGCTGCGCCTGAGCCAAGCACGGAAGACTTGCTTGTTCAGCAGGCTAACTGCTTCGACAACGTGGGCGACGACTACCCTTGTGACAGTGTGGATGGTCAAGTCAACATCGTGGGTATCGAGGGGCCGACCGTCACCTTCACCCCACCGGCGGGCCCGCTGGCGCTTCCGGGTGGAGTCCAGGGTGGTACCGCAACCGCCAACGTCGACGCGTCCACCGTCGCCAATCCGGGTGAGGTCGGCGGCGCTGACGCTACCGTGGATTGCAGCATCACCGCAGGTGCGTTCACCGTCGTGCCCGACACCCTCGTCACCTTCACGTCCGGTACCGGCTCGTCGCAGAACTTCGCCGTCTCCTGCGTCCGTCCGGACGAAGGTGCTGGCCCGTTCGGTGGCACGATGACCTGCGTGGTGAACGACCAGCTCGGTGCGCCCCGCGATGTCGTCTACGACCTGACCTGCCCCGAGGGTGTTGCGCTGGCTGGCCCGACGCTTGCCTTCGACCCGAACGGTGGTGCGTTCCCGCTGCCGGGCGGCATCATTGGCAACGTCAGCAATCGCAATATCGCGGTCAACGTGACCGACGGTGGCGAAGCGGGTGGTCCGGATGCAACGGCAAGCTGCACCGGTGACGCCGTGTTCTCGGTCTCGGGCAGCCCGGTGATCGTCTCGCCGCCAGCCGCGCTCGGCACCGCCGGCAACATCACGGTGTCCTGCACACTGACCGACACCGAGCAGAACGGCACCGTCACCTGCAACGTCGACGGCGGTCCGGACGTGACTTTCGCTGCAGTCTGCCCGGCCGGCGTGGACTTCGTCCTGCCCGACCCGCGCCCCGTGCCGACCATGTCCACCTGGGGCCTGTACGCCCTGATCCTGGTCATGCTGGGCCTGGGTGCCGGCTTCGCCTATCGTCGCCTGCACTGATAGCTAGCCACAACACAACAAGTTGTACGGGAAGGGGCGCTTCGGCGCCCCTTCTTTTCTGGGGCTTCATGGCGGAGCCTGAGACGCGCTGATTCAGGCAATGGATCGATGCGCCTTTGCACGATCCTTGTTGCGATTGGCTAAAGCAGGCTCTGTTGTCGTTTGCCTCGTTTCCCGCTGAAAGGCCTACGGCTTGCGGGGCTCATGTAGATCGGAGCTTGCTCCGCTCAGAAGCGCATCGATGTGCCGAAAGGGATGGTGCCGAGCAAGCTCGGCACTACGAGATGCTACGAGTGGCAGCCCATGCCGCCGTCGAATACGAGCGTCTGTCAGCCGAGACGGATCAGATCGATGCTGTCGCGCTCAACCCGAAGCAGCGAGCCCTGTTCGTACCAGTCACCCAGCACGATGCGGGTGCACGTCTGGTCGTTTGCCGACAGCGTGTGGATCGCCGGGCGATGGGTGTGGCCGTGGATCATGCGACGGACGCCGAAGCGCACGAATGTGGCGGTCACTTCGTCCGGGTGGACGTCGAGAATGCTCTCGTCGGCCGCGCCCTGGTGTTCCTGGCTGGCCGTGCGCATCTGCTGCGCCATGGCACGGCGCTGGTCCAGCGGTAGCTGCATCATGCGTTGCTGCCAGGCCGGGTCGCGCACCTGTCTGCGCAGTTGCTGGTAGGCCTGGTCGCCGGTGCAGAGCTGGTCGCCATGCAGCAGCAGGGTAGGCTCGCCGGCAAGCTCGATCCGCTCGAACTCGGGCAGAAGACGCATGCCGGCGCGCAGCGCATAGGCTTCGCCCAGCATGAAGTCGCGGTTGCCGTGAAGAAAGGCGACGGCAACGCCGCTGTCGGTCAGTGCGTGCAGGCCGCTGGCCACCGAGCCTGCGAGCTCGCTGTCGTCGTCGTCGCCCACCCAGGCCTCGAACAGGTCACCCAGGATGTACAGCGCCTCGGCGCGGCGGGCCTCGTCGCGCAGGAACCTCAGGAACAGATCGGTGATGGCCGGACGCGTCGGATCGAGGTGCAGATCCGAGATGAAAAGCGTGGTCACGCGCTGCGTCGGATGGCCGAATCAGTCGACGCCGCCGATTTCGATCACGCTGGCCCGCTCCAGAATGGCCGGTTGCACCGGCACGTCCTTGGCGAACGGTCCCTTGGCGCCGGTTTCCAGGGCGCGGATGGTGTCGACTACCTCCATGCCGGAAATCACCCGCGCGAACACTGCGTACCCCCAGGTGTGGCCGCTCTGCTCGCTGACGAAATCGAGGCGGGTGTTGTCGACCACGTTGATGAAGAACTGCGAGTTTGCTGAATGCGGGTCATTGGTGCGCGCCATGGCCACCGTACCGCGCAGATTGCTCAAGCCGTTGTTGGCCTCGTTCTCGATGCCCGGACGCGTCGCCTTCAGGCGCAGGTCTTCGGTGAAACCGCCGCCCTGGACCATGAAATTGTCGATGACGCGGTGGAACACCGTTCCATTGTAGTGGCCGTCACGCACGTACTGGAGGAAGTTCTCGACCGATTTTGGCGCCTTGTCCGCATAGAGCTCGAGCACGATTTCACCGAAATTGGTGGTCAACGACACCCGCGGCATCGGCCTGGCATCGGTGTCGGTGTCCTGCTCGGCGAGGACGGGCAGGGCGAGGGCGACCAGCAGGCCTGCGGCGATGAATGGCTTGAACATCAGGAAAACTCTCCATGGTTGAGGCGTTCATGATAGCGCAGTGACGCTCCAGCCAAGGACCCTGGGTTAGGATGGAAGTTCACCACCGTAGAGGGTTCCCAGCATGACCGGACAGGCATTTCTCGCCGCCGCCCTGCTTGCATTCGCCACCACCGCGGCGTCGCAGCAGGATGCTCTGGAGCGGCGCCCCGCGCCCGAAGGCGCCGAAGTCTATTTCATCCAGCCCAAGGACGGTGCGGTGTTGCCGCACGGCCCCATCAAGGTCAAGTTCGGCCTGCGTGGCATGGGCGTGGCGCCGGCCGGCATCGACTTCAGACATACCGGTCACCATCACCTGCTGATCGATCTCGATCAACTGCCCGATTTCGACCAGCCGATTCCGGCCGACGCGCGCCACGTGCACTTCGGCATGGGCCAGACCGAGACCACCATCGAACTCGCACCGGGCACCCATACCCTGCAGCTCCTGCTCGGCGACTGGCTGCACATTCCGCACGACCCGCCGGTACTGAGCGAACGCATCACCATCACCGTGACGGACGACGATGCGCAGTAGGGAACCCGGGTGCCGAAGGGATGCGATGCCCTGGCGGCCTGTGTAGGAGCGGCGAGAGCCGCGATTGCTTCTGCGGAAGGCGCTTGGGTTCCAGCTCGCGCGTAGCGTGGCCTGTCCTGAGCCTGTCGAAGGGCTCGAACGACGGACCGGCGCAGTCCTGGGCCGCGGGATGGATGTCGGCACAGTGGTGCCGACCTACGGCTGCTGTCTCCCCATCCGCGCGTTCACGTCGGTCAAGATGCGTAGGGCGGCATCACCATGCCGCCGTTGTATTGGGCCGTGGGGGTGATGTCGGCACGGTGGTGCCGACCTACGGCTGCGGCTGCAGGAGCCCACCTCGTGGGCGAGAGGGGGCGTGTCATGGATGCGACGGGACGGTCGCGCACAGGGTGCGCTCCTAAAGGGGGCACGCGTAGGGCGGCATCACCATGCCGCCGCTCTTTTGGGTCGCGCGGATGATGTCGGCAAGGTGGTGCCGACCTACGTCCGTAGGTTGGAGCAAGCGCAGCGCACCCCAACGCCGTTGTGCCCCAACAGCCAAGCCCCGACACGGTAGAATGGCCGGCTTTCCTCCACCAATCTCCCGCATGACCACCCGCACCCGTTTCGCCCCCAGCCCCACCGGCTACCTTCATATCGGCGGCGCGCGCACCGCGCTGTACTGCTGGCTGGAGGCGCGGCGTCGTGGTGGGCAGTTCATCCTGCGCATCGAGGATACCGATCGGGAACGCAGCACCCAGGCGGCGCTGGATGCCATTCTCGACGGTATGGCCTGGCTGGGTCTGGATCACGACGAGGGCCCGTACTACCAGACGCTGCGCATGGACCGCTACCGCGAGGTCGCGGAGGACCTTCTGAAGGCAGGCAAGGCCTACTGGGCCTACGAGACCCGCGAAGAGATCGAGGCCATGCGCGCAAAGGCCATGGATGAAGGCCTGAAGCCGCGCTACAACGGCTACTACCGCGACCGCAACGAGCCCTGGCGCGAGGATCCGAACCGGGTGCTGCGCTTCAAGAGCCCGACCTCCGGCGCAGTGGTGTTTCATGATCGCGTCAAGGGCCGCATCGAGTGGAGCAATGAGGAACTCGACGACCTCGTGCTGATCCGCTCCGACGGCTATCCCACCTACAACTTCGCCGTGGTCGTCGACGACATCGACATGAAGATCACCGATGTCATCCGTGGCGACGACCACGTCAACAACACGCCGCGCCAGATAAACATCTATGAGGCGCTCGGCGAACGCGTGCCGGCATACTCGCACCTGCCGATGATCCTGGGGCCGGACGGCGCCAAGCTGAGCAAGCGCCACGGTGCGGTCAGCGTCATGCAGTACCGCGACGACGGTTTCCTGCCGCATGCTCTGCTCAACTACCTGGTACGCCTGGGCTGGTCGCATGGCGATCAGGAGGTGTTTACCCGCGAGGAAATGATTGCGCTGTTCGCCATCGATGATGTCAACACCTCGGCGGCTCGTTTCGACATCGACAAGCTGAGCTGGCTCAACCAGCACTGGTTCAAGCATTCCGATCCGGCCGAGGTTGCCCCCCACCTGGAATGGCACCTGCGCGACCAGGGGCTCGATCCAGCCGCGGGTCCCGATCCGAAGGACGTGGTGGTGGCGCTGGCCGATCGCGTGAAGACGCTCAGGGACATGGCGGAACGTGCACGCGTCTGGTACCGCGCGCTCGATGGCTACGACGCCGATGCCTTCGCCAAGCACCTGGGCGATGCCGCGCGTGCACCGCTGGCACGTGTGCGTGAGGCGTTGGCCAAGCTGAAGACCTGGGACCCGCCGTCCATCGACGGTGCGCTGCGCGAGGTGGCCGAATCGCTGCAGATTGGTCTGGGCAAGATCGCCCAGCCCTTGCGCGTGGCCATGACCGGGACCCAGGTCAGCCCGTCGATCGACCACACCGTATACCTTGCCGGCCGCGACCGTGCATTGGAACGCATCGACGCCGCCATCGAGGAGATTCTCAAGCGTCAGGCGTGAGGGGTGCGGGGAGCAGGGAGCAGGCTCGACGTTTCTTCTCATTCCTCCCCCGCTTGCGGCCATCCTTCATTTCCCTACCCCGCTCGCGGGGGAGGGGTAGGGGAGGGGGCAGGCTCCAGGCCTCTCCTCCTTCCTCTCCGGCCGCTTCGTCCTACCCTTTGGCCGGCGGGTGCTATAGTGTTTCATAAACACCATGGCCAACAGCACCTGCAGCGATCATCGGCACCATCACGACAGCGCCTCGTTTCTCGGCGAAGTGGAGGACGCGTGCCGATCCCGCGGGCTGCGTCTGACGCCGATTCGGCGCCTCGTGCTTGAGCTGATCGCGCGTGCGAAGCGGCCGGTCAAGGCCTATGAGTTGCTCGACCAGCTCAAGGACCGGCACGCCGGCGCGGCGCCACCCACGATCTATCGCGCCCTGGAGTTCCTGCTCGAACACCGCTTTATCCACAAGCTGGAGTCGATCAACGCCTTCGTCGGCTGCCATCATCCGAGCCGGGAGCACCAGGCACCGTTTCTGATCTGCGACCGCTGCATGGCTACGGTGGAGTTGGCCGACGACCAGGTGGCCTCCATGCTGCAGCAACAGGCGCGCGAGCTTGGATTCGAGCCGGCAGGGCAGACCCTGGAAGTGCATGGAGTCTGTGCGGAGTGCAGCGCAGGGTGATCAAGCGTATGGCCGCCATCGGCGCACTCCTGCTTGCGTCGAGTTCCGGCAACGGATCCGGTGAGCAACCGGGCGAGCGCTTTGGATTCGAGACCGACGCCGCTGCTCCCGTCGCGACGGATTCCGTCTTCGTCCCGACCCAAGGTGGCATGGCCACGTCGGACCGGCACGAGGATCCGGTGGCGGTCGACGATCCGCCCGGGGAGGGCTCGGACGAACTCCGCGAGCGCGACCCGGACGAAGTTGTCGATGAAGCGGCGAACATGCGGTCCGATGTCGGGCAAGACCGCACACCCGAAGTGCCAAGGACGCCGGAACCTGAGGACGCATCGGCGGAAACGATGCCGCCCGATGGCGCCCCTGACGATTCCGACGCGCGTTGGCTGCTTTTCATCTCGGAGTTCGATCCTGAGTTCGTGGGTCCGCCGACAGGGGCGAAGGCATCGCGCAGCGTGCTGCGAATGCTGGGCGAGGAGATCGAGCCCGGCCAGCGGCGCCATCTGTCCTGGAAGATCAGTGAGTCCTTCTCCGGCGAGGCACTGAGTACGCCGGTGCTGGTGGTGCACGGCGTCAACCCGGGACCGCGCCTGTGCATGACCGCGGCGGTACACGGCGACGAGTTGAACGGCGTCGAGATCGTGCGTCGGGTCATGAAGGACGTCGATGAGAAGCGCCTCGCGGGCGTGGTGATCGGCGTCCCCATCGTCAACCTTTTCGGCTTCAGTCGCGGCTCGCGCTACCTGCCCGACCGGCGCGATCTCAACCGCTTTTTCCCCGGCTCCCCGACAGGCAGTGTCGCTTCACGGATCGCCTACAGCCTGTTCAACGGCATCATCTATGGCTGCGACGCACTGGTCGATATCCACACCGGTTCCTTCGATCGCAGCAATCTGCCACAGATCCGCGGCGATCTGACCATCCCCAGCGTGCTGGAACTGACGCGCAGTTTCGGCGCGACCGCAGTGCTGCATACGCCCGGGGAGCGCGGCATGCTGCGCCGCGCCGCCACCGACCGCGGCATCCCTGCGGTGACCTTCGAGGTGGGCTCGCCCTTGCGTCTGGAACCGGACGAGATCGCCCAGGGTGTGGCGGCCATCCAGACCCTGATGCAGCGCATGGGCATGACGCCGCGCCGCCGCGGCACGCGCAACGAACCGCAACCCTTCTACTACGAATCGCGCTGGATCCGTGCCACCGGTGGCGGCATGCTGTTCTCCGACGTGCGCCTGGGCGACCGCGTGCGCCCCGGACAGCGCCTCGGCCACATCATCGACCCGCTGCGCGAGCAGGAACGCGACATCGTTTCGCCGGTGCGCGGACGGATCATCGGCATGGCCCAGAACCAGGTGGTACTGCCCGGGTTTGCGGCTTACCACATCGGCGTCGAAGCCAGCGAGGAGCAGGTGGTCGAGGAGGCGCAATCGCAGCGCAGCCTTGACTACGACGGCCCGCCCCCGGAACACGATCGCATGGAGCCCGCCATGGGCGACCCGCGCGACGACAGGGACGATTACGGGCCGCCGTACCTGGAAGGCGACGAGCCCGACGACGAGGACGGCGCGGATCCGCCTCCCGATGCCGGTGGCGAGGCGGGCACACCGACGGCGTAGTGCCGAGCCTGCTCGGCACCGTGCGTTGCGGGTGGGTGTGAGGCCTGAGAGCGCAGCAAGCTACGCTCTACAACAGCGCAAGAGCAGTCGCTGTCGTAGTGCCGAGCCTGCTCGGCACCCGGACAGCAGCCGCTAGAACCACGCCCGCACGCCGAAGCCGATGCCGCGGCCCGGTAGCGGTGCCTGCTCCTTGAGGAAGGAGGTATGCACGCGCGCCTCGCGGTCGGTGAGGTTGCGGCCGTCGAGGAACACTTCCCAGGCGCTGCCGTTGCTGTCGAAACGGTAGGCGAGGTTGGCGTTGACCAGGGTGTAGCCGCCGGTGGCTTCCTCGAACTCGGCGACGCGATCCTGCTTGTCGTATCGGATCGCTCCCAGCGATGCGCGCCAGCCGTCGCGACGCCAGTTCAGCGCCGCTCCGATACGCGGCCGCGCGATGCGCGGCAGGTCGTTGCCGTCGCGCAGGCTGCCGCGCACCGAGTCGGCCAGCAGGCGCAGGCGCCACAGGCCGCTGTCATGGTCGGCCAGGGTGATGTCGGCCTCCGCCTCGAAGCCGACGAAGCGGGCATCGGCCTGGGTCCACTGGCGCAGCGGCAGGCCGTCCTCGATCTCGTCGGTATCGGCCAGAAAAATGAAGTCGTTGAAGCGGTTGTAGTAGGTGTTGAAGCGTGCGTCGAGGCGGTCGCTGTGGAAGTGCACGCCGAACTCGACCTGGTTGGCGCTCTCGCGTTGGAGGTTTGCATCGCCGACCTCGAAGCTTTGCGTGGCAATGTGTGGACCGTCCGAGAACAATTCTTCCGCGGTCGGCGCGCGTTGTGCACGATCCAGGCCGAGCGACAGGTGCCAGGCCTCGGCGAGTTTCCAGATGGCGCCGGCCGAAACACTGAACAGCGAGTGGCGGGCGCGACCCGAGTCGTCGTCGAGGCGGATGCGCTGCTCGTCGAGACGGGCGCCGAACTCCAGCTTGATGGGATCGAAGTCCTTCTCCTCGATCACGAAGAAGCCGATCTCGCGGGTCACCGAGGCCGGCACGAAGGCTTCCTCGCCGATGGCCTCGAAGTCGCGCCGGCCGTACTGCAGGCCGAGCGCACCACGCCATCCACCGTACGGTGCGTGCACCAGTTCGGCGCGGCCTTCCCAGGCCTTGTTGTAGAACTCGGTCTCGATCTCCTCGTCGCCGTCGTCCTCGATCTCGATCTCGAAATGGCGGTAGTCGTTGTAGGCGAGGCGGAAGTCGAGCGACTCGAAGCCGGAGAAGGGTTCGATCAGGCCGGCCTTGGCATCGAAGCGGTTCTGGCGCAGGTCGACGACGACTTCTTCCTCGTCGTGGTCGTCCTCGTCCTCGTCCTTGGGCCGCGCCAGACGCTTGCCGAAGTCGTGGTCATCGTCATCGTGATGCCCATGGCCGGGGATGCCGTAGCGGCTGCGGTAGGTGCTGACCGCCATGCCGGCGTAGGCGCTGTCGCCGAACCAGGTGAAACCCAGCGCGCCGCCGCGATTGCGTTGGGCGCTCCCTTCGAGACGGTCTGCGAGATCATCATCGTCGCCGTCATCGTGGCGGTCCGGGATGCGGTAATCGTTGGTGTCGCGGTAAAACGCGTCGGCGTGGAACGCCACGCTGCCCTTGCCGCCGTCGACACGGAACACGCCGGTCCGCTCATCGCTGACCGAATTGCCACGCACCTCGGCGCGACCGTTGAAGCCCTCGATCGGCGCTTCCGGCATGCGGCCGTCCACCACATTGACCACGCCGCCGATGGCGGAGGATCCGTACAGCAGTGTGGCCGGACCCTTCAGTACCTCGATGCGGTCGGCCAGGAAGGGTTCGATGCTGACGGCGTGATCGACGCTGACCGAGGACACGTCGAGAGAACCGAGACCGCTGGCCAGCACCTGCACGCGCGGCCCCTCCAGGCCGCGGATGATCGGCCGCCCGACGCCGGGTCCGAAGTAGCTCGACTGCACGCCGGACTCCTGTTCCAGCGTCTCGCCGAGGGTGGCCGACTTGCGATCGTCGAGGCGCTGGCCGCTGAGTACCGACACCGGCTGCACGATGTCATCGGCTGCCGGGCGCAAGGGCGAGGTGGTGACCAGCATCCTGTCGAGGCGCTCCGTCTCGTGATCGGCTTCCTCGGCGAAGGCCGGCGTCACGGCGATTCCGAGGATGACGGCAAGGGCGAGGCGGTTGCGCTGCTGCATGGCGAACTCCGGGCAATAAGGGCCGCTGAAAAGAAATACTATAACATTTCATCAAAGCCCGGAGCGCGTCCAATGCGGGTTCCGGCGGAGCCAGCCGCGGACGTGTTTCGGCAATTGTGCGTTGGCGCGCGACTACCGTAGGAGCCCACCCTGTGGGCGACAGGAGCACCACATCGAAGCAACGGCGCGGTCGCGCACGCGGTGCGCTCCTACAGGGGATTCAAGGCCGGCGTAGGAGCGGCGACAGCCGCGATCAGACGGTGCGTGGCCACCTGGCGACGGACGCGCGGTCGCGCGGTCGCGCACACGGTGCGCTCCTACAGAAGATTCGTTGCCGGGGCAGGAGCGGTGACAGCCGCTATCCGGCGGTGCACGGCCGCCTGGAGACTGGGCTGCCCGGTGGTGACCGACGCTACTGGTACAGGGTCACCGACTTGGCATCCAGCGTGTACGCCGACGACGCCATGTCGTTCTGCTGGGTTTCGATCTTCATCGTGCCTTCCACCCAGAAGGCGTCCCAGATATCGGTCATGGGGATGGGGTCGGCCAGGCGTACCAGGACGATCTGGTTCGGCGGCGGCGGCGGCACGTGGATGCAGGCGCCGAAGTAGGGCACCAGGAAGAACTCCTTGAGCCTGCCCTCGGCATCGGTATCCAGCGGCACGATGTAGCCAGGCAGGCGCACGTCCTGGCCATCGAGTTCGGCGACGGTACGGAAGGAACCGGTCTGTTCCATCCGGAACATGCCGCCGTGGTCGATGACCGGCGCGTTCATCAGGGCGTCGGCTTCGTCCTTGGGCATCATTTCCAGCCAGTCCAGCTCGCGGACTTCGGTGGCAGCGTGGGCAAGCAGGGCAAGGGGGATCAGCAGCAGGGCAAGCAGGCGGGTCATGGTCATCAGGTTCTCAGGGTAAGTCCGTCGGCCACCGTGTGGCGGTAGGCGAGCCAGGCGGGCAGGGATCCGGCGAGCAGCCCGGCGCCAAGCACCAGCCCGAGCAGCGACCACTGCCACAGACTTGGCGCGGTGACGGCAAGGTACAGACCAAAGCGCGCGGCCGCCAGTTCCTGGGCCAGAATCAGGCCACCATACAGCAGGACCAGGCCGGCCAGGATGCCGAGCAGGGTCAGCAGCATCGATTCGAACACCAGCAGGCCGAAGATCTGCAGCGGTCGCGCGCCGGTCGAGCGCAGGATCGCCATCTCGCGGCGGCGTTCGTTGAGCGTGGTGAGCAGCGCCGCCAGCATGCCCAGCAGTCCGGCCAGTACCACGCAGGCGCTCACCGCGAACAGTGCGTTCTCCGCCACCGACACCAGGCTCCAGAGCTGCTGCAGGGCCACCCCGGGCAGGATCGCCAGCAGCGCTTCGCCGCGGTACTCGTTGATCTGCCGCTGCACGCTGAAGGTGGCCAGGCGCGATTGCATGCCGACCAGCACGGCGGTGACCGAAGCCGGCGTGAGGTCGCGCTGACGGATGGTGTCGGGATCGAGGCCGGCGCCGGGGCGTCGCGCGCCGCTCTCCCAGCCTACATGGATGGCCTCGATGCCTTCCAGGGTGACGTGCACGGTGCGGTCGACCGGTGTGCCGGTGCGTCTCAGAATGCCGGCCACGCGGAATGGATGCTCGTCGTGGTGGGCGAAGCTGACCGCGCCGATGCCATGCGAGATCACGATCTCCTGGTCGAGCGTGTAGCCGAGTTCCTCGGCCACCTGCGCGCCGAGCACGGCGTCGTAAAGGTCGTCGAAGGCCTTTCCTTCGGCGAACGCCAGCGCTTGCTGGTCGCCGTAGCGGTAGTGGGCGAAGTAGTCCGGCGTGGTGCCCAGCACGCGGTAGCCGCGATGGCTGTCGCCGAGCGAGAGCGGTACCGTCCACGCCACCTGCGGGTGCGCGGCGATCTGCTGATAACTCTGCCAGGAGATGTTGTTGGTGGCCTCGCCGATGCGGAACACCGCGTACAGCAGCAACTGGATCGATCCGGTGCGCGCGCCGACGATCAGGTCGGTACCAGCGATGGTGGCAGCGAAGCTGGCGCGGGTTTCGGTGCGCACCTTCTCCACCCCGAGCAACAGGGCGACACTGACGGCAATTGCCGCGACGGTCAGCGCCGCGCTGTAGCGCCGGTTGAGCAGACTGGCGATGGCGATGCGCAACAGGATCATGCCGCCTTCCTGTGCGCCGCCCGGTTGATGACGTCGAGGGAAAGGGCACGGTCGAAGTGCCGTTCCAGCGCAGCGTCGTGACTGACGAACAGCACCGCCGCACCGGCACGTGCGCTCTCGGCGAGCAGCAACTCGATGAATCCGTCGCGGGTATCGGCGTCGAGCGCCGAGGTGGGCTCGTCGGCGATCACCATCTCGGGTTTGCCGATCAGTGCGCGCGCTGCGGCCACGCGCTGCTGCTGGCCGACGCTGAGCTCGTTGGCAGGCCGCCCGGCCAGCTCATCGACATCGAGGCCAAGTGAATCGAGCAACCGGCGCGCCTCGGCGCGCCGCTCGGCCTCGGACGCACCTGCACGTGCTGCGCGCTCTGGCGAGAATCGGCAGGGCAGCAGCACGTTCTCCAGCAGCGACAGGTAGGGCAGCAGATTGAACTGCTGGAAGATGAAGCCGACGTGGCTGCCGCGGAAGCGGTCGCGTCCGGCACGCCCCAGTGCGGCAAGATCCTGGCCGAGCACCACGATGCGTCCCTCGTCGGGGTCGAGGACCCCGCCCAGCAGGCCGAGCAGGGTGCTCTTGCCGCTGCCGCTGGGGCCGCGCAGGAACACGCGCTCGCCGGCGCCCAACACCAGCTCCGGGAGGTCGAGCAGCAGCGCCTGACGCGGCCAGGCGAAGCGCAGGTTCTCGATGCGCGCGACTTCGGCCATCGATCTCAGCGGGCCAGTGTTGCCCGGCCGCGGGCGTTCGCCAGGACCGCCCGCCCCTGGCCGTGCTCGCTGATGCTCAGCACGGTCAGGCGCAATAGCGCCGGGAACCGGCTGCCAAGATCGATCTCGATCGCGGCGAGTGCCCCAGGCCGGGTGCAGTCATATTGGAGCGTGCCGTGAAACCCGGCGTGGGCGTCGTGTCTGGGTTGCGCATCGCTGGCGTGGCTGGGCGGATGGTCATGCTCGTGCTCATGGTCGCGATGGTGCCCTTGGTCGGAGGCATGTCCAGCGTCGTGGGGCCCTTGTTGCGCGTGATCCGCGTGCTGGTCGGTGTGGGTATCGGCGACATCGTACCCATGCGTGTGAAACTCCCCGCGCATCAAGGTGCAGCGGGCTGACGTGGGCAGGTTGATCCACGCGGCCGCTTCGAGATCGGCGATGGCCTCGGCGATGGCGGCCTTCTGCGCCGCATCCCGCGGCGGATGCTCGAAACCGACCGCATCCATGCCAGGCAATTCGAGCTCAAGCTCAAGTGCGCCACCGTCCAGCGCCAGCTTGAGTTCGGCTTCGCCGTGGACATGGGCGTCATGCTGGCGTTCGATCTCGGCGCTGGCCGGGAGAGCCAGGGCCAGCGTCACGGCAAGGCACAGGATGATGGTTCGCATGGCTGGATATCCCGTATTGCGGGCGGGTTCTTGGCAATTGTTATAAGATAACACCTGATGTGCTCGGAGGTGGTGGCGTGTCGCGAACCGTGTGCCCCATTGAAATGTTATCCTGTTGCAATGCATGACTCGAATCTGACCATGACGCCCGCCGTTCGTTCACGCCGCCCACTGCTTGATCGGGTGGGGGCCTCCGCATCGCTGCTGTGTGCGTTGCACTGCGCCCTGCTGCCGGTCGGCCTGGCCCTGATCCCCGCGCTGACTGGCAGTCTACTGGCCGAACGTGGCTTCGAGGTGGGCTTCGTACTGTTCGCCTCGGCACTGGCGGTGCTGACGGTCGCGCTGAGCTGGCCACGCCATCACGTCATCACGGCGCTGTGGTTCCTGGTGCCGGGCGTGGTGGTGCTGTGGATTGGCGCGTTCTCGGGCGTGCACGACGTCGAGCCGCTGCACACCATCCTGGTGACCATCGGTGGCACGCTGGTGGCGGTTGGGCACCTGGTCAACCTGCGCCTCGGCCACGGGCACGTGCACGACGCCACCTGCCGACACTGATATTCCTCACCTGCCCGACGAGTGCTAGGCTGGTGGGCCCCGCACCACGAGGATACGCACCATGGGCAAAGGCGATCGCCGCACCTTCCGCGGCAAGATTTCCATCCGCAGCTACGGCAACGCACGGCCGCACCGGGTCAAGCCGAAGCAAGCCGCACAGCCGGCAGTCAAAGGGAAGCCGCGCAAGAAGGCGTGAGAGGGGTTTCCGCTGACGCGGGATTCCCATGACGCAGGCGCGTTTTCGACTTAGGGGTCTTCATGGTGCCGAGCTTTTTCGGCGCCCTCCCTTTCGGCACACCGATGCGCCTTCCGGCGGAGCAGCTCCGATCTACGGAAGCAGCGCTCTTCCGCCGGCATGGACCTGGCGTACGTGCTGGCTGCCGATCCAGTAGCTCAGCTCGGCCGGGTGGTCGACGGTCCACAACGCAATATCCGCGCGCATGCCCGGCAGCAGTCGCCCACGGTCGCCGAGGCCGAGTGCGCGTGCCGCGTTCACGGTGACGCCGCGCAGGGTTTCTTCGGGCGTGAGGCGGAACAGGGTGCAGGCCATGTTCATGGCCTGGGTCAGCGACAGCATGGGTGATGTGCCTGGGTTGAGGTCGGTCGCCACGGCGATCGGTACGCCCGCTGCGCGCAGTTCGTCCACCGGGGGCAACCTGGTTTCGCGTAGCGCGTAGAACGCGCCCGGCAGCAGTACGGCGATGGTTCCGGCCTTGGCCATCGCCTCCACGCCTGCGGCACTGGTGTACTCCAGGTGGTCTGCGGACAGGGCCAGCCAGCGCGCCGCCAGCGCAGCACCTGCGGAGTCGCTCAGCTGGTCGGCATGCAGCTTGATCGGCAGACTCGCCGCCCTTGCCGCCGCAAACACGCGTGAGATTTCTTCCGCACTGAAGGCGATCGGTTCGAGATAGGCATCCACTGCATCGGCCAGGCCCTCGGCCGCGGAGGCGGGAATCAGCACGTCGCAGATGAGGTCGATATAGCCCTCGCGGTCGTCGCCATACTCCGGCGGCAGGGCGTGGGCGCCGAGCAGGGTGGTGCGCACGGTGATGCCCAGCATGCGGCCCAGTCGTCGTGCGACGCGCAACTGCTTGAGTTCGGCGTCCGCGTTCAAGCCGTATCCCGACTTGATTTCCAGCGTGGTGACGCCGCCGGCGACAAGCGCGCGGGCCCTGGGCAGGGACTCCGACAGCAGTCGTTCCTCGTCGGCGGCGCGAGTGGCGCGCACGGTCGACAGGATGCCGCCACCGCGTCGCGCGATGTCGGCATAGTCCACGCCCTGCAGGCGTTGCTCGAACTCTTCGACGCGGCTGCCGGCGAACACCAGGTGGGTATGGCAGTCGATCAGACCGGGTGTGGCCAGGGCTCCAGCCGCGGACGCAACCGTGACGGCGAGTTCGGCCGGATTGCCGGAAAGCTGCGCGGCCGGACCGGCGAAGGTGATGCGCCCGTCCTTCCAGGCAAGCGCGGCGTCCTCCACCAGACCGTAGCCGGCATTGCCTGCGAGGGTGGCCAGGCGGAGGTCGAGCAGAAGGTGATCCCAGGCAGTGTCGGACACGTTCGAAATGTGTAGTCTCGGCGCCCTGTGAACGAGATCGTGGACGGGCGATGAGCTATTGTGCCGACTACCTGTGGAACGCGCACGGCAGTGCGCGATCGGTACCGCTTCCGGCGACGGCGACGGGTGCGGCCCGCTTCGCCATCGCCGGCATCCCCAACATCCATTCGCACGCCTTCCAGCGCGCCATGGCCGGTCTTGCCGAGCGCGCCGGTCCGGGCGAGGACAGCTTCTGGACCTGGCGCGAAGCGATGTACGCCTGCGCCCAGCGCATGGATCCCGATCGCTTGCGTGCGGTGGCGGCGCAACTCTACGCCGAGATGCTGGAAGCGGGATTCACCTGGGTCTGCGAGTTCCACTACCTGCACCACCAGCCGGGCGGTCGCGCCTATGCGCCTGCGGAGGCGATGGCAGTGGCCCTGGTCGAAGCCGCGCGGGAGACCGGCATCGGCCTGACCCTGCTGCCCGTGCTGTACCAGCGTGGCGGCTTCGATGACCGCGCGCTCGACGACCGCCAGCAGCGTTTCAGCCACGACACCGCCGCCTTCCTGCGCCTGCTGGAAACGCTGGCGGTGCACGAGGGGCCGCGCCTCAGACTCGGCACGGCCTTTCACTCGCTGCGCGCGGTGTCGGTCGAGGCGATGCGCGAGGTGCTGGCGACGGAGAGCGCCGCGCAGCGACCGCTGCATATCCATATCGCCGAGCAGATCGGTGAAGTGCAGGAGTGCCTGGCGCGACACAAGGCGCGTCCGGTCGACTGGCTTTGCGACCAGGTGGATATCGACCGGCGCTGGACCCTGGTGCACGCCACCCACCTCAGCGCCGAGGAGCGCATGCGGATTGCCCGCAGCGGCGCGGTGGTGGCGCTCTGCCCGACCACCGAGGCGAACCTGGGCGACGGGCTGTTTCCGCTGCGCGAGTATCTGTCGGATGGCGGGCGATTCGGCATCGGTTCCGACAGCCACATCTCGGTGTCGCCGGTGGAGGAACTGCGCTGGCTGGAGTACGGACAGCGCCTGATTGCACGGCGTCGCAACCGGGTGGCGCTGGAAGCCGGCGAAAGCTGTGGCGAGGTGTTGCTGGGCGCGGCTCTGGGTGGCGGATGGCAGGCGACCGGTGTGGAAACGCCACCCGACGACATCGTGGTGCTCGAAGACGAAGCACCCGCGCTCGCGGGCGCGAGCGCACGGGACCTCGTCGACCGCTGGGTGTTTGCCAGCCAGCGGCCGCTGGTGCGCGAGGTCTACGCCGGCGGCGTGCGCGTGGTGGAACGCGGCCGGCATGTGCACGCCGATGCCTTGCGCGAACGATTCGCCCGGGTCATGCGGGACACATTCTCCGTGCGTTGAGGGACCCGCGAGGCGATAGAGGAGCCTTGTCCGCAAAGGACGCTTAGCGGTCGTTCGAGTCGACCCATGGGGCACGATGTCGGCACAGTGGTGCCGACCTACGACAACTCCTGTAGGAGCCCACCTTGTGGGCGACCCGGGTGCGCTTCGCCGGGCGCTCTGAGAATGGATGTCCGCTCAGCGTCCTTTGCGGACACCCGCACCGGGCTTCAGTCAGCCGCAGCCGATCCGGCAGGCGACTACCAGGCGACTATAATGCGCGGCTGCTTACGTCGGAGCCCGCCATGTCCACCGACCCCCGCCACGATCCGAGTCGCGTCATCCGCGCGCCGCGCGGAAGCGAGCTGAGCTGCAAGTCCTGGCTCAGCGAAGCCGCCTACCGGATGTTGCAGAACAACCTCGATGCCGAGGTGGCCGAGGACCCTGCCTCGCTTGTGGTCTATGGCGGCATCGGCCGCGCAGCCCGCGATTGGGCCTGCTACGACGCCATCCTCAAGGCTCTTCGCGAACTCCGCGACGACGAGACGTTGCTGGTGCAGTCGGGCAAGCCGGTGGGGGTGTTTGCCACCCACGCCGACGCGCCGCGCGTGCTGATCGCCAACTCCAATCTGGTGCCGGCGTGGGCCACCTGGGAGCATTTCCACGAGCTGGATCGCAAGGGCCTGATGATGTACGGGCAGATGACGGCGGGCTCGTGGATCTATATCGGCAGCCAGGGCATCGTGCAGGGAACTTACGAGACCTTCGTCGAGATGGGCCGCCAGCATCATGGTGGCAACCTGCGCGGCAAGTGGATTCTTACTGCGGGTCTCGGTGGCATGGGCGGCGCACAGCCGCTGGCTGCCAGCCTGGCCGGTGCCTGCTCGCTCAACATCGAGTGCCAGCAAAGCCGTATCGATTTCCGCCTGAAGACGCGCTACGTCGACGAGCAGGCGGATGATCTGGATGATGCGTTGGCGCGCATTCGCGGCTACGCAGCCGCCGGCGAGGCGAGGTCGATCGCCCTGCTCGGCAACGCTGCCGAGATCCTCCCCGAGATGGTGAGGCGCGGAGTACGCCCCGATGCCGTCACCGACCAGACCAGCGCGCACGATCCGGTCAATGGCTACCTGCCGATCGGCTGGACCGTCGAGCAGTGGTTCGAACTGCGCCAGAGCAACCCGGCCGGCACCGCCAAAGCCGCCAAGCAGTCGATGCGCGCCCACGTGGAGGCCATGCTGGCCTTCCACGACATGGGCGTCCCCACTTTCGACTACGGCAACAACATCCGCCAGATGGCCAAGGACGAGGGCTGCGACCGCGCCTTCGATTTCCCCGGTTTCGTGCCTGCCTTCGTGCGCCCGCTGTTCTGCCGGGGTATCGGGCCGTTCCGCTGGGTGGCGTTGTCGGGCGATCCCGAGGACATCTACCGCACCGACGCCAGGGTCAAG
>DAOMOD010000059.1:0-11967 GCA_035444205.1 Lysobacteraceae bacterium
GCCACGCCGGGGGAGACCGAGCGCGATTTCCTGGCAAAGCACGGCAGCGTCGTCGTAAAGCCGGCACGAGGCGAACAGGGTCGCGGGATCAGCGTCGATCTGCGCGACGAGCGGGCCATGGAACACGCCATCACTGCGGCCCGCCAGCATTGCGATCGGGTGCTGATCGAACGCTACTGTCCCGGCGAGGACCTGCGCATCGTGGTGATCGGCGGCGAGGTGGTGGCCGCGGCCATTCGCCGTCCGGCCGAGATCGTCGGCAATGGTCGCGACAGCATCGAGCGGTTGATCGAGGCGCAGAGCCGCCGCCGCGCCGCCGCCACTGGTGGCGAGAGCCGTATTCCGGTCGACGAGGAAACACTGCGCTGCATCTGTCTGGCCGGGCACGACATGGCCGATGTGCTGGCGGAAGGAGAGCGCCTCAGGGTGCGCAAGACCGCCAACCTGCACACCGGCGGCACCCTGCACGATGTCACCGGCGAACTCGGCGCACCGCTGGCCGAAGCCGCGCTGAAGGCGGCCGAAGTATTGGACATGCCGGTCGTGGGCCTCGACCTGCTGGTAGCCGACCACCGCGCCGGCGATCACGTCATCATCGAAGCCAACGAGCGTCCGGGCCTGGCCAACCACGAACCACAGCCGACAGCCGAGCGATTCATCGACCTGCTGTTTCCGCAGACGCGGCGCGAAGCGGCAAGGAACCCCGCGCGACCGCAGACGTCATAGTTGCAATCGCCGGCCTTCCCGAATGAGGCGTCCCTTCCGATGGCAAACCCCCGACTTCTCCAGCCTGACGGCCAGCGCATTGTGCGGCGACTGCTGTCGCTGCTCGATATCGCCAGCCCTTCCGGTTTCACCGATGCGATCGTGCATCACGTCTGCAGTGAGCTTGCCGCGATCGGCATCCGGCACGAGCTGACCCGACGCGGCGCCATCCGAGCAACCCTGCCGGGGCGTTCCCAGGCGCCGTCGCGCGGCGTGATCGCCCATCTCGACACGCTGGGCGCGCTGGTCCGCAATCTCAAGGACAACGGGCGCCTGCAACTGGCCATGATCGGCCACTGGTCGGCGCGCTTCGCCGAGGGCGCGCGCGTCACCCTGTTCACCGATGCGGGGCGTCATCGCGGCACCATCCTGCCGCTCAAGGCCTCGGGCCATGTCTACAACGAGGAGATCGACACGCAGCCGGTGGGCTGGGACCATGTCGAACTGCGCATCGACGAGCCGGTGACCGATCGAGCCGGCCTGCAGGCATTGGGTGTGCAGATCGGCGACTTCATCGCCGTCGATCCGCAGCCGGAAGTGCAGGACAACGGTTTCATCGTGTCGCGTCATCTGGACGACAAGGCCGGGGTGGCGGTATTGCTGGAGGTGGCCAGCCTGGTGGCAGAGGCGCAGGTCGAGCTGCCGGTGGACTGCCACCTCCTTTTCACCATTTCCGAAGAGGTGGGATCGGGTGCCTCGGCCATTCTGCACGGCGACGTGGCGGAACTGGTGGCCATCGACAACGGCACCCAGGCGCCGGGCCAGGCCAGCCGCGAGTTTGGCGTCACCGTGGCCATGGCCGACCAGACCGGCCCGTTCGACTTCCATCTCACCCGCATGCTGCTGGACCTGGCCAGGGAGCACGGCATCGACCACCAGCGCGACGTGTTCCGCTACTACCGCTGCGATGCCGCATCCGCAGTGGAGGCAGGCAACGACATCCGCACCGCGCTGCTCGCCTTCGGCATCGACGCCAGCCACGGTTACGAGCGCATCCATCTGGACTCCCTGGAGTGCCTGGCACGCCTGTTGGCGCTGTACGTGCAGTGCCCGCCGGTGGTGGCCCGCGACGTCAAGCCGCTGGGGCCGGTGAAGGGCTTCCCCTTCGAGGCGCAGGAGGAACTCGGCACGTAGTCGTTTCGGGGCGAGTTTGCGCGAGATGCAAGCGCCGCCGTCGCCTGATAGCATTTCCCAGCGGCACTCGTACGCGTGGCTCGGAACGCGCCGCGAGCGGCTATTCAAGAATCAAACAGGGGATTCCAACCATGTCCATTGCCTTGCGACTGTTCATTCTGGGAGCAGCGTCGGTGCTGCTGTTCGTGCAGCCTGTCCATGCCCAGTTCAGCGGCGACTATGCGCCGCCGACCTGGACCACCATCCTCGAGGGCGATCCGCCCGGCGGCGGCGGACCGGTCGGCGTCGACGTATCGAATGCGCCCGACAGCATCATCGTCATCGGTGGTGACGATGAAGGCGATGGCGAGAACCTGACCAAAGCCTTCGTGCCCAAGGGTGGAGGGGGCTGCGTCAGCGGCGAGAACGGACCCATGGGCAATCGCGAAGACCGTCCGCAGGGTGAAGGCGGTCCCGGCTCGTTTGGCTGCTGGATCGATTACCTCAATACCGCCCAGGGCGACGGTGAGGTGAGTTTCGACTGGGACTACGACGCTTCCGCCGATGGCGCCGAGTACGAGCTGTTCGGCTACGTGCTCAACGGCGTGTTCGTTCAGCTCTCGGACGACAATGGAGGCAACCTTCAGTCCGGCTCGATGACGTTTCCGGTGTCGGCAGGCGACGAGTTCGGGTTTCGACACGACTGTACTGATTGCTGCTGCGGCGGTGCGTTCACAGTGGTCAGCGCGTTCGCCGCGCCGGCCGGTGCCGGCGGTGGTCCGGCCCTTCCCGACCCGCGTTCGGTCCCCGCTACCGGGCTGCTGAGCGTTCTGCTTCTGGTCCTCTCTGCGCTGTTGTTCGGCTGGGTGGCGTTGCGTCGCGGTTAGCCGGAATCGGAGGACTGATCTCGGCGAACGGAGGACGGCGCGCGGGTTCTGCGCCTTTCAGGGGGCGCTTCGACCGCGCCCGTCCCCTGTCGGCACATCGGCGTGCTGATGAGCGGAGCAGGCTCCGCACTTGCATGCAGGAGGAACTTCTGTCCCGACCTTCCCCTGCACTGCAACCGGTGCGGAAGGTTCTTCGGCCAATCGAAGCCTCCCGCGAGCCTCACCCGAACGGGTTGAACAGACGCTCCAGAAACAGGCCGATCACCCGCGGTTCCAGGATCAGGGTGAACAGCACGCCGTAGGCCGCGCCCCACAGGTGGGCGCTGTGGTTGATGTTGTCGCGTGCGTGGCGCTCGCTCCAGATCGAATACGCCACATACAGCGCGGCGAAGACGATCGCCGGCACAGGGATGAAGAACACGAAGATCAGCGCCCATGGCTGGATGAGAATGAATGCGAACAGCACGGCCGATACCGCGCCGGAGGCGCCGAGGCTGCGATAGCCGGGGTCGTGCCGGTGCCTGAGCCAGCTCGGCAGCATGGCCACCACGATGCCGCCGAGGTAGAAGGCGACGTATCCCGCGGTGCCGATGTAGGGTGCGAACACCCGCTCCATGACCGACCCGAAGAAGTACAGGGTGATCATGTTGAACATCAGGTGCATGCCGTCGGCGTGAATGAAGCCGTGGGTGACGAAGCGGTGGTACTCGCCGCGGTTCACCGCGGGCGGCCAGAAGATCAGTGCCGCGATCATGCGCGCGTTGCCGAAGGCGGCAAGCGATACCAGGCAGGTGACCAGGATGATGACGAGGTTGGCGCCGAGTTCGATATTCATCGACGGTTTTTGGCGCACTCGGCGGCGATGGCCTTGATCCTCGCCAGCAGCGAGGCCAGGCCATTGCTGCGGGTCGGCGAAAGATGCGCCTTGAGTCCGATCTTCTCCACGAATTCAGGTTCGGTGGCGAGGATCTCCGACGCCGGACGTCCCGAGTAGACGCGCAGCACCAGGGCGATCAGGCCGGACACGATGGCGGAGTCGCTGATCGCCTGGATGTGCAGTGCCGCGGCATCGCCCTGCGGCACCACCCACACCTGCGACTGGCAGCCGTGCAGGCGATTGGCCTCGGTTTTCCACGCCTCCGGGAACGGCGGCAGCTTGCGGCCGAGATCGATCAGGTACTGGTAACGCTCGGACCAGTCGCTGAAGAAGGCGAATTCCTCGGCGATGGCGCGCTGCGCTTCGGCAGCGCTGGATTCGGCAGGGGCAGCGACGTTAGTGGTCATCCGGCGATCTTCCAGCGCGTGCCCTGCGCACTGTCTTCGAGTTCGACACCCATGGCGGTCAGTTCGTTGCGGATGCGATCGGCAGTGGCGAAATCGCGCGCCTTGCGCGCGGCCGTACGCGCATCGATCAGACGCTCCACTGCGACGGCATCGACACTGCGGCCGGCACCGCGCTCGTGCTGGAACCATGCTTCCGGATCCTGCTGCAGCAGGCCGAGCATGGCGCCCGCGGCCAGCAGGTCGCCCTTGGCCTCGGCACTGCGTTCGCGCGCGGCACGATCGCTCAGTGCGGCCAGCTCGGCCAGTGCTTTCGGGGTGTTGAGGTCATCGCACAGGGCAGCTTCCACGGCCTCGGGCAGCGGCCGTCCCATCGCGACGAGGTCGGCAAGCTCGCGCAGGTTGCCGTACATGCCGTCGAGCGTGCGCAGCGCCTGCTCAAGCGCGGACTCGGACCAGTCCAATGGCTGCCGGTAGTGGGCCTTCAGCAGCAGGTAGCGGATCGCTTCGGCCGGCGCCTGTCGGCGCAGTTCGTCGATCAGAAGGATGTTGCCGAGCGACTTCGACATCTTGCCGCCTTCCATGGTGACGAAGCCGTTGTGCAGCCAGAAGCGTGCGAATTGCCGTCCGCCATGGGCGCATGTGCTCTGCGCGACCTCGTTCTCGTGGTGCGGAAACACCAGGTCGATGCCGCCGGCGTGGATGTCCAGCGTTTCGCCGAGATGGGTGGCGCTCATCGCCGAGCATTCGATGTGCCAGCCGGGCCGGCCGCGGCCCCAGGGGCTGTCCCAGCCGGGAAGGTCGGGCGTGGACGGCTTCCACAGCACGAAGTCGGCCGGATTGCGCTTGTACGGCGCGATTTCGACACGGGCCCCGGCCACCATCTCATCGAGCGGACGCCGCGACAGCGCGCCATAGGCTTCGTAGCTCTCGACGTCGAAAAGCACATGGCCCTCGGCAGCGTAGGCGTGCCTGCTGGCGATCAGGTCCTCGATCATGGCGATGATCTGCGGGATGTGTCCGGTGGCGCGCGGCTCGACATCGGGGGCATCGGCGCCGAGTGCCGCCATGTCGGCGTGAAAGGCTTCCGTATAGCGCGCCGTGATGTCTCCTATCGGCACGCCGGCGGCGGCCGCAGCGGCGTTGATCTTGTCGTCGACATCGGTGATGTTGCGTGCGTAGATCACGCCCGGATAACGGCGCCGGAGCAGGCGCGCGAGCAGGCCGAACACCACGTAGGGGCGGGCATTGCCGATGTGGGCAAAGTTGTAGACGGTGGGTCCGCAGACATACATGGTCACCCGCGCCGGGTCCAGCGGCGCGAAGACTTCGGTCTGGCGGGTCAGGGTGTTGTAGAGACGGATATCCATGTGCGGCCTTGGCTTGTGCTGCGCAACATTGTAACGGGCGGTGGATGCATTCCGCCTTGAATGACGGTTAAGCCTGTCGGTGGTCTAATCTTGCCCAGCTAAGAGCGGGCCAGCCCCGAGCCTGCCGAGGTGTGAACCGATGAGAATTGCCGCTTTCGCTGTGGTCGCCGTACTTGCCGCCATGCCCGGCCTTGGCCTGGCCATGGAGAACGTCAGCTTCGCCTATGCCGACGTGCTGCGTTCGGAGCCCTTCTACGAAACCGTCCGCGTCAGCCGCCCGGTGGAGGAGTGCTACGAAGACACCGTGGTCCATCGCGAAGGCTCCAGCGGGGCCGGAGGTGCCGTCGTCGGCGCCATCATCGGTGGCGTGATCGGCAACCAGGTAGGCAAGGGCAGCGGGCGCAAGGCGGCCACCGTGGCCGGTGCAGTCGCCGGCAGTGCCATCGGCAGCGAGACCGCGCGCCGCAACCATCCCGAGCGCTACCACGAGACCAGCGAAACGCGCTGCCGCATCGTCGACGGCTGGGCCGAGGAGCGCCGCATCGCCGGCTTCGATGTCGAGTACCGCTATCGCGGCCAGGTCTACATGTCGCGCCTGCCCTACGACCCAGGCGAGCGCCTGCGCATCCGCGTGTCGGTGACGCCGGCCGAATAGGCATCGTTCCCGTACAGGTGGTGGATCCGGCTTGTCCGGTCCGCCGTTCGATCCGATCGACTCAGTCGGTGCCCGCCTCAAAGCCATCGGCAAAGATCGGGAGGCCCATCACCTGCAGTGAGCGCGGCGCCGAAAGGGTCTGGAACCGGCCGTCGTCGTGCAGCACGTCGGCGTGCACGCTGCGCAGTCCCGGATCGCTGGCCGTCCATGCGGTGCTCCAGGGCGGGGCAAGGGCGCTGGCGACGATCTCGAGATCCACCCGGTAATCCACGCGCACGATCTGCGGCAGGTCACTGGTGATGGCCAGCGCCACCTGGTCGCCGACGACGACCGATTGGCCGGCACCGGGCGCCACGATGTCGAGCTGTGCAGCGGGGCCCATGCCAGGCTCGTTGGCGTCGATCTGAAGCAGGAAGGATACGAGCTCGGCCAGCTCCTCGGCATCGAGGGTGGCGGTATCGCCGTGGGCGCCGCCCGGGTTGCGCTCCAGCAGCACCGCCTCCAGGGATTCCGCCGAGCCATCGTGCAGATAGGGCGCCGAGCCGAACAGGCCACGCAGGCTGGGGGTGTCGAGCGCCAGCGCCTCCTCGCCGAGCCGCCCGCCACTGGCCGCGGTCAAGGTGCCGACGTCGTGGCGATAGCCCTGCGGACTGTCGGTGAAAGCCTCGCCGGCGTGGCAGCGATGGCAGGAAAGCTGCGCGAACAACTGGCGGCCTGCGATGCCTTCGGGACTCAAGCTGCCGTCGGGCTGGCGAAAGGGCGAGCGGTCGTCGCGGTCGAGGCTGGCAAGGAAGGCGGCAAGCGCGTCCAGGTCCTGGGAGAAGCCCGCCTTGGTCGGGCCGAGCGGGTGGTCGCGGCCGTCGGCGAAATAGTCGCCGTCGTCCATGAAACCGAGTCCGCCGAACAGATTGCGGATCGGCGTTTCGAAGTCCTGGACCTCGTCGAAATTGCCGGTCCAGTGCAGCAGGCCGCGCCCCATGCCGGCATTGCCGATCAGGCTGGTGGTGTTGCGCAATCCCTCGCCGAGCTGAGTGAAATCCCAGACCTGGCCATCGTTGCGCCCATCGAGATGACAGGCGGCACAGGAGAAGTAGCCGTCCTGCGCCATGCGCGTATCGGCGGCGTTGTAGAACACCCGCTTGCCGAGCAGCACATCGGCATCGAGCGGCTCCCAGGAGGCGCTGGCAAAGCTGCCCAGGGCCTCGACCGGGCTGGCGCCGTCGTCGAGCTGGTCGCCGACCGCGAACACGCTGACCGTGCGGGACAGGAAGTTCTGCACGAACAGGCGGCGCTCGACGGGATCGAAAGCCAGGCCGCGCGGCGCGCGCCCCACCGGCAGTTGAGTCAGTTCGCGGCGGTTCCAGGGGTCGAGCACCAGCACGCGGTTGTTGGTCTCCTGGGCCGCGAACAGGTGACTGGATCCCGGTGCCAACAGCAGCGCAGACACGCGGCCGGCGTCGTCGAGATCCATGCGCCGCGGTACCAGTTCCATGGAAGTACCGGCATCGATGCGGCCGACCAGCGAGCGCATCGTGGTCTCGAAGGTGAGTGCCTGCCCTTCACGGAACAGGCCGCGCAGCAGATTGTCCTTCTTGGCGCCGTACCACAGGTTCCCACCATCCTCGGTCAGGGCAAGCGCCGCCACATAATTGGGCAGGCCGCGGGCGGCGGTGCCCGAGTCGGGCGAGGTGGTGTCCAGCGGCAGCGCAATCGGATCGGCCTGGTCGAAGGCCGGCAGATCGATGCGCCACACCGTGCCGCTTTCGCCGCGACTGACCAGGCTGCTGACATACAGCGCGCCGGCATCGGCGCGCACCGCCAGCGCCTCGATCGCCGGAGCGACGTCAAGCGCGGGTCCGGGTTCCGCGGTACCGGGATCGAAACGCTGCACCCGGCCCGGCCCGGCCAGGGCGACGTAGCCGGTTCCGAGCGCATCGAACACCAGCGCCACCGGGCGCGCGCCGTAGCCGAGGTCGATCTGTGCCGTGACGCTGCGGCTGACCGGGTCGATGCGACGGATGACATCCTCGTCCTGGCTGTTCACCCAGACCTGGCCGAAGGGATCGAGGGCCAGCGAGGACGCATGACCGCCGCTGTCGATCTCGGCGAGCAGATCGAAAAGGTCGGCATCCATGACCCCGATGCTGCCGTGATCGGGATGGGCGACCCAGACCTCGCGCCGCGCCACGTGCATCAGAATCGGACTGGACGCAGCCGCGGCCGGCCCGGCAGGAAGGCGCACCACCACCGGCTTGGTGGCGCTGGCCAGTCCCTGCGTCGCGTGACGCACCTGCACCAGCACGGTGAAGGCGCCGGCGCCTTGGTAGAGGTGATTCACGTTGTCGTCCGGCAGCCAGTCGGTGCGCGGCGTGCCGTCGCCGAAATCCCAGCGGTACTCCAGGGCGCCGCCCCCGGCGGCGCTCGCCTGGGCCTGGAACTGCACCGGCAGGCCGAGCGTCAGCGGCGTGGCCGGCACACTTTCGACACCGTGTACCTGCACCTGTGCGAGCGCCGGCGCGGCGGCCGCCAGGCACAGCAGGAACAGCAGCAGCCACCGCGACCGAAACATCCGCTCTGCGCTCAGGACTCGAAGCCGTCGCGGAACAGGTCGTCCGGCTCGATCACCGTGGCTCCGGTGGAGAAGCGGAAGCTGAAGGCATGGAAGCCGTTGCCGGCGACGTCGCGCACACCGTTCTGGATCAGGCTGACCTCGTAGGTCGTATTGGGCTGGAGTAGCTGGTCGGGAACAATGTTGACCACGTTGTAGCTGGTGTGGATGACCGTGGTCGCCAGCGGCGCCCCACCCACCGGGCGAAGCACGATGTTCTGCGACGTGACCGTGGTCGAATCGAGCGTCTCGTTGATCACCAGACCTACCACCGTGTGCAGCGACTGGTGCGTGTCGTTGGGTCGCGGCAGGTGGTAGCCGACACTGGGTCGCGTGGTGTCGAGGCCGTTCTGGTGAGCGAACAGGTAGGAGCGCGAGCCGTCAGTCTCGGACGACGAGGCCAGCACCAGGTGACCGAGCGGAATCCACTGGAAGTCGCCGGCGCAGCATGGCGTGGGCGTGAAAGCCTGCGCCACCTGGCGCGTCTCCATGTTGTATTTGGTGCCCTGGTGGAAGCGGCCGGCGAAGGCGTATTCATCCTGGAAGTGCACGTAGCGGCCGGGCAGATCGTTGTAGGGGATGGTGAAGGCGAGCTGCAGGTTGGTGGGGTCGCTGATATCGATTACCAGGGCGTTGGCGTTGCCCTGCGGTCCGTTCTCGTTGGTGCCGTCCATCATCACCAGGAAGTTCCGCCAGATCTGCCAGGCGTTGGTGTACTGGCGGTAGTTTCCGGACAGAACGTCCAGCAGCACCGGATCGGTCGGCACGCTGATGTCGAACACGGCGATGCCGTTCTGGCTGTCGGAGGGCGTAAGGAACAGCAGGTTGCCGAGCCGCCAGCGGTTCGGCCCGCTGGTCATGCTGGCGATCTCGCCGACATTGATCTCCGCGGCCGGCGGCCACCAACCGATACGGGCATCGTAGATGTTGTTGCCGAAGGCGTAGGGGTAGGTGTCGAGCCAGTTGCCCGGCCAGCCCAGTGGCGGCTGTCCGGAGGGAAAGTTGCCGACGTCGGTGGTCTGCTGGCTTGGCGCCAGCATGTTGGACAGGTTCTGAAACGGCCGCGGGCTCGAGTCGCCGATCTCTGGTATCCAGTAGGCGCGCCAGAACACGTCGCCGACCTTGCCCCAGGAGTGGCCGTTGACGCCGGTGGCGAAGGTGCGTACGAGCTGCGGCGACGCCGCGTTCGAGATGTCGTAGGTCCAGGTACCCTGGCCCTCCGTGCCGCCGAGATACAGGTAGCCGCGGTGGAAGGTGGTGATGCGGCCGCCGTGATTCCACATGGACACCTGGGTGCCTGCCGGCCAGGTTTGTGTGGGCAGCCCCTGGGCAAGGGCTTCGGCGATGGGACAAAGACAGACGACGGCCCACATGGCCGTGCGTGTCAGTCGGTTCATGAGTACGTCTCCCTGAACGAGCGTCGTGTTTGCGTACAACACGGGCTTGAAGCCAATCCGGCCAAATTCGGCCGCACGGGCTCTCACCCCCCCGAAGCGACGCCCCCCCAAGGCGAAGGACCGGATCGGTCCTGGTCCATGCTAGCGGTCGTTTCGCGAGCGTCAAGTCCGGGGCCACGAGTTCCCGTCGCGGCAGGCGCTGGCGTTGACTTGAGGAACTGACTACACTGCGGCGGTCATGTCCCGGAACCACGCCCATCCAGTACCGGCTGTCCTGTCCGGAGTCAGCGGGGCCCGCCTCGCCTCCGGCATGACTTCTCGTGCGCGCCGACTTGGCTGGATCTGATCCGGGCCGGCGGCGTTTCGCATACGCATCTCGACCCGGCTTGTGCCGGGTTTTTTCGTTTCAGGGGTTCGATATTCGATGGCCATTCGACATTTTCTCACCACCCAGGACTTCAGCCGTGCCGAGCTGGATGCGCTGCTGGACGCGGCTGCATGTTTCAAGCGCGAGCCGTTCGGCGATGCGCTGAAGGGCAGGGCGGTGGCGCTGTTGTTCCTCAACCCGTCGATGCGCACCCGCACCAGTTTCGATGTCGGCGTCTGGCAGCTCGGCGGCCATGCCGTGGTGCTTGAGCCGGGCAAGAGCGCCTGGGGTATCGAATTCGAGGACGGCGTGGTCATGGACGGCGAGGCCGAGGAGCACATCGCCGAAGTGGCGCGCGTGCTCAGCCGCTACGTCGACCTGATCGGCGTGCGCGCCTTTCCGAAGTTCGAGGACTGGCAAGTGGACCGCCAGGACCGCGTGATCAAGGCCTTTGCCCGGCATGCGAGCGTGCCGGTCATCAATATGGAGACCATCACCCACCCCTGCCAGGAACTGGCGCACGCGCTGGCCATGCGTGAGCGCCTGGGCGATCTCTCCGGCCGCAGGTATGTGCTGACCTGGACTTACCACCCCAAGCCGCTCAACACCGCCGTGGCCAATTCGGCACTGCTGATCGCCACCCGCATGGGCATGGATGTGACCCTGCTGTGTCCCACGCCGGAGTACGTGCTGGACGAACGCTACATGGCTCTGGGCGAAGCGAATACCAGGGAGAACGGCGGTTCTCTGCGCATCAGCCATGATCCCGATGAGGCCTATGCAGGCGCCGAGGTGGTGTACGCCAAGAGCTGGGGCGCGCTGCCCTACTTCGGCCGCTGGAATGAGGAGAAGCCCATCCGCGAGGCCCATCGCCATTTCCTGGTCGACGAGCGCAAGATGGCCCTCACCCACAACGGCCTGTTCAGTCACTGCCTGCCACTGCGCCGCAATATCAAGGCGACCGACACGGTCATGGACGCGCCGTACTGCTTCGCGGTCGACGAGGCGGAGAACCGGCTGCATGTGCAGAAGGCGGTGATGGCGGCGCTGGTGCGCGGATTGTCGGGACCCGGGACCCGGGACCCGGGACCCGGGTAGGCCGTCCCGGCAACGTGCAACGTCTTGCTCTTTTCAACTTACCGGAAAAGCCTCATGCCACAGCAACACGCAACCTCTCCCGCGGGTCCCGGGTCCCGGGTCCCGGGTCCCGAACAGGATCTTGTGCTCGCCTTCTCCGGCGGCCTCGACACCAGCTTCTGTGTGCCGTACCTCAGGGAACGCGGCTTCCGCGTGCATACCGTGTTTGCCGATACCGGCGGCGTGGATGCCGAGGAGCGGGCGTACATCGAAGCGCGTGCCGCCGAGCTGGGCGTGGCTTCGCACGTCACCATCGATGCCGGCCCGGAGATATGGAACTCCTTCGTCAAGCCGTTGATCCGCGGAGGTCAGTGGTACCAGGGCCAGTACCCGCTGCTGGTCTCCGACCGCTACCTGATCGTCGAGGCCTGCCTCAAGCGCTGCGAT
>DAOMOD010000059.1:11998-20786 GCA_035444205.1 Lysobacteraceae bacterium
GGCATGGGCAACGACCAGGTGCGCTTCGACCTGACCGTGAAGGCGCTGGGCGACTTTGTGATCCACGCCCCGATCCGCGAGATCCAGCGCGAGCACACCGAAGTGCGCGCCTACGAGCAGGCGTTCCTCGACCAGCGCGGTTTCCCGACCCGGGCCAAGGCCAAGGCCTACACCATCAATGAGAACGTGCTCGGCGTGACCCTGTCCGGCGGCGAGATCGACCAGTGGCAGAAGCCGGGCGAGGGTGCCCGTGGCTGGTGCGCGCCGCGTGCCGACTGGCCCTCCGAACCATTCGAGCTACGCATCGGCTTCGAGCATGGCGAGGCGGTGAGCCTGAACGGCGAACGCCTGCCCGGCATCGAGATTCTCAAGCGCCTGAACCGCGATTTCGCCCGTTACGGCGTCGGTCGCGGCCTTTACACCGGCGATACCACCATTGGCCTCAAGGGCCGCATCGTCTACGAGGCGCCCGGTCTCACCGCCCTGCATGCGGCGCACCGGGCGCTGGAAGAGGCCGTCCTCAGCAAGCAGCAGAACCGTTTCAAGCCCAGCGTGGCGCAGAAATGGACCGAACTCGTATACGAGGGCTTCTTCCACGATCCGCTGAAGGCTGACCTCGAGGCCTTCATCGAATCCAGCCAGCGCACGGTCAACGGCGAGGTGACGCTGCGCACCGAAGGCGGCACCGTGGACGCCGTGGCAATCGAATCTGCGCACATCCTGAAGAGCGCCCGCGCCACCTATGCCCAGGCCGCCGACTGGGGAGTGGCCGAGGCGGAAGGATTCATCCGGCTGTACGGGATGAGTTCGACGCTTTGGGCGGAGGTGAATCGGGGGCGGGAAGGGGCCTAGGGCGATCGAGGGCCTGGGGCTTTTAGGGCTTAGGGCTTAGGGCCTAGGGCTTAGGGCCTAGGGCCTAGGGAACAGCCGGCGAGATTGCGGCGTACGCTCAACATGAAGCTATCGGTATGCGGAAACTTTCCGGAAATGCAACATCGCCGCGCACTAGCTACCTCTAGGCCCTAAGCCCTAGGCCCTAGGCCCTCCATCGAAACCCATCCCCTACCGCAACGAACACACACCCCATGCTGCAACTCACCCTCCAACACCTCAAAACCCTCGTCTCCCACGACACCCGCAACCCGCCGCGCCTGATCGGCACCGATGGTCTGATCGGCTATCTGCACGATGCGCTGCAAGGCTTCGAGCGGGTGGTGACGGATCATGGGGCGGGCTCGGTGTCGTTGTTCGCCCGTCGCGGCGATCCCGATGTGGTGTTCAACTTCCACATGGATACGGTGCCCGACTCGCCGGCGTGGACGCGCAACCCGTTCGAGCTGCATGTTGCCGATGGTCGCGCCTACGGGCTCGGCGCCTGCGACATCAAGGGCGCGGCGGCGGCGATGTTGGCTGCGGCGGCGCAGACGCCGGGCGACGTGGCGCTGCTGTTCACCACCGACGAGGAGGCCAACGA
Organism: Lysobacteraceae bacterium; assembly: GCA_035444205.1. Lineage (GTDB taxonomy): Bacteria > Pseudomonadota > Gammaproteobacteria > Xanthomonadales > BPKI01 > DAOMOD01. The sequence goes on from DAOMOD010000059.1 coordinate 13,473, forward strand.
TCCGCGTGGCATCGCCGCATTCCTGGGTGAGGACCACGGCTTCGGGAAGGCGGTGATCGCCGAGCCGACCCGGGCGCAGGCGGTGCTGGCGCATCGCGGCATCGCCGCCGTCGACATGCGCTTCACCGGGCGCGCCGGGCATTCCTCGGCGCGCAACTGGCAGACTGACAGTGCCCTGCACCGCGCGGTGCGCTGGGGTGGGCGGGCGCTCGACCTTGCAGCATCGCTCGACAGCGATGCCTTCGGCGGGCTGTCCGGGTTCCGCTTCAACATCGGCCGCATCGAAGGCGGCATCAAGGCCAACATCATCGCGCCGGAGGCGTACCTGCGCTTCGGTTTCCGGCCGCTGCCGAGCCAGTCGATCGATGCCTTGCTGGTCGCCTTCCGCGACCTCGCCGGCGCCGATGAGATCGCGCACTTTGCGGAAACCTTTCGCGGCCCGCCGTTGCCCGCCGCCGCGGGTGAGGTTGCCGATGCACAGCTCGCGGCAGGGCGCGCACTGGCCGAATCGCTCGGCCTGCCGATCGGCGAGCCGGTCGACTTCTGGACCGAGGCCTCGTTGTTCTCGGACGCCGGTCTTGACGCCCTGGTGTTCGGCCCCGGCGACATCGCCCAGGCGCACACCGCCGACGAGTGGGTGTCGCTCGACGAACTCGAGGCCGTGGCCGGCCACTACGCACGGATCCTTTCGCAATGAGCGCGCACCGCGAAACCCGCAACGTCATCGTCCGCCTGCTGTCGAACATCGGCAGCGCCAAGGAGATCCAGCAATACCTCAAACGCTTTTCGCAGCTCGACGCCGATCGTTTCGCCGTGGTCAAGGTGGGCGGTGCGGTGCTGAAGCAGGACATGAGCAACCTGGTGTCGTCGCTGGCCTTCCTGCAGCAGGTCGGGCTGACGCCCATCGTGGTGCACGGCGCCGGACCGCAGCTCAACGACGAACTCGAAGCGGAAGGCGTCAAGACCCACGTGCTGGACGGCCTGCGGGTGACGCCGGCGGCGGCGCTTGCCGTGGTGCGGCGTGTCTTCCACCAGGAAAACCTGCGCCTGGTCGAGGCCCTGCATGGTGTCGGCGCGCGTGCCACCTCGATCACCGGTGCAGTGTTCGAGTCGGCGCTGCTCGACCGCCGCCGCTATGGCCTGGTCGGCAAGGTGACCCGCGTGCACCGCGAACCGGTCGATGCCAGCATCCGCTCCGGCTCCATTCCGGTCATCGCCAGTCTCGGCGAGACCCGCGACGGCCAGATCCTCAACGTCAATGCCGACTACGCCGCCAATGAGCTGGTCAAGACGCTCAAGCCCTACAAGATCATCTTCCTCACCGGCACCGGGGGACTTCTGGACGGCGACGGCCACATCATCCATTCCATCAATCTCAGTACCGACTACGCCGAACTGCGCCGGCAGCCCTGGCTGCACTCGGGCATGCGGCTCAAGATCGAGCAGATCCACGACCTGCTGAAGCATCTGCCGCTGGAGTCCTCGGTGTCGATCACGCGCCCGGCGGAGCTGGCCAAGGAGCTGTTCACGCATCGCGGATCGGGCACCCTGGTGCGGCGTGGCGAGAAGGTCAAGCGCTACACGCGCTGGGACCAGCTCGACCTGGACCGACTCAGGAACCTGATCGAGTCCGGATTCCGTCGCAAGCTGACCGCCGACTATTTCGAGCGCACCCCGCTGTGGCGCGCCTACGTCAGCGAACACTACCGCGCCGCGCTGCTGCTCACCCGCGACGAGGGCTTCGCCCATCTCGACAAGTTCGCCGTCGCCGACGACGCCCAGGGCGAAGGCCTGGGCCGCGCCGCCTGGCGCCGCATGCGCCACGAGAACCCGAAACTGTTCTGGCGCTCGCGCCACGGCAACGCCGTCAACGACTTCTACTTCGAGGAGGCCGACGGCTGCGTGAAGAGCGACAGGTGGAACGTGTTCTGGTACGGCATCGAAGCATGGGAGGATATCGCCCGCTGCGTGGCGCATTGCGAGGGGAGGGGGGTGACGTTGAAGGACAGGGCTTAGGGCATTTCAGGGCTTAGGGCCTGGGGATCAGGGCGTAGGGCCTAGGGCTTAGGGCCTAGAGTTCGCAAGTTCGATTCGACAACACTTGTGGTGGAGGTTCGATACAGCATGAGTTCCGTCAATGCGAAGGAGCATGGCCTCCAAGGCTTTTCCTCTAGGCCCTGAGCCCTAGGCCCTAAGCCCTTTCCGTCCCATACCTCCCATCAACCGACCTCACAACGACCGGACATGTCGAAGTCTATCCCCCCCACCCCCCTCGCCCTCATCGGCGCCCGCGGCCACGTGGGGGCGGAACTGATCCGCCTGGTCGCGGCGCATCCGGCGCTGGAGCTGGCCTGCGTCGGTTCCCGCGAGCTGGACGGGCAGGCGGTGGCGGATGTGATGCCGGGCTATCGGGGCTCACTGCGCTTCGAGGCGCTGGACCCGGAAGCAGTGGCGCGCCGCACGATGGGCGTGGTGGTGCTGGCGCTACCCAACGGCAAGGCGGCGCCCTGGGTCGAAGCCATCGAATGCGAAGCGCCCGATACGTTGATCGTCGATCTCAGCGCCGACTACCGTTTCGACGAGCGCTGGTACTACGGATTGCCCGAACTGACGCGAAAGGGATATGCCGGCCAGCGCCGCATCAGCAACCCGGGCTGCTACGCCACCGCCATGCAGCTCGCGATCGCGCCGATGCTGGACGTGCTGACCGGACCGCCGCAGTGTTTCGGTGTGTCCGGCTACTCCGGTGCCGGCACCACGCCGTCACCGAAGAACGATCCCGAACTGCTGCGCGACAACCTGATGCCCTACAGCCTGTCCGGCCATCTGCACCAGCGTGAGGTGACGCGCCACCTCGGCCACCCGGTCGAGTTCTTCCCGCACGTGGCGGCGTTCTTCCGAGGCATTTCCATGACCGTGAACATGCATGTCGCCGGCGTGCTGGAACGTGACGAAGTATGCGAACGCTATCGGCGCTGGTACGCCGACGAACCACTGGTGGCGGTGCAGGACGAGGCGCCCTGGGTCAGCCGCATCGCCGGCAGCCACGGCGCTGCGCTGGGCGGCTTCGAACTCGCCGACGAGGGCCGACGACTGGTGCTGGTGTCGGTGCTCGACAACCTGCTCAAGGGCGCAGCGACGCAGGCGCTGCAGAACATCAACCTGGCGCTCGGCCTTCCCGAGACCACCGGCATGTCCCTGTAGGAGCCCACTGGTGGGCGACCGGCGGGCAGCTTCGCAGCGATACCACGGTCGCCCACCAGTGGGCTCCTGCAGGACAGCATCGCGATGCAGGGCACAATGACGACATGAGCACCCATCTCCTTTGGCAATCCTCCGGCTCGTCCACCGACGAGGCCATCATGCGCTTCCTTGCCGGCGAGGATGTGATCCTCGACCGTGAGCTGCTGCCGTTCGACATCCAGGCCAGCCGCGCGCATGTGACGGGCCTTGGACGCATCGGCATCGTGACCGCCGCGGAAGCGGCTGCACTCGATACCGCGCTCGGCGAACTTGAGGTCGAGGTCGCTGCCGGCCGTTTCGTCCTCGACGAGCGTTTCGAGGATGGCCATTCCGCCATCGAGGCCTGGCTCACCGACAGGCTCGGCGACGTTGGCCGCAAGGTCCATACCGGGCGCAGCCGCAACGATCAGGTGCTGGTCGCCTCACGCCTGTTCCTCAAGGCCAGGCTGCTGGAACTTTCGGGGCTCTGTCGCGCCATTGCCCGAGTCTGTCTCGACCGCGCAGCGATGGAGAGCGAAGTGCCGATGCCGGGATACACCCACCTGCAACGCGCCGTGGTGTCCTCTGCAGGACACTGGTGGGCGGGCTGGGCCGAGGCCTTCGTCGACAACGCGTGGCGCGCCAGGCAGACACAGGACTGGATCGACGCCAACCCGCTCGGCACCGCGGCCGGCTATGGCGTCAACCTGCCGCTCAACCGCGAGCACACCACGCAGGCGCTCGGATTTGCGCGCCTGCAGGTCAATCCGCACTATGCCCAGTTGTCGCGCGGCAAGTTCGAACTGGCCGTGCTGGAAGCGCTGGCACACCCGCTCCTCGATGTACGCAGACTGGCCTGGGACCTGTCGCTGTTCAGCAGCGCCGAGTTCGGATTCGTGGCGCTGCCGGACATCTGGACGACGGGCTCGTCGATCATGCCCAACAAGCGCAACCCGGACGTCGTGGAATTGCTGCGCGCCCGCTATGGCGTGGTAGCTGGCGCGCGCGTCGAGATCGAGCAGGTGCTGGCCCTGCCGTCCGGTTACCACCGCGACCTGCAGTTCACCAAGGCACCGCTGATCCGCGCCCTGCGCCAGGGCCTCGATGCGCTGGCGCTGTTGCCGCGCCTGCTCGAAGGCCTGCAATGGAATCCCGCTCGAATGCTGCAGGCCATCGAACCCTCGATGTACGCCACCGATCTGGCAGTGGAACTGGCGCGCGATGGCGTGCCGTTCCGGGAAGCCTACCGGCAGGTCAAGGAGCGCATCGCCACACTCGCCGATCGCGAGCCCGCCGCCAGTCTGGCCGCGCGGACCTCGCCCGGGGCGCCCGGTGCGCTGCGTCTCGACCTGCTCGAGGCGCGCTGGCTGGCGCTTTCGGCCCCGGACGGCGGCTGACTTCGGTCAGGGTGGGCACTGCCGAAGGTTACCCCTGGATCGCCCCCCATCGGCGGCTGTCAACCGCTTCCCGCCTGCGCCATGGTGTCCGCCACCTGGGCGAGCGGGGAAAAGCACGATGGCCATTCGAATTCCACTGTGGGTTCTTGCATGCTTCCTGGCTGGCGTGCCGCACGGTGCGGGTGCCGCAACCTTCGTGGTCCTGACGACCAACGATTCAGGCGCGGGCTCGTTGCGCGCCGCCATCGAAGCCGCCAATGCGTCGGTTGGCCCGCATACCATCGCCTTCAACATTCCCGGCGCCGGCGTTCACACCATCCAGCCGGTGACGCCTTTGCCCGCCATCGTTCGTGCCGATGTGGTTGTCGATGGCTACACGCAGCCTGGCGCATCCGCGAATTCTTCCGCAACCGGAACCAATGCCGAACTTCGCATCGAACTGCGCGGCAGCGTTTCCGGCGGCGTCGGCCTGACGATCGATGCAGACAACGTGACGGTGCGCGGGCTGGTGATCAACCGGTTTGCACCGCAAATCCAGATCGGCACCGTCAACAGCGCGCCCCAGGGAGTGACGATCGAGGGCTGCTTCATTGGCACCGACCCAAGTGGAACCCTGGATCGCAGTGACAGTATCGGTGTACGTGTGCTCTCGGGCTCCGGGCATCGTGTAGGCGGCACCACGCTTGCCGCGCGCAACCTGATCTCGGGCAACTCCTTCGGTGTGCAGGCCATCGGAGCCCTGTCAAGCGGTGGCACCGTACAGGGCAATCTGGTGGGTACGGCCGCCGATGGCGTCCTGGCCCTTGGCAATGGCTTCGGCATCATCATCGATAACAATGCCAGCGGTTGGGTGATCGGCGGCGGTGGCCCGGGAAGGAACCGGATTGCCTTCAACGGTACGGGCATCGTGCTGCGGGGCGAGTCGTCGCAGGCGCGTATCAACGCCAATCATATCCACGACAACAACGGTCTCGGCATCGACCTTGTGGCCGATGGCAATCTTCCCGACGGCGTCACTCCCAACGACCCGGACGATGCGGACACCGGGCCGAACGGCCTTCAGAATTTCCCGGTGCTCGGTAGCGCGCGGCGCAGCAGTGGCAGCCTGCACGTGACAGGATTCCTCGATCGTCCGGCCGGGATTGGCCTGATCGTCTATCTGCTCGACTGGTACGTGAGCAGCGCCTGCGATCCTTCCGGTCATGGCGAGGGTGAGGAGCCGATCGCCACCACCGTATTCCCTACCGCCTCCGGCAGCGACGAGAGCTTCGGGTTCAGCTTGCCGGATGCGGCGCCTGTCGGAAGCTTCATCACCGCGACAGCCACCCGCAATTCGACAAACGAGACCTCCGAGTTCTCGGCATGCATCGTCGTGGCTGATGGCGACGCGGTCTTCGGCAACGGATTCGAAGAGGCGTAAGCCTGCCGCAGGCATGCCTGACGGTATCCAAGGCACTACACTATGGCAGTGCTTCCGAAGGCTGCCATGGATTCGCCGATTCCCATTCCAGAGTCGCCTCGTAGCGATCAAGGCAGACCGCAGCGCGTTCCGTTGCGCCGCATGCTCGAGGATATCGCCAGCGAGCTGGATCTTGAGCCGCTGCTCGCGCGCATCGTCGAGCATGCCTGCGCATTGATCGGCGCCGACGACGGCACCATCGGGCTGTACGAGCCCTCCTGCGATGCCATCCGCACGGTGGCCGCGTGGAACATGCCGGCAGCCGAGCTGGGTGCGCTGATGCCACGCGGCATCGGCCTGGCGGGCGAGGTGCTGGCGAGCGGGCGTCCGCTCATGCGCCGCTACGGCGATATCCCCACTGCAACCCTGCCCGAACTGGCCGGGAATCACGTGATCGGCGTCCCGGTACGCTGGCGCGGCGAGATGATCGGGTTCTTCGGCATCGGCGTCCGAGCGCCGCATCGCTTCAACCGCCGCGACGTGGCGATGCTCAAGCTGTTCGCACGCTACGCCGCGGTAGCCATCGTCAACGCCCGCCGCTACACCAGCGAACACCGTCGACGCCTGCGCTTCCACCTGATCGCACGGGTGGCCGGCATCATCGTCCAGGATCTCGCCCGCGACGAGTTCCTGCAGCGCGCGGCCGATGCCATCCACGAGCTGCTCGAATTTCCCAACGTCGATATTCCCCTGCTCGATCCGGACGATCCCGACACGCTGGTGGTGCGCATTCGCGGCGGCAGCTACAAGCGGCTGATCCGTCGCGAGGACCGGGTACCGGTGGCGCAGGGCATCATGGGTGCGGCGGTACGCGAGCGGCGCACGCTGCTGATCAACGACGTACCCAACGATCCGCGCTACCTGTGTCCCGACGGTGTCACGCCGCCGCAGGCGGAACTGGCGGTGCCCATCCGCCTCGGCCGTGAGGTGCTGGGTGTCATCAACGTCGAGAGCGACCAGCCCTTCGATGCGCTCGACGCCGAGAGCCTGGAGGTGGTCGCGGAGCACCTGGCGCTCGCCCTCAACAACGTGCGCCTGAGCGACGCCGCACGCGAGAATGCGGTGCTTCTCGAGCGCCAGCGGCTGGCTCACGATCTGCACGACAGTGTCACCCAGATCCTGTCGTCCATGAACCTGCTGGCGCAGACCCTGCCAGGGGTATGGCGGCGCGATCCGCAGGAGGGCGAGCGCCGCAGCCGCCGTCGCTGTCGGAAAGAGCGGGACCGCGATCGTCAC
>DAOMOD010000060.1:0-11472 GCA_035444205.1 Lysobacteraceae bacterium
CCTACCATGACAGCCGTAGGTCGGCACCACCGTGCCGACATCCACCCCACGGGCCGAAGACGGCGGCATGGTGATGCCGCCCTACGCCGACTGTAGGAGCGGCTACGCTCTTCCCGAGTCCCGAGTCCCGAGTCCCGAGTCCCGAGTCCCGAGTCCCGGGTCCCAATCCCCCACTCACGCCTTCCGGTACGGATTCGCCAGATTGTCGCGATCGGCCCACCAGCACCATGCGTTGAAGGCGACCACAATGCGCGGGCGCTGGCCGGTGTAGGGAAACACCTCATGCAGGATGTAGGAGGGGAACAGCAGCAGCCTGCCCGGCGTGTGTCGGAGGTGCAGGCCGCCGAGGCGGTAGGGCGCGCGCATGCGTTCGTTGCCGGGGTCGGAGTACATGTCGGCGTTGACCCTGGCGTCGTGGAAGCGCACCGCGCCGGAGTTGATGTTGCCGTCGTCGTCGCCCGGGTCGACGCAATAGATGCCGGACCACGAGGCGTTGGGGTGGTTGTGCATGCCCTGGTAGCCGCCGGTGCGGGTGACGTGGAACCAGCTGTGGTAGTCGAAGCGCAGCTGTCCCATCTCGGCTTCGCTGTACTCGTTCAGTTCCTTCACCAGCCCGGCCAGGCTCATGTGGATGAAGCCGAACAGGTTGCGCACCTCGGGCTCCTTGCGCAGGTGCAGGTCGAACTTGCTCTCGAACAGGCCGTGTTGGGTGTCGCGCTGTACCTGGGTGCGGTAGGCGGCGCCGTCCTGTTCGAGCTTGAGAAACAGGGTGGTGAGCTGGGCGTTCAGGCTCTCCGGTGCGGGCATGATGGCCTCGCCCAGCGGCACGGCGGACAGGGGGAACAGTCGGAAGGGGGGCTGTGCGCTCATCGGAGGAAATCCAGGCGCCAGCCGAGCAGGGCGCCATTGGCATGATGGAGGAGGTCGAATCCGACGTCACGGGCGCCGAGCGCGGTCAAGTGTTCGACAACTGTGCGCATTCCAGACTCGTCGCGAGCTGCGTCGAGCAGATCGTCGAGGCGCGCCCGGTGCGCCTCGACCTGAAGCTTGATCTCGCCGACCATGCCGGTGGCTTGCGCGGCGTCCAGCCCGGCGCGGCTCTTGATGATTTCGCCGAGTTGCCCGAGCACGCGACGCAGTCCGCCCACGGACTCGCCGTCGGCGATGCGTGCACCAACCTCGTCGCAGACGGCATTGAACCGCAGGCGCAGGGCCTCAGCCTCGGGGTCGCCCTGCAGCGCTCGGATCGCCTCGGCGGATGTCACGCCGGCGATGCGTCCCAGAAACCCGTGCGCGACATCGAACAGACCGCTTCGGCCCAGCAGCCAGCCGAGGTGGCACACTTCGTCGCGCGCCTTGGTCACTACCAACGACCGGGCGTGATGGACGACGAAGCGCGCGCGGCCGTTGGCGGCAAGCACGCGTACGATTTCTGCAAGTGCGCGATCGATATCGGCGTACTCCAGTGCGTACTGGCCGGTCACGGCGTCGAAACTGCCATCCTCGAAGGGCAACGCGGTCATGTCCACGCCGCCCCGGAAGGTCACACCGGCTTCGGCCAGTTGGCGCCCGGCGGGCGACCTGTCGGGGTGGATGCTGGCGAGGTCCACAGCATGCAGCAGCAGCGCGCGGCCCGAGGATTGCGCCTGACGGGCGGCGATCAGCGAGACGCCGCCGTTGCCGCAGCCGACGTCGAGATGACGCGCGCCCTCGGCCAGGCCGGCGAAGAATGCCTCCCACAGCGCTGTGGCCGCGGTGCCGCTTTCATCGCTTCCGTCGGTTTCGAAGGAACCCTGGGCGCCGCTCTCCCAGTACAGGTTCCAGTGTTGGTGGGCCGCCATCCGTTCTGTTCATGTGGAAGGGAAGGCGCATGGTACCTGCACTGGCGCATCCGGCGCGCGCTGGTATCCTACGCCGTTCGCAAACCAGCCCCCCCCGCCCATGATCCATTTCATCCGACTTGCAGTCCTTGCGTTCGCCTGCGCGCTTCCCACCCTCGCTGCGCATGCCAATCAGTGCCGCTTCGGCACCGAGTTTGCCAGCAGTGACGACCTGAATTCCGCGCCCACCTTTCTCGCCGCCGGCAATTTTGGATCGGGCAACCGCCTGATCCTGGGTGGCGATTTCAGCCGCGCCGGAGGTATGTTCACCCATGTCTCTCTGTCGCCGAGCAGCAACGTCGCCACCTGGAATGGCCAGCAATGGGCGCGCACGCCGTTCGGAGATATCCAGACGCCCACGGCGGCGCTCATTTTCGACGACGGCGCCGGGCCCGAGCTGTACGTGGCCACGAGCGGAAACGCCTTCGTAGCCGGTGGCATCCTGCGCCTTCGCAATGGCGAATGGGAGCGCATCGACCAGAACATGGGGCGCGGCGTCGATACGCTGCTGGTGTTCGACGACGGTGGCGGTCCGGCGCTTTACGCAGGCGGGCGTTTCCGCCGCGCCGATGGCGCACCCGGCGAACATGTGGCCCGTTTCCGAAATGGCACATGGAGCGCGCTGCCGGGCAACGCCGAGCCCAACAACTGGGTCACCACCCTGGCCGCGCACAATGACGGCAGCGGCAACGCCCTGTACCTGGGCGGCCGTTTCGATCGCATCGGCACCACCCAGGTCAACTACGTCGCCGTGCATCGCAACGGTGCACTGCAGGGCGTCGGTCCCGGCTTCAATCTGTTCGTCACGCGCCTGCTGAGCCACAACGACGGCAGCGGACCGGCACTCTACGCAGGCGGTGCGTTCACCCAGTCCGGCGGACAGCAGGTGCGTCGGATGGGGCGCTGGAATGGCAGCGCCTGGACCGAGGTCGGCGGCGGCATGGACGCCGAGGTGGGTACCCTGGCGTCGGTGCAGATCGGCGGCGAGAACCTGCTGGTGGCGGGCGGCGGTTTCCGCAGCGCGGGCGGCAATGAAGCCATCGCCGTGGCGCGCTGGAACGGCCAGAACTGGGCGCCGATGGGCGCAGGTTTCGGCACCAGCACGTCGCCCGGATTCGTGTCGGGACTGGCCGTCTTCGACGGTGGCCAGGGGCCTTCCCTGTACGCTTCCGGTGCCATCACGCGAAGCGGCAGCCAGCGCATCGGCCATGTCGCGCGCTGGGATGGAAACGGATGGCGGCCGCTGATGGCCGATTCCGCCGCGGCGGGACTGGCACCCGACAATACGGCGCGTGCCATGGCGGTGTATGACGACGGCAACGGACCGGCACTGTACGTGGCCGGCGAACTGTTCCATGTCGGCGATCGGCCGTCACGCGGCATCGCGCGCTGGACCGGAGTCGACTGGGAGCCGCTCGCCGGTGGACCGGATGGCGGTATCCGCGCGTTGGCCGTCCACGACGATGGCAGCGGTCCCAGACTGTATGCCGGCGGCAGCTTCCAGACCGTCGGCGGCGTCTCGATGCCGCACCTGGCGCGCTGGGATGGACAGGCCTGGAGTGCGGTCGGCGCCGCGCCGGATGGCCCTGTCTTTGCCCTGCTCAGCAGCAACTTCGGCGGCAGCTCTGCGCTGTACGCGGGTGGGGGCTTCCAGAACATCGGCGGCACGACACTCAACTTCGCCGGGCGCTGGAATGGCAGCCAGTGGCAGGGCCTGGGTTCGGGATTCAACTTCTCGGTGCGCGCATTCGCCACGGCCGACCTTGGCGCCGGTGAGCGCCTGTTCGCGGCCGGCACGTTCACTCAGGCCGGCGGTGTCAGCGCCAACCAGATCGCGGCCTGGAACGGCAGCACCTGGTCGGCGCTCGGGACCGGCGTCAATGACATGATCGAGACCATCGCCGCCTACGACGATGGCCAGGGGTTCCAGATCTACGCCGGCGGCGTGTTCACCCAGGCCGGTGCGCAGCCGGCGCCCGGGCTGGCGCGGTGGAACGGTGCCGCCTGGTCGGTACCGGCGGGGACGCCGAACCCCCTCGACGAGGTGGTTTCGATGAAGACCATCGGCGACAGCCTGTGGGTGGCCGGGCGCTTCTTCAACGATGGGCAGAATGCCCGTCGCCTGCTGCGCCTGCAGGGCAACGCGTGGCAGAGCCCCGGTGGCGGCATCCGCCTCGATCTGCCGCCCGGCTTCAACGACGGTGTGTTCCCTGCGATCGGGGCGTTTGCGGTTCACCCTTTCAACCGTGGCGGGCTGGATGAGGTCTACGTGGGAGGTTTCTTCGACCTGGCGGGTCCGACCCCCAGTCAGAACCTTGCCGCCTGGCGCTGCACGCGCGATCCCGAGCCGGTGCATTCCGGGCTGTGGTTCGATCCCGAGCGCGATGGCGAGGGCTTCGTCGTCGAACACCTGCAGGATGGCACCTTCTTCGTCATCTGGTACACCTACGACACCGACGGCAGCCAGATGTGGCTGGTCGGCCAGGGTGCGCCCGAGGGCGACAGTGTCATCGTCGACATGCAGCGCACCCGCGGCGCGCGCTTCGGCGCCGCCTTCGACCCGGCCGACGTGGTCCGCGAATCCTGGGGCCGGCTGCGTTTCAACTTCACCGGCTGCGACAGCGCCCATGTCGATTTCCTCGAAGGCGGCGCCTACGGTCGCGGCAGCTACGGGCTGACCCATCTCGCCCGGCTCGCTGGCACCGCCTGCGGCAGCACGCCGGCGGCTGGCCCGGCGGCGAAGTTCTCCGGCCACTTCTTCGATCCGGCCCGCGACGGCGAAGGTTTCACCGTGTACATGGTCAACAACGACCAGCAGCCGGTGCCGGTGGTGGTGTGGTTCACCTACGACCCGGACGGCAACCAGGCATGGGTGATGGCCATCGGCGAACTGGTCGGCGACCGCATCGTTTCGAACGAGTCGATCCAGCCGAGCGGCGCGCGCTGGGGCCGTCAGTTCGACCCGGCCGATGTCGACCGGCGTCCCTGGGGCGCGATCGAGATCGAATTTGACGGCTGCGCCCAGGCGCGCGTCGACTGGGCCTCGACCCTGCCCGAGTACGGTAATGGCGGTTACGACATGATCCGCCTGACCCAGCCGGCGGGGCTGAGCTGCCCCTGATCGCCCGCACCTGGCTGGCGCGGGCAGAGCGGCGTGCGGATCGGAATCGTAGGCCGACGCCGGTCGGCGATTCGGCGCCGCTCAGAAATCCTGGCGGTAACGGACATAAGGCGTGCGTGCGCGCGCCTCGTCCATGGCGGCGGGCGGCGTAGGCGTGGCCTGTTGTGTGCGTGTGACCAGGTTGCGCGCGCCGAAGCGGAGTTCCGCGTGCCAGGGCATGCGCCAGGCCAGGCCAAGATCCAGTCCGGCCCAGTAGTGGTGCGATTGTCCCAAGGGCTCGCTGTGGACGATGCGGCTGACCAGTTCGCCGCTCAACGCGCCACGGCTCAAACCGAAACTGAAGGCGCCGGTGTCGAACTCCTCGCCCTGACTCCAGGGCCCGGGACTCCTGCGCCATTGAGCCACGCTCACACCGAGCGTCCAGCCGTCGGATCCGTGCGCCCCGAAGCGGCCACTCAGGCCGAGCTGTTGCCCACGCCAGGGGTCTTGAAGACCAGGTTGTCCCGGCGTGGACCCGGCCAGCAGCCACCGTCCGGCGGGCGATGCGGACGGCGCCAGCAACATGGCCTGCGCCTGGTCGGGAACCCAGTAGCTGACATAAGACAGATCGACCTGCCAATCCTCACCGCCCACGCCCGCGGCCAGGGTGCCCCGACCCTGTTGCTCCAGCGTCAGGCCAAGGACGTCGAACCCGGTCGGACCGAGGCAGGGCCAGCCCGCAAGCGGACCGAGGCAGGACACATCAGCGGCGCCATCGATGCCCGCGCTCAGACCGACACGCAGTGGGTAGAACCCTGGCGCCTGCATGACCAGGCTGACACCACCCTCGGGTTGTGTGGACAGAAAACCGGGCTGCGGCTTTACCGGCTTGAGCAGCAAAGTGCCGCCTTCGCGAAGACTCAGTTCGAATCGGCCGTCATCGGAGCGCCAGAGCGCCAGTGCGCCGAGGTCGGCTGACGCGGTACGTTCGGTCAGGAGCCAGTCCAGCGTGGACGTGCGCTCATGGACGGGGAATGGCGTCTGGCCGAAGGCGGGCGCAGCGAGACACGTCGCGACCATTGCCGCGCATGTGCCCCTGATGCAGATGCCTGTGGATGCCTTCATGGACGGGTCCGTGACTGGACAACAGGTGACCGCGCAGCGCGCGGCATGTTCCCGGTGTTGCCCCTGCCGGGCCAGTATACTCAGCCGAACGGGAACAAAGCCACAGGCAAGGCTTTGTTCCCGTTCGGCTTGGTATGGCCGACGACGTACATTGCCACAGCGGCTCCAGCCGCTACACTGACGGATCGACATTGCGGATGCCAAGGCCCGATGGTTGCCCGTAGCAAGATCGGCATCACCCCCACGGTCGAGGCAGGAGGCCCGGTCGAGGGTGCCGATGGGCTTGGTGATCTGCTTGTCGACCTGCTTCGCTGCGAGAGTCCGGAGTCCTGCGCGCAGTGCCTGGCCGACTGGGCGCGGCAACATCCGGGGCTTCAGCTCGACCTGTGGCAGTGCGACCCCTACCCGCGTCCCGTCCTCGGGGAGGAACCCGAGCGCCAGTTGCTGCACGCCGTGCGCGAGGCCATCAGGACGGGCGAACAGGGCGATGTGTCGGACCGTGCCGGACGCCCGCTCGGCCTTTGGCCACTCACCGGTGCCAGTCGGTTCCTGCTGGTGGGGCAGGGCCCAGCGTTGGGCACGGCTGCGTGCCTGCATCAACTGGCGTCGCTGGCGCCGCTGCTGGAGCGCGTGCTCGAACGCCAGGTTGAGACGTCCAGACTGCGCGCTTCACTGGCCCGTCTGGAACAGTCGCAGCGACTGCAGTCGGCGCTGTTCGCCATTGCCGACCTCGCCAGCTCGGGCGAGGACATGGATCGGGTGTTTGCGCGCCTGCACGAAATTGTCGGCGAGCTCATGTACGCCGAAAACTTCTATATCGCCCTGTTCGACATCGGCTCCGGCACCCTGCGCTTCCCCTACTACCGCGATTCGGTCGAGACCGAGTTGCCACCGCCGGACCGCGCCTATCGCATCGACGAGATGGCCGGCTCGCTGACGCGCCACGTGCTGACCAGCGGGCAGACCCTGATGGGCACGCCCGAGGAACTCGACCGCGCCTTGGGCCAATCCTTCGAGCCGGTCGGCGCGCCGTGCGTGGACTGGCTGGGTGTTCCCCTGCTGCGCGGCGAAACGGTGATCGGTGCGGTGGTGGTGCAAAGTTACACCGAGGCACAGCGCTATGGCGAGGACGACCGCGCCCTGCTGACCTTCGTGGCCCAGCACATCGCCACCGCAGTGGAACGCAAGCTGGCGCATGAGGAACTGGAGCGGCGCGTAGCCCAGCGCACCGATCAGTTGCGCGAGGCCAATCGTGTCCTGGAGCAGGAAGTGCAGGAACGCCGACGCGGCGAGCGCCTGCAGGCGGCGCTGTTCCGCATCGCCCAGCTCGCCACCACCAGCGAGAGCATCGAGGCGTTCTACGCCGCCGTGCACGGCGTGGTCAGCGATCTGCTGTACGCGCGCAATTTCTACATCGCCTTGCTCAGCGATGACCGCGAACACCTGACCTTTCCCTACTCGGTCGACGAGTTCGATCCGCAGCGCCGGCCGCGCCGACTGGGCCGGGGCATGACCGAGTACGTGTTGCGCACCGGGCGCGCCGTGCTTGCCGGCGAGGGCGTGTCGGAGGAGTTGTACCGACGCGGAGAGGTAATGACCAGCGGCACCGAGTCGGTGTGCTGGCTGGGCGTGCCGCTGGTCTGCGAGGACCGGACGGTGGGCGTGCTTGCCGTGCAGAGCTACTCGCAGGAGCATTACTACGGCACGCGCGACCAGGAACTGCTGACCTTCGTCTCCTATCACATTGCCACCGCGCTGGAGCGCAAGCGCGCGGACGATTCGCTGAAGGCCGCCTACCTCGACCTTGAGCGGCGCGTCGATGAGCGTACGGCGGAACTGGCATCGGCCAACGTCCAGTTGCGCGAGGAGATCGGTCAGCGCCAGAGCATCGAGGCGCGCCTGATGCACGATGCCCTGCACGACGCACTGACCGGTCTTCCCAATCGCAGCTATCTGCTCGACCGCCTCAAGCACGCGCTGGAACGCTACGCCCGGCACGGCGGCGATCCCTACGCGGTGCTGTTCCTGGATCTCGACCGTTTCAAGGTGATCAACGATTCGGTGGGTCACCTGGTGGGCGACGACCTGCTCAAGGACGTGGCCGCGCGCATCGCCCGCTGCGTGGCCGGCAAGGGTCTGGTGGCGCGCCTGGGTGGCGACGAGTTCGCGGTCCTGCTCGAGCCGGTCACCGATGTGCGTGCCCCAGGCCTGCTGGCACAACGCATCATCGACGGCCTGACCGAGCCCTTCCGCGTGGCTGGCAAGGAACTGTTCACCTCGGCCAGCGTCGGCATCGCCCTGGGGGCGGTGCGTTACCGCAAACCGGAGGAGCTGCTGCGCGACGCCGATGTGGCCCTGTACCGCGCCAAGGCCGAGGGTCGGCACCGTTACGTGCTGTTCGATGAGCGCCTGCACCAGGAAGCGCTGCGCCTGCTGGAACTGGAGGGCGACCTGCGCAGGGCGCTGGCGCGCGCCCAGTTCGAACCGTGGTTCCAGCCCATCATCCGTCTTGCCGATGGCTGCGTGGTCGGCTACGAGGCATTGCTGCGCTGGCGTCATCCGCAGCGCGGCCTGCTGCTGCCCGCGGAGTTTCTGGCGGTAGCCGAGGACAACGGCCTGGTCGAATCCATCGACTGGCAGATGTTCGAGGCCGCCTGCCGGCTCGGTCGCAGCCTGATCCATGGCAGCGAACGCTTCCTCAGCGTCAACGTGTCGGCGCAGCACTTCCGCGCGCCGCAGCTTGCCGAGAAGCTCATCGGCCTGCTGGTCACCACCGGTGTCGATGCGCGCCAGTTGCGGCTGGAGGTGACCGAAGGCACGCTGCTTGAGAACCCCGCGGACGTTCGCAGCACCCTGCTGGCACTGCGTGAGGCCGGCATCGAAATCGCCCTGGACGATTTCGGCACCGGCTATTCCTCGCTGAGCTACCTGCACCAGTTCCCCCTGAACGCGCTCAAGATCGATCGCTCGTTCATCGCCGCCGTCGACGTGCAGCCGGAAGGCAGCGGCACGGCGGTGGTGCGCGCCGTACTCACCCTGGCACAGGCGCTGCGCCTGCAGGTGGTCGCAGAAGGCGTGGAAACCGAACAGCAGCGCCGCATCCTGTGCGATCTCGGCTGCGAATTCGGTCAGGGTTTCCTGTTCGCCCGCCCATCACCGGCAGCAGCCATACGCGCATTCTCGTGAGCGAGCAAGCTTGCCTCGATCCACGTCGAAGGGCTCCGCTCTACGGCAGCTCTCATGCTCTTCGCTCTTGTAGTGCCGAGCCTGCTCGGCACCGCTCCCTGTACGTACGTCGCGACGCCTTTACAGATACCAGGCCCGCAGCGAATGGCGCTTGCCCTGGCGCACCTTGCGGATCTCGTGCGGGAACATGAAGTTGGACGGGAACAGGATGGCCTGGCCGGAAGTGGCCTTGATCGGATACTCGCCGTCGAAGAGGATGAATTCACCACCCTCGAAGTCGCTGTTCAACATGATGGAGCAAGTCAGAACCGGGTAGCCGTATCCCTGGCCGTGGTTGTGGTACACGCCGACGTAATCCTCGATCGATCTCATGCACTCAACTCCGGGAATGTCGATGGAGCGCAGTTGAGTCCAGGATCGTAGCAGCGCCCGCCTACTGCCGCGTCGACGGCGCAGGTGGTGAACTCGCCGTGGCGAAGACACGCTCCAGATCAACCCGGTCGAAGCGGTACTGGCGGTTGCAGAATTCGCAGGTGACCTCGAGCTGGCCCTGTTCCTGCACCGCCTGTGCCGCTTCGTCGCGGCCGAGATGCCGCAGCACCTGCTCGACCTTCTCCTGCGAACAGCGGCAGCCGAACCGCAGCGGTCGGGCCCGGAACAGGCGTACGCGTTCCTCGTGGAAAAGGCGGTGCAGCACCGAGGCCGAGTCGAGTTCCAGCAGTTCCTCACGGGTGAGGGTGTCCAGAAGCGCGTTGGCTCGGGTCCAGCCGTCGGGATCGAGCGGTGCCGCCATGCCGCCTTCGGCGGGCAGGTGCTGCAATACGATGCCGGCGCTGCAGTCGTGATCGGCGGCCAGGCGGACCCGGGTCGGCAACTGCTCGGACTGGCAGAAGTAGCATTCGAAGGCCTCGCCCAGCGTGGCCGATTGCAGCGGCACCATGCCCTGGTAGCGCTGGCCGCTGCGCTGTTCCCGGGTGATGGCAAGATGGGCCGGCGCCTTGAGATGGCCAAGCTGCAAGACCTCGGGCAGCGGCTCATGCCAGCGGGCGAGTCCGCGCACCTCGCCATCGGCGGAGCACTCGGCGTACAGGGACGTCATCGGTCCCTCGGCGCGCAACTGGATCGACAGGCTGGTGCCGGACTTGATGTGGCCGGTGAACAGAACGCTGGCGGCCAGGGTTTCACCGAGAAAGCGCTGGATCGGCTCCGGATAGGTCCCCTGGTTGCGTACCGCGCTCCAGGCGCCTGCCAGGCGCACGATGGCACCGCGGACGCCAGCGCGTTCGAGAAGGAATCGGTGGATGATGTCGTTGTGGCTTGCATCGGCCATGCGCTCACTATCGGGACGCGGCATGGGCAATGCAAGGCCGGCTATCCTGTTGCGCACATGCCACGGTACCGGACCAGACGCAAACGCAGGGGCTTGTTGCAGCGGATGCTGCGGGCTGCCGTTGTGCTGCTGTTGGTGCTGCTGTTGCTGTCGGTCGCGGCGGTGTTGCCCCTGCGCTGGTGGAATCCGCCGACCACCAGTTTCATCCTGCGCGATCCGCACCCGGTCGAGCAGCAATGGGTGGGGGCCGGGCAATTGTCGTCGTGGCTGGCGATTTCGGTGGTGGCGGCCGAGGACCAGCTGTTTCCGCGCCACCATGGCTTCGATACCGGCTCGCTGCGCAAGGCCTGGGACGATCACCGCAGTGGCAGGCGCACCCGCGGCGCCAGCACCATCAGCCAGCAGGTCGCCAAGAATCTGTTCCTGTGGTCCGGACAGAGCATGCTGCGCAAGGGCATGGAAGCCTGGCTGACCGTGCATATCGAGCTGCTGTGGCCGAAGCAGCGCATCCTCGAGGTCTACCTCAACGTCGCCGAGTTCGGGCCCGGCGTATACGGTGCGGAAGCGGCCAGCCGCCGCTACTTCGGCAAGTCGGCGGCGGCGCTGACCGCACAGGAAGCGGCCCTGCTGGCGGCCGTCCTGCCCAGCCCCAAGCGGTTCCGCGTCGATGCACCGACGCCGTACCTGCGCAAACGAGCGGCATGGATCGCCGGGCAGACCGCGCAGCTTGGCGGGCCCGCCTACCTGGCCGCCTGCTGCCCCGAACTAGCAGGTTCGCGCTGAACGTCAGGCGCCGGCGACGCTGCACCGTCGGCGGACCACCAGCGCCGGCGCAGCCACAGCGCCACGCT